>JAGRKB010000034.1 GCA_020442425.1 Alphaproteobacteria bacterium | reverse complement strand
ATCAGCCGCCTATATACTTGCTCTGCCTTCTTACAAGGTTCTCTCAGGTAAGGTTTTAATGAGGGATTCTCATAAATTGGTTTATCAATGATATTTGCATCTAACACGGGTAAGCCGCTCTCAATGAGCGCTGAAATAAGACTTTCCCTAGTGCCTGAGAAGTAATTGTCATTGTATAATATCTCAAACATATAGAAATTTGATGTCCCACCAACTGATGGTGAGGCAACTTTAAGCCCATCAATCTCTTCTATTCTTTTCTTCAGATAAAGACCGTTCTGATACCGCCTCTCGAAACGCTGAGGCAACTTCTTTATCTGTGGCATCAATAATGCCGCCTGAACTCCGGTCAATTGAAAATTATAGCCCGCCCAGTCATGCGTAAAAGGTGAGTTCTTATTATTAGATACTCCATGATATATATAAGAACGACATAATTGAGCCATACGATCATCATCTGTGACAATCGCGCCCCCCCTAAAACAGCTCACAAGCTTGGTGCCGAAGCTAAAAACGCCTACCCTGCCGAATGTACCGACATACCGATCTTCCCACTTAGCTCCATGGGCCTGAGCTGCATCCTCAAACACCAAAATATTATTGACTTCCGCAAGCTCACACAAGGCGCCCATATTTTCGGCTTTCCCTCCAATATGGACCGCCATGATAGCGAATGTTTTTTCTGATATTTTAGATCTTACATCCTCTAAATCAAGGCAGAGTGTCTCTTCGTCAATATCTGCGAAGACAGGAACACCACCTGCATTGATAATAGCATGGGCTGTTGCAGAAAATGTGTAAGGCGTAACGATTACTTCCTGGCCTTTTTTAATTCCGGCTGCCTGCAATGCAACCTGCAAAGCACTGGTGGCGCTATTTGTTGCAATAACATGCTTAACATTGAGATGTTCGGCGAATTGTGCCTCAAAGTCAGACACCAATTGATTATTATTCTTGGCTCCGCTGTTTAATTCTTTAACGCAGGACATAAGAGAGGCCTGTTCATCATCTCCTATCAGAATACGAGGGGGCTCTTTTATTACATTTGCCATGGCTAACTTGCGATCCGTCCCAAATCTAGAATCCTACGTTTTATTTCCAAATCAGCTGCTGTTATATTAAAGTCCGGAATTGACGATTTATCATAGATTGCAGTTCTTTTTGCCAGCCACTTGAAGGCCTCAAGAAACATGCCTGGAGTGACTTCATTTCCTAGCAAACCAGCAACTGTATCCAGATAATCCCAACTTGTCTTTAACCTTGGGAATTCATCCTTATATTTGTCAAAGAGTGGGGTTCCTGGACGTGGCGTAGAAAGTTCAATTCCATCCAGATAACTCAGTTCGAGATCAGCAAACATACTTAGAGTCTGTTTTAGTGTTTCGGCTGTCTCTCCCGGCAGGCCAAGCATAATGTAAGATACTGGCTGCATATTATATTTTCTGACAAGCTGAATGGCGCGATATGTATCGGAAATAGGGATATTTTTGTTAGCCGCCTCAAGTGTCGAATTACCGAAAGACTCAATCCCCAACCAAACATCCGAGCAGCCAGCCGCAGAGAGATATTGAGCCGTTTCCTCATCAATTCTATCCGCCCTGGTTTGGCAAGAAAAAGTAAGATCTTTAAAACCTAGATCACGAATACCCTCACAAAGCTCTTTGGTCCATTTCTTATTGGCGGTGAATGTGTAGTCCATAAACCAGAAACCGCGTACATTATGATGACGATACAGCACCTCAATTTCCTCAAGAATTGAATCAATTGGACGTGCATTTAGTCCTCTACCCAGGAATAGATGACAAAATTCGCATGAATATGGACAACCCCTAGAGCCTAGAACCAGGCCCCAATTGGCCTTTCTTCTTGCCACATTATTTCGAATATGGTCGCCAAAATAGCGTTCCATAGGGATCTTAGAATAATCAGGAATAATTCTTTCAAGCGATACATCCTGCTCCTTTGGCTGTTCAAAGGTAATTTTCAATCTACTGCTTGTTTCTGATTTATTCTTTTGCTCAATATGTTTGCAAATCTCATCAAAGGAAGCTGGCAGCGTCATATCGAACTGCCCTTTTAGTCCGAAATCAAAATCTACATCTCGAGAAAATAATTCCGTATTGGCCCCTATGTGTGGCCCACATACTATATACGGATAAGGTAACTCTGAGAGTTTCTTTACAGTATCCATTATACGATGCAAACGTGGACCCAATATATAGACCTGTGACTGGTCATAGGTATTGGTTGTGCACATCAGAACGTCAGGATTGCTAGCCTCAATTCTTTCAACTAGCGCTCTTAGAGGCAAGCGCTCCACCCTATTATCAACGATTGTAAATTGACAGCCATAAACTTTTTCCATGACAGCAGCAGTCTTTAAGCTGCCCCATGGAGGTTGGATAAAAGAATAACTGCGAGAGCTTTCTGGTATTACGAATGTTATTCTCATTCGCTATACCTTCTTTGCTAGTGGTTTTATAAATCCCGCCTGAGCGTAAACAATGTATGAATTTTCATCTAGCTTCTCTGCATCAATCAATAACGTTTCACCTTTTTGAGCCTGCTCTGTGCAAGCCCTATCATAACAAAAAATATTATATATTTTTCCGTCATTCTCTGTCTTTTTGACTTGATAAAGTGCTTTGTAAGTAAACTTAGAATAAGAGTCGTTCTCTAGAATTGCATTAAATATCTCACGTTCCGGAGACTGGATATTATTCAGCTTTTTCGGCTCGCTCAGAATTTTCACTTCTTCGGCAGTCGGAACCTGGAAAATTGAGAAGGGAATCCCAATCATAATCCCTTGTGAGACTTTTCCAGGGAACGTGTCAGCGAACTCTTCATCACTCAAATCAGTAAGAACACTATATTTATGGTAGAATTTTTTAGCCTCTTCTTTTGTTCTGTAATAAAGTGGGGAATTTGGAACGGCTGATAAACTCCTGAGGATTTTCTCAGATTTACCAATAGCTTCAGCTCCATACAAGACCAAATCAAAATCTGAAAAACCTCTTACTTCACCCTTCAGGAGCATTGATCCCGTGATACCAATTGCGGCGGGATTAACCCCCTCCTCAACTAGATGATTGATTAGATCGTAGGCGGCTTTTCTTTCCAAACTCACATCATCAAGTTTCCGTGTGAATTCAAGAAAATCATTCATTGTAATTCTTGCGGGAATTACTCTTTCAATTTGTTCTGGCTGGATATAGCCATCATTGTAAAAAACAGAGGGGTTGATCCCCATGTAATTCCTAACTGTCTCACTATCCCCCAGCCTCGAATACTGCACCCCTTCATAGGTCCAGTAATGCCCCATGAAATCATGGGGATATCTAACCGTCGGGACATACTTAGGGCGAGCAAAATATGGGGCACCTCCCCAGAAATCATGGTGTGCAAAACAATAGGTTGAATCCTTTAGTTTGATTGCATCAAAAGGAGAAATCGAAGGTAAAACTGTCATGGTTTCTGCTATTTTTTTACTGCACAAAGAGACAGCCCATTCATGTCATGAATATTGGCTGCACGAATATCAATAACCGGAGTCATATCAAGAACTCTAATTCCCTGCACCAGCAAAGTGCCACCCTCTATACCAGCAAATAAGCCCGTTTTGTAAAAGACTGCATTTCGTCGCAAAGGATGACTGGTTGCAAATTGTCCGAACGAAGGGTTATGCTTCTGCTTCTGACGCAATGATGCATTCTCCTCTAGTGGCTTCTGCTCATCAAGGTAACAAACCACAACAACATGCTGTAACGTTTCTATACCACTTAAATCATCAAGATATTCTGGCCAGATATGCACTTTAGAAATTGAATTAACATCAAAATCATCCATCTGCCGGAGAGTAGAATAACCATTTCTGATGATACCCACCTGAGGCATAATGACCCCTTGGCTCATCGTACCGGCAAGAGAATGAAGCCTAGGCACACTTGGAACCGTTCTTCCGAGCCATTCCGGATTAACAGTTTCCAAATATATCAATGTCCGCAATGAAGCTTGGATAAGTTGGCTGTTGCGACCAAACAAAGTGTACAATGAATAAGCAAGCTCAATTGCGACAACCTGAATGATCTCAAGGCTAGAAGACGTAACAGACATCAAGGCCTTGAGTGTCCCGACTGCGTGTTCCTCAGTCATAAATTCTACTGCAAACTGAAGCCCTTTCACCGCTCTCTCCGAGCATTTGGGACTGCCGTCAGAAATTGACTTTATCAATAAGTTAATAGCCTTATCGCGCTGCTCGACAGAAAAATCCCAGAGAAGCCTATATAAGGCCTCAATAGCCCAGCCGCGCTCATCGTCTTCAATTGAACTCCAGCTGTGCGTCAAAGACTGAAAGTATAGTTCTTTCTCATCATCAGAAAGATAGGGAAACTCCCTACCTTTTGCCCAAATTTCAATAGCTTCCTGCGCAATCATCTTTTAAAGGTGCTCAGCTTTATAAGATCTATTAAATGGCGAGTGAGTTTCCGGGGCCAGCCCTTGTTGAACGGCCGCTTCGGCACGGTACGCTTCCAAAATCTCCGAGAGCTTGCTTTGGGATAGTTTTGTCTCCTTGAATAGAGTCAGCATTTTATCAACGCCCTTTGCCTTATCCTCCATAGACAGGCCCCGCATTTCTGTCATGTATGGCTTAAAGCGGCACTCTCCAACGTGAAGCGTCCCTGTGCTGGAAAGCATAGGGCTATACAGCCCTTCTTGACAACGATATTCGCTACATCCTTTACAAGCATCATGGAAATGTGTCCCACGAGTTGAGTCTTTTACTGAAATGTAGATCTTGCCATTTGTAAAGATTGGCAAAGGAATACCAAAGTTGCCATGATCGTATTGATTCATGAACTCGAAGCCTTTTTCCTCCATTACACTTGATAAAGTATCAAGTATAGGAACGAATTGCTGCCACCAGAACTGGTTTATATCAACCATAGTCTTTCCGTCTTCACCAAAGAAGTCACGGTTGTAGTACAGGTCAAGCAGCTTCAAATCAAAGTCGTTCTCATTACAGAGATCCATCAATTGAGGAAGTTCATGCATGTTAGAACGCATAACAACCATATTCAAACGAACCGGCACAAACTTTCTTGCCTCTTGCAGTGTTTCTTGCAGACGCGAGGTCCAGACTTTTGGCGTATCAGGAGCTGGGGTCATACGGTCAACGCTTACACGCAAAGTAAAACGCTCAGCATTTCTCTCAATTATAGGCAGCAGCTTTCTTGGCAGTGATGCGTTTGAATTCAGGTTAACCTGTGTATCTGGCGCGATCGCATGTATACCCTTGATAAGGTCCTCTAGAGGCTTCCAAATTGTCGGCTCCCCACCTGTAATGCGAAAAACCTTCACTCCTCTTTCATAAAAAAGGCCTGCAATTTCAAGCATTTCATCCAGAGAGATTTCCTCTCCCTCGAAACCATGATTTTCTGCACCGATGCAGCAATAAGAACATTTATAGTTACAAACACCTGTAACAGCGAATGTAAAATATGGAACAGGCGTAGGTTTGCCATTAAAAACCAAGCCTCTATTCTTAATATCCTTCATCGCAAATAAATCCTTCCCCTACTCATCGTTATTATAAAGCTTTAGATTTAAAATCAATAAACTCCACTCAATATAAAATCAACTTAAATCAGCAAGAAAGGATTTCATATTCCAAAACATTCCATCATTGTGGTATTGATTGCCTCAACCTGATTGTTGCCTGCTGCCGTTCCTGAAATACACCAATCACTTCTTGCGCAATCTTCTCAGCCTCAGCACTAACCTGATCGGCAGTCATTTTACCCCCTGAATCAGTTCTGGATGCAAATTCAATTGAGAATGTAATAGCACTCTGATGGCCTGTCGCTTCGGAATTAAAGCTGTCAGTTACTTTGATAGCCTTAACTAGAGGCGATTTATCCTTAATAACATCCACAACATCTTGAACAGCAACATTTGTAGGAATAATCAAGCAAATATCTCTGATGATAGGGAGAATGTTTGTTGGTGGAACATATTTTCTAGGCTGACCATCCATATGCAAAACATCTTGAGAGAGCTCGACAAAACATGGGCGGCTATGCTTGATACCCGAAGCCTTGAGAACGCGTGGATCCACCTCACCGACAACACCAACCAACTGCCCATTCATAAAGATTCCAGCACGGCGACCCGGATGCAAACATGTACCGACAGGAGAATCCCTCTCATAATCAGGCAATTGTCTCAACTCAAGCCGCAAATCCAGCATCTCGGAAATCTGCTCAACAATTCCTTTCATATAGAATACATCAACCGGTGTATCGTTGCGCCCCCAGTTCTTTTCTTTTTCATTTCCTGAAGCAACCATCCAGAAGACAAGCTTCTCGTCACACAACCCATTTTCGCTCTCGCTATTAGGATGGAACGTACGTGTCCACTCAAACGCCTTGACGTCAGGCTGCCTCAAATTGATGTTGGTCGCAACAATTCCCAAAGCCTGCGCCAAATTATTATTCTTCATATACGAATAATCACGTTCTTCGGCATTCATCGTTTTGACATGATTTTTTAACGGACTATCTTCGCCCAAGTTTAGCATACTTAGAGTTCTCTCACCGTAAAAACCATCTGTATACACTTCATAGAACCCAAGAGAAACCAGATGCTCCTCGACTTGACTCTTTCTTTGACGCCATTCCGGCAATTTTGCTGCGCGCGTGCCCTCAGGCAAAGTGTACGGAAATTCGTTATACCCGATTGAGCGACCAAGCTCTTCATAAAGATCCTTTTCCTCTTTAATGTCCCAAATTCGGTGGGAAGGAACGCTGACAATCAGACTTTCAGCCTTACTATCCCGTACATTAACCATAAACCCGTAACGAGCTAGTCTTTCTCTCAACTCGTCTGCAGAGTAATTTACACCATAATATGTATTAAATCCTGGAACGCTCAATTTGACTTCTGGCCGAGGATATTCCCACGAAGCAGCCACTTGCACTGGCCTTTGAGCTTTATATCCTATCGAAGAATATAGATGATTGGCAACTTCCAACGCATTTAAAACCTGTCCTGGATCACTGCCGCGCTCGAAACGCATCGAAGAATGGCTTTGGATACCCAATGCCTTGCTGGCTTTCCTCACACTGACAGGATCAAAAGCAGCGCTTTCAACATAAATTCTTTTTGTCTCGGAGGTCGGCATGGCAGCCTGTGCCCCCATCACGCCTGCAACAGCCAGAATATTTCTCTCGTCAGAGATCACCATTATGCCTACAGGAAGAGTTCTCGGATTGTCCTCAAACAATAAAAGCGCAGTTTCACCCTCTACTGTTTCGCGAACGGTAATTTTACCGGAAACAAGGTCGGCATCAAAAGCATGCATAGGTTGCCCCATCGCAAAACCGACATAGTTCGTAATGTCAACGGCCGGATCAACCATATTACTGCCCGAAGACTGGATGGTTTGAGCCACGTAATCAGGTAGAGTGGAACGCTTTCCACCTATGACGAATTCCGCCAATGCGTAACTGTTACAATTGTCTGTCTTGATTTCAACAAGCGGCGCCCCATCTTCAACCGGCAACGCTTCCCGTGCCAGCCCGTGTAGAGTCCACGCCGTACGCCCATGAATTTCCTGCGCTATACCGGCATAAGAATAATGATCGCCACGGTTGGCCAACAATTCAAGCGTAAGAATTGTTCCTTTATCGGAGCGGTCGACACGTTTAACCTCCAACCCTACATCTTCCATCAGGGGCACCAGCTCTTCAACAGGGATAGTAATATCAATATGCCTCTGTAGAGCTTCTAAACCAATCTTCATCGAATCCCCCTATTTAACATCGAATTGCTTGTGCGCGACAGCTCTGTGAACCCTCAAATCCCCCTCATACAGGGTCTTGATATGGTCGAGCCCTTGACGCATGGCCACCATACGGGAAATCCCCAGCCCGAAGGCAAATCCGCTGACCTGATCAGGATCATGCCCCAAATTTCTAAACACCTGCGGGTGAACCATACCCGCGCCGCCGATAGTGATCCATTTTGGCTCGCCCCCTATAACCTTCTCGGAGATATCCATCCCAACAGACGGTTCCGTGTAAGGGTAAAACTTGGGTTTGAATCTAACTTGCCAGTTTGATCCAAAAATAGAACGGATAACGTGGTCAATAGTCCCTTTCAAATCCGTAAACCTGATCCCTTTATCAACGCACAGACCTTCGAACTGGTGGAAGCACGCTAAGTGCGTTGCATCTACGGCTTCGTTACGGTACACTTTTCCTGGTGAGACAATCTTGATCGGAAAATCGCGTCTACTCTCAAGCACACGCGCCTGTACGGTTGTGGTGTGGGAACGCAACAAAAGGTTATTCTCAAGCCAGAACGTATCCTGCATATCTCGGGCAGGGTGGTGTTCTGGAATATTCAAAACGTCAAAGTTATGTTCGGGCGTTTCAATTTCTGGCCCGTCAACATACTCGAAGCCCAGCGTGCGCAGGACTTCCATACATTCTGTTTCAATGTCGGAAAGGGGATGGCGCGCCCCTATTTCATGAGTACGACCAGGCATCGTCATATCAACAGCCTCAACCTCTACCTGGCGAGTATATTCGATAGCCTCAATCCGGCGATGACTTTCGTCTAGATTGCTTTCAACATATTGCATCAAGCTGTTAAATTCAGCTGCTGCTGCCTTTTTAACCTCAGGATCCACAATATCACGCAACCCCCCCATCAAAACCTTGACTTGTCCCTTTTTGCCGACATAGGCAACGCGCAACTCGTCAAGCTGTCTGAGGTCAGAAACCTGACCTATTCTGTGCTTAAATTCATCTTTAATGCCTTGGACTTTTTTAAGTATTTCGGTCATACACACACCTTCATCTTTTATAATTTCAGCATCTATATACATAATAATTTAAGTCCTTGCAAGTTTTTTTCATTTTATTAATATGTAGCCAATCCTCAATAGCTATACAAGCCCTTTAAAATCCCCTTTTATTGTTAAAGAGCAGAACCAGACAATTAGTTAACAAAACACATTAGATTTTCAGGTCTTTAAGAAAAATTATGCCGCCATAATTTCAAAATCCCCGGTTATTATTCCCGTGACTTTTATTAAGCCTACTCA
>JAGRKB010000112.1 GCA_020442425.1 Alphaproteobacteria bacterium | reverse complement strand
ATGGCGGAGAGGATGAGATTCGAACTCACGATAGGTTTGACCCTATGCCCGCTTTCCAGGCGAGTGCCTTAAACCGCTCGGCCACCTCTCCGCTATCATATGCACTTAGAAATTTTCATACATTGGATGGCCTCGTTTTTATACGGTGTTTGCTTTCGCAAACGGGCGGCCATCTCTCCGCTAGAAAAGTCCATAATTTAGAAGCGGCAACCTAGCCTCTCCACTCGGAAAATTCAAGTGGAAATTTGAAAGGTAAGAGGGCGTGTGATTTCTACTATGGCGCGAAAAATGTCAATATTTACAGAAATTTATAGGAGAGCTTTGCTCTGTGTGATGATTCTGTTATAATTTTCTTATGGGTATTTCCCCTCTGAATAGTTAATTTGGATCGGTCTCATGTTTGGTATTTCTAAAAAAGCATCATTTTTCACATATTTTTTCGGATTTTTGACCTTGGCGGCATTTGCCCGCGATTTGTATGCCTGGAATCGGGATAAAATTTATCCCAGAGGTGATTTCGGGGCTATTTTAAGGCAACATTGGCCTGAATATTATCGTCCTTTTGTCGATTTTGTCGGGGATGATATTTATGAGAAGATTTTAACTCCTATCTTTTCTATTCCTGCGGTTCTTATTTTTCTGACTCTGACCATTTTGTCTTTTGGAATCGGATATTTGCGATACCGTTTTTCTGCTGCTTATGTTTCCAAAGCAAAAATGAAAGAAGCGGAGAAAAAATCCCAAAATGGCAGAAGCTTCAAAGATCGCGTGAAATATAAACGCCAGTAATCCTAGGACTATATGTGACCCAAAAAATTACGCAATCTCTTGACCTTCGTCAGCAGCAGTCGCTGGTGATGACGCCTCAGATGCAGCAAGCCGTTAAATTGCTGCAGATGAATAATCTTGAATTGCAGGATTTTTTGGAAGCCGAGATGGTGCAAAACCCTTTGCTGGAGAAGGCAGAGGGGAGTGAGGATGACCGCGAGGATTTTGAGGAAGAGTCGCGCGATTCCCGTCAAGATGAAGCGGTTGAATATTCTCGCGATGATGAAGAAGCTCAGGCTTCTAGGGAAGATTTTGATGCGGGTTCTTATATGGCTGATGTCGGGGCAGGCGGACGCAGTAATTTCTCTGATTCTTTGCCTGATTTTCAAGATCAACTGGTTGGTCAGAAAAGTCTTCGCGATCATTTGCTAGGACAACTTCATATCGAGGCAGAAAATTCTTTAGAGCGCAGTATCGGAACTTTATTGATCGACCGTATTGATGAGTCGGGATATTTGCGTGAGGAACCCGATGTTCTGGCGCAGCAATTCGGGTGCGGGCTTGAGACTCTCACGCGTGTATTATCCCTACTGAAAACTTTTGATCCGACGGGTGTTTTTGCGAGAGATTTGCCTGAATGTTTGGCGTTGCAATTGGATGAGCGCGGTGAGCTTACGGCTCCCATGAAAGTTCTGCTTGAGAATCTTGATTTGCTTGCACAGCATGATCACAAGAAATTATCCAAAATTTGCGGGGTTGATGTCGAGGATATTGCCGCTATGGTTTTGTTAATCCGTGGACTTAATCCGAGGCCGTCTGCGGAGTTCGAGCATGTGGTGGCGCAAACGGCTATTCCCGATGTTTTGATGAAGTCATTGCCAAAACATGTTGGGGGCGGGTATCGGGTCGAGTTGAATAGCGAAACTTTGCCGCGCGTCCTTGTTAATCGGGATTATTACGTAGAAGTTTCTTCTCGTACCAAAGACAAGAAAGAAAAAGAGTATTTGTCAGCCCAGCTTACCAATGCGAATTGGTTGGTAAAAGCTTTGGATCAGAGGGCTCAAAGTATATTGAAAGTTGCGGCGGAAATTGTCGAGCAACAAAATGGTTTCTTTTTGTACGGGATCGAATTTTTGAAGCCGCTGACTTTGCGTGAAGTGGCCGAGGCTGTTGATTTGCACGAAAGTACGGTTAGTCGTGTGACAACAGGCAAATTTATCGGAACGCCTCGCGGATTGTTGGAGTTGAAATTTTTCTTTACCTCTTCAATTGAAAGTGCGGACGGTATAGCGATTTCTTCTGAGAGTGTAAAAGCAAGGATCAAGGCTTTGACGGATGAAGAGTCCGTTGATGCTATTCTCTCTGATGATGATTTGGCTGAAAAGCTCAATGGGGAAGGAATGAATGTTGCCCGTCGTACGGTTGCTAAATATCGTGAGGCTTTGAATATTCCGTCGTCTGTAGTGCGAAGACGCATAAAGAAATCCGAGCTATAATAGGCGCAATTGATATAATTATTTTTGGGGCTGGCCTAGATAAGG
>JAGRKB010000111.1 GCA_020442425.1 Alphaproteobacteria bacterium | reverse complement strand
CGGGAGTAGGGAATGAAGGACTCGACAGAGATCTCACGTTTTGCAACATGACCGTATCTCATATCTTCTTTTCTCGCCGCTTTCAGCATTGAGGCTCAATCCTTTCATGGTTTATAGCTGTTTGATTTCCAAAACGCTCTGTTTTGTATCGGGCCACACCTCGTTAATTTTGTAATGTATATGCTCATCCAGTGCGGCTCTTTTTCCGTCAAAATATACGCTGCGATATGGAGCGGAATGCAGACGCTCAAGAAAAAGAGGGCTTTGCCTGCGAGCGAAGCAAAGGCAATCATACCAATCCCAAAGAGGATAAAATTGATCCCGAAAAATTCCATTGGCACGCCCAATACAAGTGGCGGTCTTGTCATACCGACAAATAGGGGATCTAAATCTTGATTGTCTTTAAACTCCATAAGCACCAGCCCCTTAAAGTGAGCCGGCTATGCTGTCCACAATCGCAGGTGCGCCAAACACAAGAATAATTCCGCCGATAACAGAAGCTGCTATCCCCCAGGCCAAACGTCCTGTCATCCAAAGAATGCCTAGTCCAACAACCGCTATAATTGCAATGATCCGTGCCCAGGTATTGGTCAACAGATTCATTAAGGCGTTTAGAAAATTTGTTCCTGAATCAAATAGGGCTTGTGCATGAGCTGCTTCGGGATATGAGACCAGTATCAATGATATTAATAAAAATAAAACATACCGGTTCTTCATAGCGCATCCTTACTCATAATTGAATTTTTACAAATTCATAAAAAGGGACTGTGCAGCAATTTCAACGACTTTCACCTCAAAGTTAATTAATCCAGTAAAATTATACGCATCAGGTTGAATCCCGTTTAGTCAAATGAAAATCCCGATAATGATCTTAACAAAAGCGCGCGCATGTCTTGGTAGAGCTAAAGATTGGGAGACATGCCAAATAAATGATGGGGTTTGATACTTTGGCTGTGCTTGCAAACCACACGAATGGACTAAAAAAATGGAGCAAGCAAAACCAAAAAACACTGACTTCAATGCGAAATTAGGCAAGAAGCTGAGTTTTCTTCGTCAAAACAGGAGCCTTTCTCAAGGGGAATTGGGAGATCTACTAGGTGTTAGGGCACAGCAAATACATAAATATGAAACAGGTGAAAACCGATTAACGGTTGAGAGGCTCAAAGACTGTGCGGATGTTCTGGGCGTATCTATGAATTATTTCTTCATCGATAAAAATGGCCCTTTTAATACCGATGATAATGAGCTTCTTCAGCTTGTAAGTGAATTTTACAGCGTTCCAAAGGACGTCAGGGTTGAATTTTTAGCTTTAGTGCGAAAACTCCGGCAGTTTTCCCAGCAATATCAAAATTCCTACAATGAAGTGGAGGATGCAGATTGATGACTTTCATAAAACTTACAATTACGGCTCTTCTTTCGGTATTCGTTCTAAGTCCTTCCCCTGGATATTCTGCCAGCCAAGACGCCTGTGCGATTTGGATATGTTTGCCAGGAGGTTTTCCATCAGGATGCAGTGGTGCTTACAGCGAATTTAAAAAGCGTATTAAAAAAGGTAGAGATCCGCTACCAAGACTTTCATCATGTACGACCGGCCCAAATGGAGAAAAGGTTGATGGGCATTATCAGCTTGGATATGAGAGGTTTGAGCCATGCGATGATGGTTATGTTCTGCGTGAACGGTCGCAAGGTTATAGAGCTATTGAGGGCGCTTGTTACAGGCAATTCTGTGCGCCCTCACAATTTCAAGATAATTCAAGCTGTCAAAACTATACTGCTATTTTACGACCAAAACCGTATTACGTTAAAATGTGGGTTGATGGGGCGTATTTAGGGCAATATTTTTATTAGAAATTAGCAATGCTGATTTTAATTATTGAGTTAGTAACTCTTCAGTGATATTGTCATCTCAATGAGCAAGTTTTTTTTAATATTATCAGCGTTTGCCTTGATCGTCTCTGTGACGGTCTGCGCTTCGCATGTTGCTCATGCCAGTGTTGATACGAACACAGATGTCTCCATAAGCATTGATATTGATAACCAGGACGATAATTCTCTGGGCAGCAATGGCTGCGATATGTCATGCGGCGGATGTTGCGTTCATCACGCGACTGGCACATCCCACGGTACTAGTGACCTTCTCTCTGTTGGCAAAGATCAACTGTTTAAACTCGATACGGCCCTATTTGTATCAGATTTTATTTACGTCCTCAAACGCCCTCCCAAAGTTTAAATTTATAAGGCGTAGTGTATCTGCTCACTGACTAATGTCATGCGCAGGTATGTTTTTGCGACCTTATTCTTCAAGACAGCGCTTTTATATCAAGTGCCGCCTTACCTCCCCTTATTGACCGAAAAAAGGAAACTATGATGAAAAAACTACTCTATACATCCGCGCTGGCTGTACTTTTATGGCAACCGACGCTCGCCGGAGCCGAGACGCTGGATAAACAAGCGGCGCTCCAGAGGGCTTTGCAGAATAACCCCACCTATATGGCGGCATTGGCAGAAATTGATGCTGCTGACGGATCACGCCTTCAAGCCTCGCTTCCGCCTAACCCTGATGCTGTTTTTGAAATCGAAAACTTTGCCGGAGAGGATGAGCAGGAAGGTTTCGATGGGGCGGAGATCACTCTTGGCATTGAGCAGACCATTGAAATGGGTGGCAAACGCGGGAACCGGACGGATGTTGCCGATTTTGATTATAAAATTTCTCAACAACAAGCCAAAGCACAAGCCTTAAGCCTTCTCGCTGAAACTGAATATGCTTTTATTCGCGTGGCGGTGGCGCAGGAACGCATGGCGCTGGCCGATAAGCGTCTCGATCTAGCGGATAAAACCCACAGCATCGTCAAAAAACGCATTGGCGCTGCAAAAGCAGCAGACATTCAGCACACTAAAGCCGATATTGAACAAGCAGCGGCAGAAGTTGAAAAACGCAAGGCCCTAAAAGAATTAGTTACGGCACAAAATGATCTGGGGCGGTTGCTCGGCGTTATGGATGCGTCCGATCTTGATATTGAGGCCGATCTAGGCGCATTGCCGGATCTGATTGAAAAGCAAACTCTTCTGGATGCTTTAAGGAATGCCCCGCAATCGCAAGCACAGGAATTTGCCAAGATGCAAGCGCGCTCTTCTTTTGATCTTGCGAGATCACAGGGCGTCCCTGATCCGACTTTTGGTCTGGGTGTGCGGCGTTTTAATGAAAATGACAGTACAGCTTTGGTGGCCAGTCTGTCTTTTCCTATTCCTGTCTTTAATCGTAATCAGGGCGGAATTCAAGAAGCCAAGGCCAATATGATCAAGGCCGATGCGCAAAGCTATGCTGCCGGACTGTCATTGCGGCAATCCGCAATTCAGGCATGGGAAAGCCTCGCTTCATCACTGGAAGAAACCAGCCGTTATCAGGACGAAATTATTCCAAGCGCCCGTAAAGCTTACAGCCAAGCCGATGATGGATATGGGCGCGGTGCTTTTACGT
>JAGRKB010000004.1 GCA_020442425.1 Alphaproteobacteria bacterium | reverse complement strand
TAAAATTTTAAGCCTTAAGCCCATCGTATTTATTGGCTTAATTTCTTACTCGCTTTACCTCTGGCATTGGCCAATTTTTGTGTATGAGTCTTATTTGGAAAATATTTATTCTGAATTTCATACTTACACTGCACCGATCATGTTTATAAGCTCATTCCTTCTAGCATGGGCGACTTATCATTTTGTGGAACAGCCAGTTCGTAGAAAGACTGTGTTTGCAAGTCGTCGATCAATTTTTGTATTTTCTTTCATCGGCCTTGTACTTATGGGATCGTTTGGAGGACTGACAATATACAAATCAGGCTTTCCTCAGCGCTTTTCAGAAGACACACTGCGACTTGCGAATGCGGATAAAAATTCCAACCCTAAAAGAGATGAATGCGACCAACCTTCAATTGATCGCATCCACAGATCTAAAGTGTGCCAATTTAATGCAACATCAGGAAAACCCTCCTTTGCTCTATGGGGTGATAGCCATGCTGATGTAATGGCTCCCTTATTCGAAAAACTTGCTCATAAATATGATGCTAACGGGTTTGTCCTGACAGCAAGAGGATGCAAGCCAATTCTTCACATGGAGAATCCTGATAAAACATTCAAATATAATTGTATCCGCGACAATCAGGCATTCTTTGAACTGATCAAACGTGAAAATATCAGAGAAATTTTTTTAGTTGGCTTATTCAGTGATCTTTTAGGAACTGACACTACCAATGTGGAAATGGGGGACTGGTATGCACGTTATAAGGATACATATAAGGATGTCCGATTAGCAGCTTTTGCTAATACCTTAGACCTACTTATTGAGAATAATGTAAAAATTCATATTCAAATACCATTTCCTGTAGCAGACAAAGACCCCCATCGAGTGCTTGCGCTCCGAAAAAGATTTGGTATAGACACAGATTATTCTATCCCAAGAAATGAGTTTGATGCGATTCTGGATGAAGGCATGAAAGTCATTATAGAGCACTATCAGGATAAAGTGGATTTTATTAACCCTTCAAATATTTTATGCGATGCCAGTAAATGCATGACCGAGAAAGACGGAGAAGTGCTTTATTACAATGCCACACACCTAAATAATACTGGCGCCTTTCTACTTGAGCCCCTTTATGAGCATTATTTTGCAAAACTTAATTCAAAGTAACTTTTTGGACATAAACATGAATTCTCATTTTTTAAAAACAGCAGTCATACGTTTTACTTCTGCCGTGCGCGAGGAGATGACACCTGTGTCTTCAAATTTCCTGACGCTCGATTTCCTTAGATTTCTATCATCTCTAATTATTATCGTATTTCACTATAAGGAAGAAATTGCTACAGAGAGGCTTCATGAACTAGCCCATCGCCTTCTTTCTCACGGTCATTTGTTTGTTGATCTGTTCTTTGTTATCTCAGGATTTATTATTTCCTATGTTTATTGGGGTAAAATTTCATCCAAGGCGCAGTACGGTAAGTTCATGATTAAGAGGATTGCGCGTTTGTGGCCGTTGCATATTCTGTTGTTATTGGCGTATCTCGGCATTTGGGGGGCGACAACTCTGGCAGATATTCCGCTGCGGAACCCTGACAAATATGATGTGTCGTGCATTGTGCCCCATGCGTTGATGCTACACGCCATGGGGACGTGTGATAAATTAGCTTTTAACTATGTCAGTTGGTCGATTAGTGCCGAAATGGGCATGTATGTTTTAACCCCGCTATTCTTTATGATTGCCGTGCGCTCCATTAGATACTTAGCATTTATAGCATTAATAATCTCTTGTACTCTTATCTACGTTACGTGGGATGGGCAAAGTTACCTTCATGAGAATGTCACTTTTGGCCTAGCTCGCGCAATTCCATCCTTTGTAATCGGCATTTGTTTGTTTTTGTCTAGATCAAGATTGAATTATATTCCTATACCAAATTTTTTATTGTTTGTTACTCTGATACTGTTTTTTATACTTTCCATTTTTACACCAGAATTATCTGATTATATTCTTATTTTTCTTATATACGGCATAGCCATTTTTGCTATCTCTGCGGATATGCGCGGTGCAGTTCCAACCCCGATCAAACGCCTTGCGCCGCTGGGCAATCTGACCTACGGGTCTTATATGCTGCACCCGATTATCTCGACCGTGATTTTTGCCTTTGTTGCCCAACATATTCTGGGACTGACGGGGATTGCCAATGATCTTACGATTTTGTTGATGATCCCTTTGAGCTTTATTGCTGCCGTCTTTAGTCTGGTTTTGATTGAGACACCGTGTCGTCGACTTTTTTCTAATCGTTGACATTTTACAAAAAGCAATTATAAGTTGTTTTATGATTGCTTTGGTACTCAATATGGATAAGGATAAAGAGCGACTGTGCCATATGGCACAGCAACTAAGCTTGACTTGCCCTGAATTCACTAGAATACCTGCTATTAACGGGCGAAACATGCTTCAAACAGAGCTTCAATCCTATGGGAAGAATGTTCGAGGAAATGACTGGTCCAATGGTGCTTTAGGTTGTTTTTTAAGCCATAGATCTGCTTGGCATACGCTTGTAACAAGCGGCGAAGAATATGCCCTAATTCTGGAAGATGATGTCTATCTGTCGGCAGATTTATCCAAGCTTCTGCAAGATATTTCATGGATTCCCAAGGATGCGGATATTGTCCGCCTTGAAACCTCGACAAATAGAGTCAAGTTAGAACCTGTCGGCGAAATCTTCGATCGCCATATTTGCAAGGTTCGATCTACATGTTGGTGTTGTGGGGCTTATCTTATTCATCGCGATACGGCACAAACCTTACTTGAAACACCGCGCGAGAAATGGGATTCTGTTGATTACTTTCTCTTATCCCGCGAGACATCAGAAATCGCCAGAACCCTTAATGTTTATCAAGTCACTCCTGCTTTGGCTGTGCAAGCCAAGTTTAATTCCGGCTATGTCGAACCCCATTTTCTGAGCAATATCGAGCCACATGGAATTCAAAAAAATCAACGTAGCCTTTTGACCAAGTTGGCTCCTAAAGAGTTATTGGGGCGAACAAAAAAGGTTCTTGGAAATTACAAAAGAATTGATTTCAGGTAGTCGCTCAGAGGGGAGGCTTTACCGGTTATGCCCCTATTACGGTATTTGTCCAGGCCCTCGCGGTCGGTATAGAATTTCTTCAATAGATCGGCGGCTTGGTTTGTATCGGGTTCAGCCCAATTACTTTGTTTCATATCTTTGAATGCAGGATGGGTCGAGCGCACGGGTTGGAGCGTATAATCCACCAGAATTGTATCGTCTGCCGTACAGAAATCCGTATTGCCAGACCAGCCCGTTGCCATGACCGGAGTGCCGAACTTCTTGGCCTCTGCCAATGTCAGGCCATAGCCTTCGGAGCGATGAAGAGACGCGTAGATATCCGAGTCTTTCATCAGACCGTTGATTTGTTCCCGTGTCCAGACTTCGTCTATGATCTTTATGTTCTTTCTTCCCGCGCATAACTCAACAATTCGGGCATAGGCGTCGCGGTCATCTTTGCAGCGCGTTTTCAGCACCAGCCACGCATTATCCTGATCTGTGAACGCCTTTAAAAATGCGGTGATGAGAGCCATCGGGTTTTTGCGTTCCAATGATGAGTCGGGGCGGAAAATTGTACTCACCAGAAATCCGTCTTGAGGAATTTTCAATTGGTTGCGCATAGGGACACTGGATAAATCATCGCCGACCGTGTGCGGAATGACGGTGACACGCGTAGATTTATCGCCTTTTTGAATGGCTGCGGCAGAAAAGCCAGACGGGGTCAGAATTTCATTCATAAATCCCAGCGCATCCAGCCAGCTATTCGGGATTTCAGGCAATTCCCATGCCCAGTAGCCCATATTATAGCTTTCGAGGAATTTCTCGTGCCCTGTTTCTTTCAGGATAGCCCACGACAGGCGATCAGGATTGATGTGGTATATCCGCACATTTGCCTGCTCATCATTCTTCAATGTATTTTCAAACGTCCAATCCAATTCGGATTTCTTCATAAAGGATTTTTCAAGAGAAACAGTTCTGACTTTAAATCCTGATGCGGCTAATTCTTGCGCGCACAAACGTGCGGCCTCGCCTATGCCGGTTGCGCTTTCAAAAAATCCGATGACTTCGATTTTCATGTTTTCCGGATCGGGACGCGTTTGTCCGCTCCGATTTATTCGGGGACAAAAGAAATTTCCCAGCCGCGGTGAAAGTCTCCGCCCGAGTGCATATCCAAGTTTATCGAACACGTATTGCCCGTAGTATGTCTGTTGCTTTCTTCTAATTCTTTAATGTCTTTATACAAAAAACATTGCGAAGTGAGGAGTTTTTCTTTATCCGAAGGAGTATAAATTCTTTTAGCAGGTGCAAAATAAATTATGAAAAAGGCTGTTCTGTTCACACGCCATTATTTCTCTCACCAGAGCCGTAAAACTACAGTTCATTTTGTCGCCCGCCAATTGGCTACTCGCGGTTATGATGTCTCGTTCGTGAGCGTCGGACGCAGCCGTCTTGCGACCTCGCTTAAAGCCAAAAGCCGTATTCCGACCGATATCAAGCGCGACGTCTTTACAGAGCTTGAGCCGATGATCCATTCTATTGTTCTCGATGAGATGGTGCACCCTTTAAGTTCGCGTTCGGGGCTGGTTAATTGTTTACTATCTCCAAAAGTTTTGAAATACGGGACACGGATTCCGTCTGTTATTGCCGCGCATGTTAAACAGGCTGATCTTATTCTGATTGAATGTGGGTATGGTGTTGCGTATTTCGATGCGTTAAAGGCCATGGCTCCGAAAGCCAAATTTGTTTATCTCGCAACTGATCCATTGGGAGAAGTCGGTCTGCGCCCTGAATTCGAAGAGATGGAAAATCAGGCTCTTCCGAAATTTGATCTGGTGCGTGTGGCGGCTCCTGAATTTGCGGATCGTTTCCCGAAGGACACTAAGTCGGTTGTAATTCCGCAAGGTATTGATAAATCTATATTCGACCGTATCATGACCTCCCCATATCCTGACGGTTCGGTTAATCTGGTGTCTGTCGGAGATATGTCCTTTGACGAAGATAGTTTGATTCAAATGGCACAAGCCGCACCACAAGCAACTCTTCATGTTTTCGGTGCGCGCTTTCATCAGGATACGCCTGCCAATATCAAAGTTCACGGTGAAGTCGAGTTTTCAAAGTTGGCGCCTTATATCAAATTTGCTGATGCGGGTATCATGCCGTACAAGCTCACCGAGAATATGGGCTATCTGAAACATACCAGCCTGAAATTCCTGCAATATACTTATTGCGGATTACCGATTTTGACTGCGCAGGGCATAGATTGGGGGCGCGCGTGTGTCTTTACCTATGACCGTTCTAATGCCGCTTCTATCCATGCCGCCACACGCGATGCAATTGCCCACGGGCAAGATTCCAATTTATCAAAGAGCATTGTGGATTGGTCAGAAGTGACCGAGCGTTTGTTAGGTGCTCTTTAATTCTCTGTTTTTCTGTTGCATATAAACATATCCTGCAATGAACCAGAGAGGGCCTGATACCTTGATTGAAAAAAGAGCCATACTTGTAAACATATTGATAAATATCGCCAATGCCAGATAATGATTTACACGGATGCCGTTTTCTGTGGCAGGTTTGATGGCAAGGGAACAGAATAACCAAAATACAATCAGTCCCAATAAAGACTCACTATTGATAAAATACACAAAGCCACTGTCCCAGAAGGGTGTTGCGAAATCAGATTTAAAACCAAGAAGATTTTCGTATGTCAGACTTCTCAGACTACAAGCAGAAAGCCCCAACCTACCCTGTATATCATCGGACAACAAAAATGGCCTTCCTGTGCTTTCGTTGATACATTGAGGAATATCAAACCACGTCACCACGGCAATCAATGTAAGCGGAAGATAAATCATGTGCGTGAAGCGTGGTAATTTAGGAAATATAATGTGGCCAATAAAAATCAGGAGGCTCAATAAAATAGCTGTTCTACTGTTGTTTGTTGCCAGAATCAGAAAAATTGTACCTACCAACACTACTCTTGATCTCCATGTCATATCCTTCCATAGCAAACTCAGAAAAACTGACAGAATAATTGCGAAATTACCGAGAGATACTTGTTCGATAAATAATGATGATAATCGGTGAGAAACATTTAGAATTCCTAATGTAAACCGCCCTTCAAAACTTAGCGCATTTACAAAAATTCCAGAATCGTTAAAATCCGGATTTGTTAGCCCACGTGTATTTGCGTAGTAGGATGCTGGGTTAAACAAACCTGCATATGCGTCTGTAGCGTACGCCTCCATCAGGAGAAAAAATAACGTCAAGATAGTCAGGATCGTAAATACTTGTATTATTCTTTTTCTTGACGTCATCGTCCCCAGAAGGAAGAAGACTGTAATCAGGAAAATATCACGGAAAGCTTTGACATTCAGAAATTCCGATAGGAGTGTGACCCCCAAAAAGATAACCAGCATTGCCAACTGAAACAATAAAACTTCCGGGCAATTGCGGACCAAAGACAGCTTGGTCATGAGATAGGCCACAGCCCCCAATACAATTATGCCTTCGGCGACAATTACTGTTCCTTGGGAAACATGCATCACGTGTGCATTGAGCATCGCCAGAATGGCGTTATAAATAACCGCAGCTCCCAAAAACAGAACAGGCGCAAGTAACCTATCGAAAGGGTCTTGTGCTTTTTCCTGAGGTGTTTCTATCGGTGCGGTTGTATCCATCTTTGACTTCTATTCCTCGTAAACTTTGAGGGTTTCATCCGCGAGCTTATCCCAAGAGTAAAGACCCGCAAATTTCTGCGCTTTGACTTTGTCGTCGGCTTGAATATTTTTCTGAGCCTCAATGATTTGATCGGCGGCGCGATTTGGGTCTGCGCCGTAGTCTATACATGCGCCTACCCCTGCTTTTCCGACCAGTTCTTTAAAGGACTCGTTCGGGAACACCAGCGGGATCATGCCAACTGCCATGGTTTCGATCATCGACATGCCAAAGCCTTCGTAGGTTGAACCCGACACGAAATAGCCACATTGTTTGGCTACATTCTGTAAGTCCTGTTGCGACAATGGCCCGTGAATAATCACACGGTCAGCGACACCTTCGGTCTCTGCCAAAGCTTTGAGGTCTGATATTTTGACATCCCATTCAGGGCCGATGATATGCAGGCGCGAGTGTGTTCCGGTTTTTTTCACCATTGCCGCATATGCCTTGATGACGTTTTCGACGCCTTTATGCGCTGCAAGACGGCCAAAATACATATAGTCTCGCCCGTCTGTCATGAAGTCCCCCAGCGGCTCAACCGCATTCGGCATGAATTGCAAATTGGCATTCATACCCTGAAACGTATTGAAGTCATTCTGGCTGATGGCAAACATAGCCTTATAGGCTTTGCTGGAGAATTTAGTAATCAGGTTGAAGTAGAGTTGCTTGATGGCCGAGAAATCCTTGGTGTGGAAGAACCCGCCATGGGTCGTTGCCACCATTTTCTTTTTAAACAATGTTCCAAAGATGGCGCAATATTCAAAAAACGTATCTGTATTGTGCACATGGATGATGTCAAACTTTTTGAGAATTTTCGGGTGGATTAACGGAATAAAAAAGCGGCGTTTGCCTACAAACGGTGTGCGGTGGACAACCAACGGCCCCATAATTTCTTCCCCGCGCAACGCTCCGTGTTCGGAATGGAATATTCTGTCGAGCGTTAATATCTCAACATCGTGACCTTTTGCAGCCTGACGGGTTGCCATACTTTTAACGTAAGATTCAAGCCCCCCAATTGACGGTTCATACTGGCGCACAACATGAAGAATTTTAATGGCAGCCTCCTGTGGATTTATTGATATTTACTCTATCTGCGCGCACCTTATTGAAGCTTGCCTGATTGAGTCAAGGAGGCATTGCTGCACTTGCAAAAAATACTGTTTTTATCATTTGTTTTGGATTATGGTGCCTCATCCTAAACATTGCCCAAGCAATCTAAATTGCAGAAAAAACATTATGTCAAAAAATACCATTCTTGTGACCGGTACCGGTGGCTTCGTCGGATTTCATATGGCTCAACGCTTGGCCGCTGAATTTCCGGATACCAGAATTGTCGGACTTGATAATATGAATGCCTATTACGATCCTGCTCTTAAGGACGGTCGTGTGGCTCTTCTTGGAAAACTGCCTAATTTCCATTTCTACAAAATGGATTTGGCGGATCGTGCAGGAATAGAAAAACTATTTGCCGAAGAACAACCTGAATATGTCATTCATTTGGCTGCACAAGCCGGTGTACGATATTCTATCGAAAATCCGCATGCTTATATTGATAGTAACATCATCGGCTTTCTGAATATTCTGGAAGGATGTCGTCATCATCCTGTCAAACACTTGCTCTATGCCTCTTCCAGCTCGGTTTATGGGGCAAATACAAAAGTCCCGTTTTCAACGGATGACCGCGTGGACAATCCTGTTTCTCTTTATGCTGCAACCAAAAAATCCAACGAGTTGATGGCGCATACCTATTCCCATTTGTATGGAATTCCTGCTACCGGTTTGAGGTTCTTTACGGTTTACGGGCCTTGGGGACGTCCTGATATGGCGTATTTCAAGTTCACACAAGCGATTTATGCCGGTAAAGCCATAGATGTATATAACCACGGCGATATGAAGCGGGATTTTACTTATATCGATGATATCGTCGAAGGCATTGTGCGCTTGATGCCGAAAGCCCCCGCACCTGCTACTGGTGCAAAACATGCTGTCTTTAACATCGGGAATAATCAGCCGGAAGACTTAATGGAAATGATTTCTATTCTGGAAGAGGAGATCGGGATCAGGGCTGAACGCAATTTGCTCCCAATGCAACCCGGTGATGTTTATGCTACTTTTGCGGATGTCGATGATTTAACTGCATTGACAGGATTTAAACCTTCCACTTCTTTGCGGGAGGGGATAAAGCGTTTTATCCAGTGGTATAAGGAATATTACAAGCTATAGTCTTTCAAATTATGGTTTGGACGGTGTTACATCGCTCCTAACCTAGGTTAACTAGGTGTCGTCGCTCGTGCCTTGTCTAAATCAAAATTTGTTTGACTATATAGTCTATTGATTAATTTATCTGTTGTCGCTTATAGTAAGGGCAGTATTTTTGGCTTAAAATAAGGGTTTACAAGCATGTTGAGTCTTCATAATTTTCACTTCCGTTCTCTTATTACGATGACTTGTGCTTTGTCTTGTCTGACATTGAGCGCATGCGCCGTCCCCGGAGCTTCCAATATTGATGCTCCTGCCACTATTGATGCAACCAAACCCATCCTTTTGAACTCCGGAGATACTATCAAGTTGAGTATTTACGGAGAAGATGATCTCAGTGGAGAATATACTCTCGATCAACGGGGTGTTCTCACCCTGCCTATGATCGGTGAAATTGCTGCTCGTGGCCTGACGCAAGCCCAATTGCAAGAGGCCTTGCGTCTTTCTTTTGTAGAGGGCGGATATCTGTCTCGCCCCTTGATTAGTGTTGATGTTGCTACCTTGCGTCAGGTTTATATTATGGGTGAGGTGAATGCTCCCGGTGCTTACCCCTACGAACCCTCCCTGACGAGTCTTAAGGTTATTTCCAAGGCGGGAGGATATACTCCGCGTGCGGCACAAGGGCGCTTACTGGTTGATCGTACCGTTGAAAGCGGGGAGGTTGTTCGTATGAATGCGGATGATATGACCCCTATTCTGCCCGGTGATACAATTATTGTCCGCGAACGTATCTTCTAATGTTATTTTTGCTAAAACTTATTTGGCACAGAAAATCCCTTATTCTCGGGATACTGATCCTTAGCGGTTTGTTCGGGTACACTCTTTCTTCTCTGATAAAAAACCCGTATGTCGCCCAGTCTGCTTTTATCGTTGAGAATCCTAAATCCGATTTTTATCGCTCATTGAAGGCGATTGATAAAAAAGTTGTCGCCTCAAAAGCGTTTTATGCTTTACCTGCAAAAGAGCAGGAAAGATTTAAATCCCGTTTTAAAATGGATACCAGTCTTACGGGAAAGTTATATGACCGATATATCGGTCGCGTGGTGGATTATGCACACCCCTATGATCCCGCGACCGTTCTCGCTTTGCATTTTCAGATCGAGCCGTTTGCTCTGGCTCCTCAAAATCTCAAATTTGTTTTTCGCGCTCCTGATCGCAATTTCTCTATAGCGTACAGCCAGTATATTATGGACGCTTATCAAGAATTATTGGGTAGCTCCTATTCATTAATATATGACAACCAAGCTTCCCTTCTCCCTTCCCCTAATTACGAACCAATCTATATTAAGCTAGCTGTCCATGAGGAGAATATTCGGGAGGCAGCCCAGATTTATCTGGTGATCCTTTTCTCTGGACTTGGCTTTATTTTTAGTATTCTGCTTTGCTGGATAACCGAGCGACTTCGTTGCTCCGAAGGTTCTCCCACTTAGACTTTCCATAGTTTTAAAAAAACTTGTTGCAGTGCGGTGGGAAATAGGGGTAATACGAACCATATTTTCTAAATGAACCGTATATCGCGAGTGACATTCATGCCTTATCAGCTACTCTCCAGAAGCGATCTATCCGTCAGGAATATCCTGTTGCTTCCTCTGTGGATTGCGGCGGGAATGATCTTGTGTGATGTTCTCGTTTTTTCGGGGTTGAAGTATGTTGCTCAGGAAGTTTATGTTTTCTTCCGAACCTTTATTCTTCCCAATCCTTCGATTGATATTACCCAATACAAGCCCCATTCGACTTTGCATTTGGTTCTCGGATTTGTGGTTGCTATTATTCTCTGGAGCCGTGGGCTTTATACCAACCGCACCCCATGGTGGTCGCAAGTCCGCATCATTACAAAGATTGTTATTTTTGCATTCATTGTTCACGGGTTCCTGAGTTTCAGTTTACGCGTATATGAATCACGCCTGTTTATCGCTTTGTATTGGGTGATGGTCTATATTGGTCTTATTGCTTCACGCGCTGCTCTTTATAATTTTGCCGCTAAATTTAAAAACTGGTTTGTTCCAACTGTCATTGTCAGTGACGCGGCAACAGCCGAGGATCTTTTATTTGCTTTTGCATCAGATATTGGGACAGGGTATCGCACGGAAACTATTTTCATCCGCAGTTCAGCTGAAGACTTTGAATTTGAGCTTTCTGATATGCCATTCAAGACGGACCATATCAAAGTTGTTTATGATCCGGAGCAACTAGAGCCTTTTATTCGCAACACTCCCGAAAAATTTTATGTCGTATCACTTGATGCGTTTCGTGATACAGCGCGAGAAGGTGTCTTACAAGTCTTAAACGATGCACAAACACTTTACTCTATTGTGCCATCTTTAAGTCGCGCTAATCTCTATCAGATGGAGCCGAAATATTTCTTTGGTCATGATGTTGTGATGCTTCATATTCGCAGTTCAGCTCCTGAAGTTTTGAGCTTTTCCCTTTCTATGTTTGTTAAGCGAAGCGTTGATATTCTGACCTCGGGAACTGCCCTGTTATTTGCCGGACCAGTGATAGGGATTCTTGGCGCATGTCTTAAAATTGAGGGTCAGGGGGGAAGTATTTTTTACGGGGGGAAACGGATCGGGCGACACGGAAAGTTGTTTCACTGCTGGAAATTACGCTCTATGGAACCTGATTCCGATCATCTCTTACAAGAATATCTGAACTCCAATCCTGAATTGAGACAGGACTGGGAAACTTATCGAAAACTGCCTCGTGATCCGCGTGTTACTACAAAAACCGCTCGTCTTATTCGTAAATTATCGCTCGATGAACTTCCACAATTGTGGAATATTTTTGTCGGAGACATGAGCCTTGTTGGGCCGCGCCCCATTCTGGAAGATGAAACAGGATATTTTAACGAGAATACCTTGAAAGACTATCTATCTATTCGTCCGGGCCTTACCGGCTTGTGGCAGGTCAGCGGGCGCAATAAGACAAGTTTCCGCCGTCGAGTCTATTGGGATAGCTGGTATGTCCGTAACTGGTCATTGTGGGGGGATCTGATTATTCTGATTAAAACCCCAATCGTTCTTCTGACAAGAAAAGGAGCCAGCTAGGCTCCTTTTTACATTACCGCATAATCAGGTTTCTTAGATACTCTGTCCTGCACCGCAGCTAGCGACATCGTTCAGAAGATCAGAAGCATCGTTGCCAAGATCATAGGTCACAACACTTCCCTGTCCGAGCGCCGCGTTTGCATCGGCCCAGCATGGTGCGTTATTGGTGGCTTGATTTTCTAAACCTTCTCTTCCTGCTGCCGGTGAAATTTCCGACATTGTAGACGGAGTATTATCTCCACCTGCGGCTGGAGAGATATTGTTGAAGTTGAAAACAGGGGAACGACCGGCATTATTGTTGTGTGGCAATCCGCCAACAAAAGGAAGTCCTGTAATTGTTATGCGGCCACCTCTTTCTCTTCCAAACTGAGGGGTTTGGAATTCATTATTGAAGATGTCACTTTGTTCTACGCCGAACAAGAACGGGATTGGTCCCGGTACCGGAGGAGTTACAACATTAAAGAAGAACAGCCCACGATCAGGAGAATCTATAAAGTGATTGATCATCGCTTCCAAAGTTGCATATTCAGCAGGTGTCACTGAACCACTGAGCGCCGGATCAATCGTTGTCGCCCCTAAGGTATAAGTTGCGTTCATGCCGTCCAGAAGTGTTGGGGCTCCACTCGGGAAAAATGCGCCCTCACCCAAATCAACGAAGAGTTCTGTTTGATCGATGAAATGGGTTTGACCTATTGTATCTCCTGTCAAAATCAGAGACTCTGTTGGCGCAACCAAGGCCACAGCAACGGTCGGTGTTAATACGGTCGGATTCGGATGAAAAGCCAGTCCGATGTTGGTATTTTCAATCGTGTTTCCTGTTCCGGTTGAGAGATCAATTTCTCCGGACACGCCGTAGATGCCGTATATCAAACCATTAACATTGAGGGGGTCATTGCTGATCAGATTATCTTCAATTCTGGTGAAGGACTCCGCTCCGGCATCCGAATAGATCCCGTATTGACCAGAAGCAGTTTCGTTGCCAATCGTATTTTGTACGACCAGACCACTGAACGGAAGCAAACCAGTTCCGGACTCGATCCGTAGACCTGCTCCGGTAAAGTCACTGACTATATTGTTGGATACGATATTGGTTCCGGATGTATCTTTTAAATACATACCGGATATGCCCGAGTTCAGGAAAGTATTTCCATCGATTGTTACGCCCAGGGAATCTAAAACATAGAGCCCGTAAATGTCTGCTGCTCCAATCTGATTACCCGAGATTAATACATTGTCTCCAAGATTGTGAAAAATTCCAAAGAATTGTCCAACATCGTCTGCACTGTTTCCAATGATTTGGGCGTTGGGGTTTTTTTCAGACCAAACGCCAACCATCCCCATATTGAACATTGTATTTCCACTGATGACCGGAGATGAAGAGTTCTCAACCGAAACCCCTGATCTGGTGATGTCTTGCATTATATTGTTGGAAACGTTCAAGTTGTCACTAAAGACAGCCTTTACAGCATCCCACAAGGAATCGGAAATTTGGTTAAAGGTGATTGTCGAGCCGTGTGTATTCTCTAATAGGATACCATTTCCTTTCTCATCAGGAATTCCGAGGAGTCCTGAATTTGAAATCAAGTTTTCAGAGATATCGATGGATGCACTATCCAGCACATAGACACCATCCGATCCTGTATTACTGATATCATTGCCTGCGAAGCTAACTCCGTTCGATTCACGAATGAAAGCTCCGTATATGTCAGCTGATGTTACGGTATTTCCAACAATTTGGGCGTTATCCCCGAGATTGTGGAAGATACCAAAGTAGCTTCCGGCGTTATTGATAAAGTTCGAAGAGATATCAACATTATCATTATTCTCTGACCAAACACCAACCATTCCTGAATTTTCGAAGACGTTATCCTGAATTATAGCGTTGGCAGAGTTCTCAACCGATACGCCCGCTCGCGTTACGCTTGACGTTGCATTCTCTGTGATTGAAATATTATCACTAAATATTGCCTTAATCCCATCCCAGTATGTCAGGGAAGTGATGTTTTCTACCAGATTTGCATTCAATGAATGATCTATCAAAATTCCGTTCCCGCGCTCATTCGGAATCAAGAAATCCAAACCTGCTTCCAAGATGGAATTTAAAGAGAGACTTACATTTGAACCACCTTGAACATAGATCCCATCATATCCGGTTCGAAAAATATAATTTCCTTCAACATAACTGTCCGTTACGTTGGATAAGTAAATACCATTGTCTGTAGAATCAAAAATCAGACTGTTTAATAATGAGAGATTATTGACCCCCACCGCCTCAATCCCGTTATCTGCATTTGTAATCATTACACCATCTACGGTTACATTATCGGCAGTAACCAATATGCCCGGAGAGTTTGGAATAATAACGGTTTCACCAATTCCTCTTGAAAAGTCCACTCCATGTAGCCCCTGCATTGCCCCAAAAAGAGAAACACCTTCTACGTCAATCACTACGGATTCTATGTAATTGCCCGGTGCAACAAAAATTTCCCCTCCGGCAGCCACGACATCCAACGCCTGATTTATTTTTGCCGCGTCTGACAAAACATTGACAACTCCGGCTCCACCAACGACGGGTCCGTTTATGGTTGCATCCAGATCAATGATTTGAGCATTAAAGATGGCATCATCCGTTGTTACATTGGCTGTTGATTTCACATTTACATTCTTAGCCGATAAAACAATTTGTCCGTTGACCAAGGAGGCTGTCGTTGCGTTTACTACACCATCCAAATTGACAACTTGATCGACGATATCAGAAGCTTCAGCGGCGCTGAGTGCGACTTTTCCACCATTGGCATTAATTGCGCCGGTGTTTTCTGCCAATAACGGATCGGTATTTCCTGTAAAGGCCAGAGCAATCAATCCATCTCCGTATAAATCCACAATTGCGGTTTCATTTCCGGCCGCAAGTTCTACCTTCCCGAATTGGGCATTGATTACTCCGGAATTTTTAACGGTCGGAGCCACAAAAGAAACCAGACCAAAATCCTGTGCTGTTATTGTTCCGTGGTTTTCTACTGCGCCTGTCCCAAAATTTGACAAAGTCAGCAATGGAGAACCGGACATGACCTCCAAATCATTCACGTCTCCGGAGCTGGCTACGATACCTGCGACATCAACCACAGAGCCTGGCCCAAACATTACGCCGTTCGGATCAAGAACCATGACCCGACCATTTGCACTTAGTTCTCCCAGAATTTGTGTCGGGCTTAGTGCGCCTCCGGTTACGCGGTTAACCGCGAGTGACGATGAAGAGGGTTGAAAAAACTGAACGCGGGCATCAGCTCCAATATTAAAACTGTTCCAGTTGATAATTGCGCGGTCTGACGATTGATTGACCTGCATGTCTCCAATTACCGGATTTGACGAGACGCTAGCTGTGCCGTCTATCACTGTATGTCCTGAGGGCAGCGTAAAATCGGCAGCGTTTGCAACTTGGGCTGTGTAAGGAGCCATCAACAATGCGCAAACCGCAGAGGATGCCATAAACTTTCTGAAGGAAAGAGTTGATTTAATGTCGCACATGTCAGGCTCCTGAAAAAAGCATTTTATTTCAATTATGGATGGGTTTTTCTATAGCATCTTTTATTGCAAAGCATAATAAAAAACTTGGTATTTTATTCGTTTTTCAAAATGGGAGATTTTTCCCTTATCCCATTTAATGGGCTAATTTTTTTGGCAGGGGCTTATTACTTTATGGATATTCTGGACTTTATAATTATGTAAAAAAAATATAGGATACCCAACGTATAACGTTTTCCCAATCGTTTGGGCTCTTTTGTCAGTCGGTGTAACCATTCCAGCGATAATTTCCGAACCCATTCCGGCGCTCTTTGTTTTGTTTCCGAATAAAAGTCAGCCCAACCTCCGCCACACACAACAATCGGACACAGATTTTCTTTGCGAATCTCGAGTGCCAGAAATTCCTGTTTCGGCATTCCCATGCACAAAATCACAAGATCAGGCTTTTCATTCTTTATCATATCTATATAGATTTCCGGTTCATGAAAGCCGTGCGCCATGCTTACAACTGCATGTACCCCGTTTTTTTCCAGTTTGGTTTTGCAGGCAACCAAAGCTTGGTCGCTTGCTCCATAAATGGCAATTCTTTTGTCTTTCCACTTTTCAATGATTTTCGGGATTAAGTCAGTCCCATTTAAATTTTCGGTGTCTTGATAGCCGAAAAATTTGAGAGCGATTCTCACTCCAATCCCGTCTCTGAGAACATAATCCGCGCCTTTCAGAGATTCAAAAAATTTAGGGTTGTCGTACACATAGGTCACAGCATGTGCGTTCAAGAAAGCAATGCATTGCGTTTGGGATGGATTTAATTGCATCGTATACAGATTCCAATCTCTGGAATCTGTATATGTTTTTTCAAGCAGGCGTGCGACCTGTTGGCAAGCGGACACAATGTATTCCCTTTTCCGTTTTTTAGAATTTGTGGCTTATGTTCACGAAGGGGCGAATGTCATCGTCATTTTCGGACTGGATGTCTCTGGTCAATGGTTTTGCCAGCATAAATCCAGCATAGGTTCCCGGCATGATTGTTGCACGAATTCCCAAGCCTATTGAGGCAAGACTTTCCGCGCGACCGTCAGCTGTTGAAGCATCATCATTCCAGACCCGTCCAAAATCGTAGAACCCATAGAGTGTATAATCCGAGACTATTGTTTGCTGAAACGGGTTACTCCATTGAACTTCCAAAGAGGCTCCAAATCCATCGTCCCCGACCAATTCAGACGGGTCATAGCCACGCCCGATCAATCCGCCACCGACACCGAACTCTTCGGCTGAGAGCAGCGGAGAGTCTGACATTTGTCCCATGATTGATGTTTTCAGAGCCACATTATTGATGACCCGTTCAAGGCGGGAAACCGAGGCTGTAACTTTGGTAAATTGCGGGTCTCCTGCCGGGCGCGATATATTGCTGTCTCCCTCGTCACTGGCTCCGAACCAAGATACGCCTTGGGAGACTTCCAGATCAATATTTGTTACGGCGGCATTAATGGCGGTATCGACCCAATCCATGTGCCCACCCAAACGAACTACGCTCAAATCATCAATGCGCGTGAAGTCTACATTGCTTTTGGTTTTTGTGGAGCGCAGATCAAATCCCAAAGTTGATGTGATATTAAAATCCCGTGTGCGGACAATCGGGTGTTCAATCTCGACACCTGCATATTTTGCATGTCCTTTGATATCAAATTCATCCAGACCTGCCCCCGGTTCAGTTTGGGTTACGCCTAGTTTAAAAGACAATTTTGTGCCGCAACTTCCTATGGGGAATTGCGCCATAGCTTCCCCGAAGGTCAGCTCAGGTTCCAGACCTTGATCAGACGGAGCATAAGCCAAAGTTAGCCCCAACAGTTCGTTCATGCCCAGCAAAGAATTGGCGGAGATATTTCCCGTTGCTTCCCAACGCCCTAAATAGCGGCTGCCATAATTATCAATTCCGATATGGGCATCAAATGGATTTCTTTCTACGAAAATCGTGAGATCAGAAGCTCCAACAACTTCCCGAGATGGGGATAAAACACCCTGTGCCGTTACTCCGGGAAGATCATTGATTAGCAGCAGGACTCGTTCCAATTCCCGATTATTCAATGCGCCTGCAGATTCCAGACGTTTGGCATACTCACTTATCAATGAACTTTGTCCGAGTACATCTCCTTGCACTTGAACCTTGTTGACTTTCCCCTCAACCACGCGCAGCTTAACGGTTCCCGACGCAATCGTCTGAGGAGGTACCACGACTTGTGTCAGAATGTATCCGTCATTGCGGTATTTTTTTGTTAACTCGGATGCGATGGCATAAATCTCTGCCAGAGATACGTTTGTTCCTATTTTAGACGCATATAAAGATTGAATCTCTGATGGCGTATAAACGCTCAAACCTTCAATTTCTATGCCTTGCAGCGTGAATTTCAAATTTTCAGCTCCGGCAGGGGCTTGGAACAATGTTGTTCCTTCTACTTTCAATGGAGCTGATGATGTTGATTGAGGAGCTGTTCTTTCTACCCTCCCCTGAAAACGGGATGCATCTGCAGACCCAGGAATTGATGATGCGTTCGCTGCGTTCGCTGCCAGCAGCATATAGGTTAAAACGGACACGGATACGCCTGCAAACCTTGATGATTTTCTCATGTGATTAATCGCGGTTTTATGCATTTTCAAATCTTTCCTGAAAGTCCCGAATTGGGAAAGTTGCTATATTCGTAATCTTATACATTACTTTTTTGGCATTCTCCAAGATGAATATTGCTCTGCACCCATAATTGACAAACCCTGTAAGTGATTTTATGAAAACATTTTATAGTGCATTCGTATCCACGGGCTATACTTAGAGCCTGTTCATAATCTTTTTATAAGGTTTTGAGTATCTCTGCGCACTCTGTCGTTCAAAAATCCTTGATTTGAAGGAGATAGTTTTTTTTAAACCACAGATGAACACGGATATCTTCAAAAATGTAACTTCGTTTCTCTGGTTCTCCGTGTTTCATTTTTTTAAACCACTAAGACCCCAAGGCACCAAGAGTTTGATTTCCCAGGTTGTCATTGCGAGGAGGTCTTGAGACCGACGTGGCAATCTAGCCAATCCCGAAAATACTTTGTCATCCTGAATAGTTTTTCCTCACACAGAGGTCACGGAGAACTCACAGAGAACGCAGAGAAACGGGGTTGCAAATGGAATGGATTGTGTTTTTCTTCGGATCTTCGGGACTTCGCATGAAAAGAACGTTTTTAACCCTCTAGACTTTTTTAAGTTTTACGCGAAGAAACGAAGAGACGTATGAGAAGAGACGTATGAGGAGTTTTCTGTTTTTTTATAGAATGTTCTGGAGAACATTCGGAATTCCCTCTCCCTGCGGCTTCGCCGCTTCCCTCTCCCGAGGGGTGAGGGATTTAAAAAAACCATTAGTAAGACCGCAACCCCGCATGGGATGCGGGGTCTGGTTACGAGGGGGATAGACTTTCTGGAGCCAGCCACAGCGAGATCATGAACAGGTTCTTAGAACTTTCCAATTATATTAAAGAATACGCCTTTGCTGTTGTAGTCGAGATCTGTGAGATCGTCCGAGAAATCTGTAAAGTTATATCCGACGCCAAGTTTCATATTCTGATTCATATGCTTGTATACGCCTAACAATGCCCCTGTTTTATCATCTTTCGCAGCTGAGACACTTAGGCGGCGTAGCTCGCCGGTAAGTTCCCAATCTTTGACCACATGGTAGTCTACGCGTCCAACCAATAACAGAGCGTTCGAGTCAAAGAACTCTGAATCCTGCACAGTCTTGTCCCGAATTTCGCTCAATCGATATCCGACCTTTCCTCCGATTGCCAGTTTCGAGGTCAGATCATAAATAATATCTGCCGAGAGAACGTGACTGCGTTGCTCATAATCACTTGCCGAGGAGGTGCGGGTTGCATTGAGTTGATCTTCGGGAGCCAGATCACTGAGATACTCATATCGGAACAATGCATTCAAACGATCATTATCAATTGGTCTATAGGCATAGCCCATTCCAAACTCGACAAAATTAGCATTGAGCGAATTGCTCAGACCCGAATGGCTTAAAGCAAAATCCAAATCGACCAACATTCTCCAATCAGGGGTTGTTTGATAAGCAAGGTTATTGCTCATTAAAAAAGAATCTCTTTTTCCACTCAGATCATTTTTTTCATCTCGAAATTCAATTGTGCCGCCGTACTTCACTTTCTTGTTGTTGTAATGGCTGCTTAATGAAGCCGCCAAACGATCTGTGTCTCCTGCCGCTTTATCTGTTATGGTTCCTTCTTCGAGACGCGCTCCCCATGTCCAATTTTGACCCGTTGCAAAATCAAGGCCAAAAGAATGGATCAAGCTTGATGCATCATTCTCAAAAACTTGACGGCGGTTTTCCGAGAATACAGATAAGCTATCCGAATAACGGGTTTTTCCTCCGACAACCAATGCCGAGTTTTTACCTCTCAGACCTATATCAGTCCGTTCGTTATCGAGCTGGTAGTTTATATAGTAATTTGTAGAATCGGATTTCTGGAATTCAAGCCCAGTTACAAAACCAAGCCCTTGATTTCCGTGGGTAGCTTCTCCATTCAAACTCAATCGATCCGTAATATCTACGCTCCCGCCAAATCCGATCCGATTATTTCGATCTCTCTCACTCGTTTTGTGTAACGTTCCTTGTGCTAGGCCGTAAATTTCATAGGATTTCTTTTTTTCTTCGTTATCAAACGGGGTGTAGAGGTATTTCAGAGCAGCATCTGTTCTTGCCCCCTTGTTTGATAGGCTGGCGCTGTTGCCACCATAAAGGGATGATGTACGATTGTCATGGCGCAATGCTACGCTTATCTGTTTTTCCTTGCTTAGTTGATTAGACAAGCCCAATTCTCCGGACGAAACATTTCCTGTTTCTCTGCCGCTTCTGAAATCAAACTTTCCATTCAGTACCGAGGTTTCATTTAACGGCATCTCGGCAGTTAGTCCGTGTTGGGTTACATTCTCGCTTGTGACTTGTCCGGGAGCAGAGTAGCCGTCTTCTCTGAGCAGGCTATAGGCCCCGATTTTTCCAGACCAGCTTTCTTTCAGTTCTTTTAAATCGGAGGCTAGCTCTATTCTATAGGCATTGGCGTCAACGCCGGATGAAGAGGTTTGGCTAACGGTATCAAAATCAAATCCGCCATTAACAGATGATTGCTCACCATTTCCTGTTCCGCTAGAGTGCGCTTGTTCAAGTTTTAAATACGTTCCCGGCGCGTAACGAAGTGTTGCATCCACTCCGCTTAAGACTTGATTTATCCCTGAACCTTTCTGATCGTAGAGGCTTCCACCAAGTTTTAGATAGTCACCAAACCAATGGCTAACACGACCGCCTTTTGTCAAATTGCCTAAATCCGTTACGCCGGGCGTATACTCATAGGACGCGACTAGAAAGACAGGGTTTCCGGATAAATTTCCTGTCCGCACCAAAGTACTCGCAGAAGATGTTGACTCTAATGCTTCACGTAAGATGATACGGCCTTGCATATAGTTAATTTCATAGTCTTGTCCATATGTCAGATATTGTGAAGACAAAACAATACCGGAGTCACGATCCCGCACTTCTACGCGAATACGCTCAGACCCTACAACAACATCCTGCCCCCGCAAATAGTAGAGAGAGCCGCCTGTTCCCCGAAGCTCGTCCAGAGAGGATACAGAACCAGGATCAGCCGCAAATAGATTGGCATCTGTCTTGCGTTCTCCGAACTGCGTCAGTTCAGGACTTTTGTATTCGCCGTTGGCTCCATAAAGTGTGCGGCTGTAATTTAGCAAATCTGTTCCGGTGATTTTGGTTTGGAAATTCCCCCACATGACGTGGCTATCGTCTTTTTCAAGCTTAACATAGAATTTTCCTTGGGTGCGGGCATCCTCTACCGTTGTCGAGTCATCTCCGTAAACTTGATAATATTTATTGCTATCCAAACGCTTCAGGAGATAACGCGGGTCTTTTTGTGTGAAATTTGAAAACAGATCTTCTAGTGGCTGTTCTTTTGTGTCCGCACTTGAAGTCAGCTCCCATCCTTGATTCATTTTACCTTTCACGTAGTATGCCAAACGGCCTTCAGCATATAGCTTCCCTTTGTAACGTTCGGAACTATCTCCCGTTACCAACCTTGCAGGGCCTGACACATTATTTTTTCCAATAGTTACATCGGCCAATCCGATATAGAACCAATCTTGTTCAGGAAGATATACTGCTCGGGAGAGTTCTTTGCCGCTGCCATCAGGATAATGAACGGCAATCGGGATATTGTATTTTCCCTCGGGGAAAATCTGACGATAGGCAAATTTACCGTTGGCATCAACAGGAAGATTTGCGCCTAGTGCCTTTACTTCAGAGCCTGCGGGCAAGTTTGATCCATTGATTGTGATCATTCCTCCACTAACCGGAATATTTTTTACTGCCAAAGAATTTTCACCATAGCCTGCCAAATCATCCTGCTCTGCTATTTCTTTCTTTCCTGCTTTTTCAGAGGCTATGATGTTGATCAGGCGTGGTTCTGTTTCATCAAATCGCCCTGCCTCATCATAGACGCGCAAAACATATTTATAGGCAGATTCTCTGTCCGAATGCGGTATTATCCAATCGGAAGAATTTTGTATATTTTTATCAACCGGAAGAATTACTAATGGTTTTGTTTGCTGGGATTGATCTTGATCGTAGATATGGATTTCTGCCCTTTGAATAAAGTAAGCGTAGTTCGAATATGGTGTAAAAGTTACTTTTTCTCCCTCTGCAATTCTTGCGGGAAAAGATGTCACATTCAAAGCTTGAGTATCTTCCAATCGATCAAAACGAACCTGAATATCTGCCTTTTTCAGGTCGACATCCTGACACCGCGTAACGTCTGCACTATTCAATGCATCATGATCATCTAGAGGCACGCCATCGATTGAAACTCTGAAAGGCAGAATTGTTCTATGAGCACCATCCTTGGCTTGTCGGCAAGATTGTTTGACTTTATGACCATGCATAAGGCGATCTGTATTTAAATCACGATATTCTGATGAAGTTGGAAATTTTTCTCCTATTCCGCGCTTGTCCGTTTTTGAATCCAGAGCTTGCTTTCCTATCAGTTCTGGATCTGTGCAATATTTTTCTTTGTCATGAATTTCTGCAGCCAATACCGGGCTTACAACGAATATCGTCAGGGCAATTCCACATAGGAGATTAAGATGCTTTATCATTTTGCACCTCCTCTGACTTTAGAGGTTGTGGGGAAAACCATCTCTTCTTCTATCATAATTTCATGGCAGCACTCTTTGCCTTCCCATTCCTTCCTTAACCTTTCAATTAAAGTATCAAGGCGTTTGCGTGCCATTTCTTTCCCATCTGCCCCGACTTCATATGCAAAGCGCACGACGGTCGGGCCAGTTTTTAAATGTTCCGGCAGCTCTGTGAACTGTTTGTTCCATTCGGCTTTCAGTTCGACTTTGCCCTCTATGAAAGCCTGATCCATTAGGTCAATGCGAACCACACGATGAATAGAAGCTCCGAAGTTCAATTTGGTCATCTTGCCACGTGTCATCCGCACAACACGCGGGTTTTCTGTTGTTATACGATACCCTGTTGGCAAGGTACGCTCATCAAGTTTCATGATAAAGTTGCTTCCGCGTTCTTCATCGGGAATATCTGCGCATGCTACGTGGAAACGACCGTGTTCATCAGTTGTTACCAATAAGCCATTTACCGTTGCCAAACGGACGTTGGCAATACCTGTCTCACCTTTATCTTGGTAACCGTTCTTATTTTTATCATCAAATACTTTACCAATAATATCGGTGCAGTCAAAAACAGGGTCAGGGACAATACGTACGCTTGCTGTTGCAATATTGGAGACGATTACTCCTGCGCCCCATACATAGGCTTTGTTCACGTATTCTCCGGGCTGCACCCCAGACCCTACAACGGTAATCATCTTATAGGTAATCGTTTGCCCTGCATTCAAGGTCTGATTTGTCCACAGAACCTGACGCCCGTTCACGGTCGGTTGAACTTTTATTCCATCGATAGAGCCGCTGCCTTCTACAAATTTGAAACCGGCAGGCAGATTATCAATGATATCCAGATTGCTGTAGTTGTTTGTCGAAATATTTTGAGCCGTAATCGTATAGGGAACAAATTGACCAATATTGGTATTTACAATCGGAGTTGTTTTTGTAACGACGATATCTCCAGCACCGATAGGATCGAGCGGAATGTGATTATTCACTACGTTTCCTGACGGCAAAGCCGGATTAATTACAAAGGTAAAATAATGTTGAGTGGTTGCTCGATCGCCAGCCCCCATTGCTCCTGTCGTTGCAGGACAAGCTCCGCCACTTTGTATCGCATCCCCTGTATCCGGAGGTAAAGCCGAGTCATGTATCAGCGCTGGATTTGGGGCAGCATCAACTGTCAATGGCCCCGTGCAAGAGGGGATAAGAACGGAAGGCGTTTGAACATAGCCTCCGGGATAGGTCGTAACCGTCAGAGTGTACGTTCCTGCCGGAGCAACCGGTGTTAAGAGGAACTGATAGAAACCATTTGTTCCGGTTGTTACGTTTTGTGCTGCGGCCCCACCGACCAGATCCGTTGCAGGATTAAATCCGCCTGGCCCCGTAATAGTAATCACTGCGTTCTGGACAGGTTGGCGGGTTAATGAATTATAGACAACGCCAGCAGGATCAACCGGTAAAGATTGTTCAACAATATTATCACCCGCCAGCAAAGTCAGATTTTGCAAAGTTCCGGTTGTTACTGTTGTATCGGCTCCGGCCGGATTCCCAACATTTGAGCCTCCATTCGACGTTGATGCCCCCGTATCGCGTGTATTGGACACAGGTGCCAAGCCTTGTTCATTTGTTACGGCGCTTCCATACACAATGCCTGATTTTGGCTCTTTAAACCGAATTTCGTACCCTGAACCAGGAGAGACGGTTGATAATGTGTAGCTTCCATCTGCTGCAGTTACTTGACTATCAACCACGACCCCGCCAAACAAAAGTTCAACGATCCATCCTTGTAATCTTTCTTCTCCCCCATCCAGTACGCGATCATGGTTTGCATCACGCCAAACTGTACCTGATACTTGCGCCACTGACGAAATCGCCACAGTATCCGTTGCCGTATTATTGCCGTCAAATCCAGCAGGTTCTCCTCCTCCGGAAATTACTGCTGTATTGGTCAATAGCTGCCCTGTCGCTGCGGCAGAAATTTTAGCAAAAAACTTAATGTCATTTCCATTTGATGTTGCCCCGATGACGTTTGGAGTGTGACAGGTAAAGGATGTTGCCCCCACAGAACCCGAACATGTCCATCCTGCCCCTGTCGGAATACTTGCCAATGTCATTCCTGCCGGCAATGTATCAGTAACGGTTATAGTCCCGCTGGTTGCAACTGACCCCACATTGCTTGGTGTGATAGTAAATGATCCGTCGGATGACCCTGCGCCGAACGATGGAGGCGCGTGTGTTTTGGCTATTGTTAGATCGGGTGCAGCACCGGGGACTTCCGGAAAAAGATTAGCGGCAGAAAGTGTATTTGATCCTGTTAAATCAAGATTTAAAATTTGAGATGATGTCGCCGTTGGGTTGCTGGCAACTCCACCTGTTGTTCCCGCCGTCGTTGTTCCATTTGTTGTTCCTGTCGGCTGCGCCGGTTGTAGTAATGTATATGTCCCTTCAGGTAAGTTGGTGAATGTAAATGTTCCATCTGCCGCTGTTGTGGTCGAGGCAGACACGGCTGCGCCGTTTATATCTGTTCCTGAAAGATTGATTGCGACTCCTGAAATTCCGTATTCGCTACCGTCTTCAATTGCATTGCTATTGTAATCCAGAAATACTGATCCCGAGACTGTGCGGCTATTCGGAATTTCGGCAAAGTTATTGTCGTTGGCAGCTGTATTTGGCGGTAGAATGATCGATGAAATCACACTCGGCGTTACCGAGACTATTGTTCCCGTTCCAGCAGTTCCTCCATTCCCTACCGCACCAGGAACCGTTTGCCCATTATTTGTTCCTGAGGGTTGTGATGGTTCTCTGACCGAGTATGTTCCCGGATCAAGATTGGAAAAGCTATAATCACCATTTGAGTCCGTTGTTGTTGTTGAAATTACAGAGCTGCCAGCATCCAGCAATTCTATCGTAACGCCTGATATTCCGATATCTGCTCCATTTTGAATGCCGTTGTTATTTTGGTCTGTGAATACGCGACCGGAAATCGAGGAGCGGGCGATCTCGGAAAAATCATTTCCTGTTGATCCTGAAACTTCGCCACCCGCTCCATCACCATTTAAAACAATGCTGACGATTTGTGATGTTGTTGCTGTCGGGTTGCTCGCCGTACCAATCGTCCCCGTACTGCCATTTGATGAAACTATTATACCCGCATTTGTTTGACCGTTGGCGGTACCAGATGGTTGGGCCGATTGACAAACAGAATATGTTCCGGCTGAAAGGCCTGTAAAAATGTAGGCTCCCGTCGATGATGTTGTCGTTGTTGCCAGCAATGCCCCGCTACAATTTGATCCACTGCGCAAACTCAATGACTCTCCGGGCAAGGCCGTATCAGTTGCGGATTCGAATGTACCATTTGGAGTTACGTCGTTGTCTTGAAATACTCGGCCGGAAATATAACCCAATGTCGTGACCGTTAGCCCTGCATTGGCAGGGTCAGGATTATTGCCGAAGTTTGTTTGTAATGCGCCGGCAGGAATATTATTTGTATGAACTCCTGATGCAGAGGCAGTTACATCCACACTGATTTCACAGCCCCCTGCTGGTATCGATGCACCATTGGCATAGCTTACTGTGCCTGAACCTGCCGTAGCGGTTACGACACCAGGGCATGTTTTTACAATATTCGGTACAGGTGCCACAACCACTGGCCCAGGTGCGGTTGGCAAAGTATCTGTAAAGATGGAACTTAATGTCATTGCGCTGCTGTTATCATTTTCCAGATATATCTTCATTGTCGAGGTCCCACCTGACGGAATAGCCGCAGGAGAGAATTCTTTGCTTATTGCGGGCGGGGATGAAATATCAATTTGCGCGCTGGTTGGTTCTTCGTTGGTTACACCTTCAAACGTTGAAACGGCACTGGCTGAAATCGTATTGGTATATGTTCCTGAAATGTTGCTGAGAACATCAACACTAACAGTACATGATCCTGATGCCGGAATAGTGGCTCCCGTCAGAGTTAGGGTTGCGGTTGACGCTGTTGCGCTGACACTTCCTCCGGCACAGGTGGTTGATGCGTTGGGCGTTTGTGCAATGACCAATCCCGATGGTAAGTTATCTGTAAAGTTTGCCTGCGTCAGAGCGGCTGAGTTCGCGTTGGTCAAAGAGACCACCAAAGGCGCTGTCGCGCCTACTGCTCGCGTGGTTGTTCCCGTTGTAAATCCAGCAGGGTTTCCGCTATCCAATGTAAATCCGCCAATCGCCTTATTGATTGTCAGAGGCTGTTTTACTCTTAGGATGTCACTGGCAGGTTGAGAGTTTTGTGAACTTATCCCGCCGATCGTCCCCGAAACTGCGCCTATCGGGATTGTGTTTGTATAATCTCCGGCTAATGACGATGTGACATCAATTTCAGAAAAACATGTTTCTGCTATACCGCCGGAGGCCGCCGGTAGATTTGCTCCACTAATGACAACTTGTGACGATGATGGGGTCGAGATTGTTGCACCAGAACAAGTCGTTGTCGGATTTGCCCCTGCTGGAACCGTTACGTTTGCCGGAAGGTTGTCCGTTACACTTACATTTGCGGCGGGCTGGGATGTCGGGTTATAAAATGTAATTCGCAGCCTTGATCTCTCACCCGGTTTTATAATATTGGGCGTGAATTTCTTTGTGACCCCTAAATTCCCCTGCGTGGTTAGACTGGTTGTTGCGGCACCGCTATTGCTTAGTCCTTGATCTGTTATCAGACTTCCTATCGGAATAAAATTTGTAATCCCCCCGACCACTACAGACGTTACATCTACACTGACCGTACAAGAAGCACTTGCTCCAATCGACGCTCCGGAAACAGAGAATGATGTTGCATCAGGCGTTGCCGATACTATTGCATTTGTACATGTTGTAGATGTACTTGGCGACGATGCTATTCTCATTCCATTCACCGGGGCTCCGGATGTCCCGTCTGTTGTGAAGAAATCCGTGAAGGACAAACCGGTTACCGGAGTTGTACCATTGGTTAAGGTGACGGTTAGTGTGCTGACTTGTCCAGGAAAAGTCAGGGTGCTTGGGCTGGTTGCCTTGGCAATCGTCACCCCTGTTGGTGGCGTAAAATTAAGAGTTCCTGTGATTGCTGTCTGGTTTGCTACGCCACCAGAAGCCAAAACATTTCCTGCAGGAATTGTATTGATCCAGTTTGCTCCCCCTGTCGCGACTACATCGAAGAGAACATCACATGTTCCGCTTCCTGCAATTTCGCCCCCTGTCATAGTTATGGAGCTGTCGCCTGCGTTTCCCGCAAAAGATGTCGCTCCTGCGCAAGAGGTCTGCGCGTTAACGGGATTAGCCAAGACCATTCCGGCTGGAAGCGGGTCTGTTACACTTAACCCTGTGATCGGGATTGCTCCTGAGTTGACAAGACGAACCGTTGTTGTTGCTTTACCGCCTGATGACACGCTTCCCGGAATAAAAAATTTAGTTCCTGATAATGAAGAATTGAATGTAATAGATTGCGTGTTGGTATTTATAGGCCCCAGCGCATGCGTAGAGCCATTACCATAGGTTTCTGTTCCTGCTGTTGTTGCTGTATTATCATAGACCCCGGCAGACCCCGTAACATCTACTTGCAAATTACAAGTCCCTGCTGCACCCGTTCCGTTTGAAGCTCTGGCAGGAATTGATGCTCCGTTCATGGTCACAGATGTAGAACCTGCCGCTGCCGTTATAACAGGAGCTCCTCCGCAGGTTGTTGCTGCGTTTGGAGGATTTGCTATCCGTAACTGTCCCGACCCAACATTGGCTGTCGGCAATGTATCACTAATGGTTGCAGAGGTGACATCATTTGCAGATAAATTCGTCAATGTGATTGTCATTCTAGATATAGCATTTTCAGGCAGAGGCCCAGCCGGTGAAAACGCTTTGGCTGCCGTCAAAGTGTTTGCATTCACTGTTGAAGAAACCGAATTGGATGCTGCTCCGTTACAAGTGGCCCCCGCATTGTAACACACATCTCCTGCTCCAACGACGTTGGCTACACTTGACCCTCCAGCTGCCGCAGTATTTGTCATGGTGTAGAAGGTCACTATACATGCGGCGGGTGTAAAAGAATCAACACGCGCCGGAACAGTTGAAATACTGAATGTTGCCGTAGAATCTCCCGTTACTCCAGACACGCTTAATCCCGAGCACCCTGTGCCGCTGAGCGTTGGCGTAAAATCATTACCATTTATATTTCCGGTAAGAAATGTTTGACCGTTTGTAAAAGTGTCATCGATATCCAGATTGTTTATTATGGAAGCAGAAAAGTTTTGTGCCGTTACCTGATACCGAACTGGATTCCCGGGCGCAGGATTTGTAGGCGTGACCGCCTTTAAAATACGCAGCTCATCGGCCACGAGAATCGATGCGGACGCTGCACGGGACACGATCCCCGGCACTACCGTTCCTACTGCGCCTTCCGGAATTGTATTGGTGAATGATTGTGGAACATTCGGTATTTGAGACGTTGCCGTGAATGCTCCGGTGATTGTACAAGTTTGCCCCGCAGCAATCGTTGTGTTTGATGTCTGAGTGAACCCTTCATCCGCATCTCCGCCGATCGTGCGCGCAAACGTACCGGGGGTGCCCCCACCTGTACAAGTCATGGTTGGATCTGCATTCAGTTTTAATCCGTATGAGGCATCTCCAACTCCGTCGATCGGGTTATCTGCGAAGGAATTGATCGTTAATGGAGTGCTCGCGCTATTGGTAAACACAATGCTAAAGGTACCCGTTTGCCCACTTGCTAGAGCCGCACTGCCGAATGATTTACTTACATTCAAAGGAGAGCGCGTTCTCACCTGTGCAGAGGCGTTCAGAGGGACAATTCCTATATCATTAGAAAAGTCAGAAGCTCCTAAAATAATATTACTTTGAAGCGCCGTTTGATAGACACTGTCCGTATGGCGTGCTTCGACACTCACTGTTATTGTACAGGATTGGCCCGCTGCTATTGTTCCTCCCGTTGCAGAGATCGACAAATCCCCTGCCAAGGGGGTAAATGTCGGCGGCGTTCCGCCTCCGGTACAGGTTGATGTCGCATTTGGCGTTGCTGCCACTTGAATCATTTCTGACGCGCTCAATTGGGGAAAGTTATCCGTTACACTGAAATTCGGTAGCGCCACGGCATTCGGGTTTGATACAGAAATGGTCAGTGTTGTCGGAGCTCCTCCAAGGATCAAAGTTGAGCTGCCGAATGATTTGCTGATAACCGGCCTGGACATTGCAAGCACATTAATGCTTTGATTTACCGCTCCACTGTTCGATACAGCTCCGCCATCATTCCCCGTTACCGCACCATTGGCAATTTGGTAGTTATATGTTTGTGATGTCCCATTAGATGTGCCTGCCGTAACAGGAATTATGATTGTACAGGTTCCATCAGTGCTGCTTCCCGCGTCGCGCACGGGAATGATGCCGCCCGTTAGTGAAATTGCCTGAGTTCCTACTGTTGCTGTCAGAGTTCCTGCACCGGCAGTGGTTGATGGAATGGATGGATCTGTACAAGTATATGTCGGGGCGCCGGCGATTTTCAATCCATCGGGCAGAACACCAGGCAAACTATTGGAAAAAGCAACACTGTTGATTGCAGATGTCGTGTTATTATTGGATAGCGTGATTTCTAACTGTGTAGTTTCACTTGGATTAATATTGGCTGGTTGCCCGGAGGCCAGTGTTACTGAAGCCCCCATCGCAGCTAGCGCGCTCGTACTGTGCAAAACCGTGATCAGGGGGGCTGCCCACAAAAGCAGACATTTTTTTAAAGACATTTCTTTTTTCATATGCTTGATTTTTGTCTATTCTTTATTTTCGAGCTGAGACGTTACTGTTACATGAAAAACAAGCTCTTACAATCACCCCTCCCTAAATTATCCCATCTTTTATGCGGAAATATTATCCCTGTCTTTCGATAAAATACGACGGGCAAAATTTTTAGGGGCTGTCCTAGATAACGCGTAAAAAGTGTTATAAAGGATAGCTATGAGAAAGAGTCGGATACGCAGCCACCAAACGCGCCATGAAAGCCTCCAAGAAGGAAATAGACAACCTTATGAATGCGATTAAGGCAGGTGTGGTCACGCCTACTACAAAGGCTGAGCTACAACGTGCCGAGGCTGAATATGAGAAGGCCAGAGCCTCTTTAGACGCCGCCACAAGCACCAGAGAAGCCTTAACCGCTACACTGCCCGAAGCCGCTAAACGCTACAGAAAGTTGGCAAACAACCTTGGAAATGCCCTGCAATCGGATATTTGCCACGCTCGACGATGTCTAGAATCGCTCTTAGGGGCTATATGCCTTATTCCTAGCAGGACTGGACGGTATCTGGAGGCTGAACTACGTCATAACCCCGAAGGGCTTATAACTCTGGCGCTAAATAAAGATTTTAAAGCTAGAATGGTTGTGTATGCGTTACATCGAAACGAATACTCTAAATGATTAGGAATGCCTCTGGTTCAATTTAGACAATTTTACCTTATTTTCCTCTTTGTGTTTGCTTAATAATTTATAACCTGGTAACCTGGAGCCAAGTTAAAATTGATAAGGATAAGCTTAAAAGATGACGATAGAGGTAATAGATTTATTCGCGGGCCCGGGTGGGCTAGGAGAAGGCTTCTCCTCTATTACTGAAAAAAATAAAAAACTTTTCAAAATAAAAATATCTATCGAAAAAGAAAGTTTTGCCCATCAAACTCTCACTTTGAGAGCTTTCTTTAGACAATTTGATAAGCCTCCTATTGAGTATTATCAATACTTAAGAGGTGAAATCACCAAGGATGTACTTTTTGAAAAGCATCCAAAAGAAGCCGAAAAAGCCATACTAGAAGCATATTGTGCAGAATTAGGCGGAGATACTTTCCCTCATAAAAATGTTATTAAGCGTATCTTAAGCCAAGTCTCAGACCCAAGAAGCTCTATTGTTATTGGCGGGCCTCCGTGCCAAGCGTACTCTTTAGTGGGGCGGTCAAAAATGTCTAAAAACGAAGATTTTCAGAACGATCCTAGACATACCCTCTACAAAGAGTACCTAAGAATTATTGCTGATATCCAGCCAGTAGCGTTTGTGATGGAAAATGTTAAAGGCATTTTGTCTTCAAAACTAAATGGTGAATATATATTTGACCGGATACTGGAGGATATCAAGACACCTTCAAAAATCACAAATCCTAAAAAAGTAAAATTCAAAACATCTGAGCAATATACCATTTATTCTTTATCAAATGCTGGCAAACCAGAAAAATTAAATCGTAATGATTTTATAATCAAATCAGAAGAATATGGGATACCTCAATGCCGACACAGGGTAATCCTTCTTGCTGTGAGAAATGACATCAGGAGCGTACCTTCTATATTAAATCCTGCCAAACGGCCTACATCTGTAGAAGATGTCATCGCAGATCTGCCGCCACTCAGATCAGGACTTTCTAAGAAAATCGATAGCTTTGACAACTGGAAGAATGCAATCTTAACAAGATTTAAGCGGTGTGATGTCTACGACGACTTATCGCGAGGCGATGAATTTATCCCATTTGAGCCGGCACTAAAAACTTTCAAAAAATGGTTCCACGATAAAAGAATTAAAGGGGTTTTAAATCATAGCACACGCGCGCACATTGAATCAGATTTGCACAGATACCTCTACAGCGCCAGATATGCTATCAGACATGGTAAAAGCCCTAAGTTGGAGGATATGCCCCAAGACTTGTTGCCAAATCATAAAAATGTAAAATCAGCTATAAAATCTAAATCTTTATTTAATGATAGATTTCGAGTGCAGCTA
>JAGRKB010000033.1 GCA_020442425.1 Alphaproteobacteria bacterium | reverse complement strand
GCTAAAGCCCCATTTCTTTGTACTGTTCTGTTTTCGACCGCATAAAATCATGTTCTATCGGGCAAGCAGAACCTGATAATATATTTTTGGTTGCCCTGCAATTGGGGAGGATGCCGTTATGTCACTTGTGAGACTCGAAATGCTTATGCAGCCCGACCTCTTGCCATTAACGGAGGCATGATTGATTAAGTCAGGAGTTAGGTCATAGCTTCCTACAAATGCATTAGCAGCGATAGCACTACCAAATAAAGCGGTCGTATCACTCTCCCCTTCTATATCAATCAGGACATTTATTCTGTGGCATACGTCTTCATTGACGACGGGGAGAATTGCCAAAAGGTCAGCTGCCGAAGTTCCGATATCCTGAATGGCTACATCACCTGTGAAGAACCACTCTTCTCCGTTATTGCTGCCAATTGGCGGGGTATCCCATTCCAATCCACCGCCATCAAAAGCAAACACTTTACAAGCGTCTGTCAGACAGGCTGCATTTGAATAATTTCCGTTATAGAGAAAGCTAATCTCATCTTCGGCAATTCCTTGCAGCTTCATTCGAGCGATTGTTTCTGCATAGCGATTTCCTGTATCAAGAATCTCGGATGCATACAGGCGAACTTTTTCCTGAGACAGGTTTTTTGATCCGTCGGAGCTATTGGAAATTGCGTAAGTCAGGGCCGCAAACAGGACCACGGCAACAAGAATGATAAATAAGCCCGATCCTCTTTGGCTATTGTGAGATTGTACAAAGGAGAAGTCAGAAATGAGTGTCGTCATGAAAAACATCTTAGCGGAAAAATCATGGAATGCGAACAAATAAGCGAAACTCTTCCTGTTGGCTTTTCGGGATGTGAACAGGGATGACATCTTGACCACGGGCTGCCATAGCCAAGAATAAATCTCGCCCTGATCCAATCTCTATATTGTCCATGATACCGATTCCTAAAACCGGTCGTTCAAGTATTTTATCTCCATTTAAGAGTTCTTCTGCCGCTTTACGTCTAACACGAACTGTTTCTGTCATATCTGCTGGCGTGCGGATGGTTCCGTCAGCATTTAACCATTCATGAGCAAAGAGAGACTCTTTCCAGCTCGCCAGCACAGGCGCCACCAAGGCGTCCGCGAGTATAAATGAAGTCTCGCGCCCCTTTAGTGCTGCATTTTCTTCAAAACGATCTGTGCTCTTGGTCATGATCTTCCGTTTCTGTCCTGTTTCGGGATTATTATCCCTATTGGACATTTCCTCCGCACAGTTTATAAAGGATTAGCAAATAAACTCTTAATTCGACATTATCAGGGTCTTACGGGACGACTATCATGAGCCAGAATACTTTTTCCCATATTCCAGTGCCGGAAATTATCGAGGTTGATCCTCGCGTCTCCGGTGTCAAATGCGACGGGGGCAATGGTGCGTTGGGGCACCCTGCTGTGTACTATGTTTTTGACGGCAAACCTAGTGTTACGTGCCAGTATTGCGATCGCGAGTTTGTTAAACGCCCTGTTTAAAGAAAATATTACGGTAAATTTCTAAAAATTCTAGACTCTTCAATTCTTAATTCTATATAGTGTTTCTTATAAAACGATGCTGCTGCTGCGGGTCGTTTGTTTTGTTTAACTTGCTCATTTTAGAGGAGTTAGAGTATGGCTTCTGCGCGTATCTCTTTATTTGATTCCCCCCTTTTTCTGGGGTTTGACCAATTCGAGCGGACATTAGATCGTGTTCGCAAATCGGCTCAGGAGGGCTACCCCCCCTATAATATTGAACAAATCGGATCAGACGGGTTGAGGATTACTCTTGCCGTTGCCGGATTCACGATGGCCGAACTTGATGTCGAAATCGAGCATAATCAACTGACTATACGCGGACATCAGAAGGACGACGATGAGGATCGTATTTTCTTGCATCGCGGCATAGCCGCGCGTCAATTCCAGCGCAGTTTTGTTCTTGCTGATGGAATAGAAATTGCCGGTGCATTTCTTGATAATGGCTTGCTTCACATTGATATGAAGCGTGTTGTTCCGGAATCCAGTGCGAGAAAAATTCGTATTCATGACGGTGCTCAAAAGTCTCAACCGATGGCGGTTAGCAAGCAAATCTCTCATCAGCCTGCTGATGTTGATTCTACCAGTGAATAGCCTTTATTTTTCTTGAGACGAATTTCTTAGATTTCCGTTACAAAGAAGTGATATACTCTATTCTGTATTCGCGGTTAAAATTTTTCCTTTTTCAGGAGGTTTGACAGGATGAAATTTGAAGAACAGATTGATGCTTTGAAACATCTTTCTCCTCAGGCCTTCTTAGCTCTTGGTACAGGTCATGTTGCCTATGTCCGCCCTGTTACCATCAATAATCAGAAAGTTTTCTCGTTGCATGCTGCGGATGGCACTGCCTTGACACTGGTGGATACATTAGAAGGGGCTTGCGCCCTTGCCCAGCAAAATGATCTTGATGCTGTTACGGTTCAATAGCGCATTTTCTATTTTAATTATTCTTTAGATATTCTTTCGTATACTTAAGCTGCACGAGTGCGTATGGTCAATTTTGGATGTCCTCAGGAGAGGTCTATTGAATGAATTCGGCTCTTTAAATAACGACTTTCTTTCTACCGAAAATCGTTCTTTTTTTTCGCAATTGGCCGATCTGGTCTACGCCCAGCGCCCCGTTCATCCATTGCATATCCTTCGTCCCGAAATTCTTAAAAAGAATGCGTCCGCCTTTTTATCCGGCTTTTCCGGCACAGTCATGTATGCCGTAAAAAGCAATCCTCATCCGGACGTCATCCATAGTTTGTATGAAGCTGGAATTCGCTATTTTGACGCAGCTTCAATTGAAGAGGTTAGGCTTGTAAGGCGGGTTGCACCTTCTGCGCATATCCATTTTATGCATACGGTTAAATCCCGTGAGGCTATTCGCGAGGCCTACTTTGATCATCAGGTGCGCGTGTTTGTCATTGATACGATTGATGAGCTGCACAAAATTGTTCATGAAACCGAGCTCGCCAATGATCTTACTATTTTTGTTCGTCTGGCCTTGCCAAAGAACCAAGAGGCAAATGTCGATTTCTCTGCGAAATTTGGCGCCACTCCCAAAGGTGCTGCTTTTCTTCTTCATGAAGCCCGTCTGGTTTGCTCCAAGCTTGGCATCATGTTCCACCCGGGAACACAGTCCTCTAATCCGGATGTTTTTTTTAAAGGGCTTGGCGTTGTTCGGGATGTTTTAAATCGCTGCTCGGGAATTACGGTTGATTGTCTTGATGTCGGGGGAGGGTTTCCTGCTCCTTATCCTCAGCGTATTATTCCTCCTCTATCTACATTTTTTGATGTGATTGAACGTGGAATTAGAGAGTTTGAGCTTCAAAATCTTGAACTTTATTGTGAGCCCGGACGCGCTCTGGTTGCCGAGGCGGGTCTTTTGGTGTGCCGTGTGGAGCAGCGAAAAGATAAAGCGCTTTATCTCAATGACGGAATTTACGGCGGTTTGGTCGAGGCCGCCAAGTGGCAAGGGGCTCTAAGCTTTCCTGTTCTTCATATTGCACAAGATCCTTCCTCTCCGCATACTCCCGAAGACACAGAACTTTCTCCCTTCCGGTTTTGCGGGCCTACTTGTGACTCGCTTGACATGATGAAGGGGCCATTTTATCTGCCTCAGCAGATTGGAGAAGGGGATTGGATTGTGGTTGGATTGACCGGAGCTTATAGCAATGCTTGCCGCACTGACTTTAACGGCTTTGGACAGCATCGCTTTCTATCGGTTGATTTTTAGCAGGAAACTTAGCGTTTTCTCTTTTCCTTTTTGTCTAAATAGCCTAATTCTGTGGGATGTTTGAATTCCAAGCCCGCCTTATATCCAATGAGTTGCATTCCGGTTCACGGGTGCGGATTTTGCGCTTTTCTCCAATTTCTATAGATAGTGCTACTTTCCCTCTTCATCAGGCTGGGCAGTATGCCTTGTTACATTTTGATGGGCATATGGCGCGACCTTATTCCATTGCCAATAGGGCGGACGGGGAAATTCTGGAATTTCATGTCCGTGTTGGGGATCACCCCCAAACGGGGGTTCGGTCTTATATTGATCGAGACCTTTCCGTCGGGGATATTGTAGATGTGACCGGATTTTCAGGAGGGTGCTTATATCAAAGCGATTGCAATCGCTCTATTGCTCTTATTGGGGGGGGCACAGGGGTTGCTCCGCTCATGGCCATTGCCGAGGCTGCGCTTTCAGATAATCCGGATCGTGATGTTGTCTTGTTTCATGGGGGGAGAACAACCGAGGATTTTTATTTGCATGATTATTTTCTTAACCTGCAAAATCTATTTCCTAGATTTAAATCCTACGCGGTAGTCTCCGGTCTCGAGAAAGATCAAGGTGTTTATCTTGCAGGGTTGGTTGGCGATGTTGCCTTTCGGGAATTATCCCGTACTCATGATCTAAAATCCATGCGCTTTTATGCATCGGGCCCTGTGGAAATGGTTCGTCATGTCCATGATCTTGCGTCCTCTTTCCTTATAGACCCGGAATTTATTCATACTGATTTGGATAGTTTCAATCAGTTCTCCAATACTGAGCAGGATAAAAGCCCATGAAGCAGGACGGTCCTCTTTCCCATCTCATTCGACAACTTTCTATCCTTCCAGGGCTTGGCCCTCGTTCTGCACGTCGGGCGGCTCTTACGCTTATCACTAAAAAAGATGATATGATGTTCCCCTTAATCAAAGCTTTGCAAGAGGCCGCGGATCAAATCAAGACCTGCCCTGTCTGCGGAGCTTTAGATGATACAAGCCCTTGCCGAATTTGTAATGATCCATCTCGCGACAAAGGTTTGATTTGTGTCGTGGCAACCCTGACCGATTTATGGGCTATTGAACGCGCAGGAGGATTTCGCGGTATCTACCATGTTCTGGGTGGCGTTCTCTCCGCGCTTGACGGGATCGGGCCGGATAACCTTAATCTTTCAGATCTTCAATCCAGAATTTCCGATGCTCCGCCTCGCGAAGTTATTTTGGCCCTTCCTGCCACGGTAGACGGGCAATCGACGGCTCATGTCGTCATGGATATTCTGGGAGAGAATGCTTCCATTAAAGTCACACGCCTTGCACACGGCATGCCGATTGGAGGCGAGCTGGATTATCTTGATGACGGGACAATCCTGACTGCCTTTCAGGCCAGAGGCTAGGGGCAGGCGGCCGCTATATTTTCTCTGAAATATAAACTGTTCCGTCCGTGCTTTGGCGAAGCACTGCCATATGTGTTTTATGGGCAACCCCATCTCCGCCGATTGCAAAATCATAGTAAAATCCTGCAGGGAAAAAATGATCTGATGTTGTGGCCGTCACTGTGGCATCGCCAAAGCGGATGTAAACGGGTACTGTTGCGTAGACGGAAATAATTTGTGTATCGGATGCAAACGCCGTGGCGTTGCGGGCCGAGGCAATTCCTGCGGCAATTGAGTGCGCACCAGACTCTTTCAAGGAGAGAGCCGGTATCGGATTGTTGTTACTGTCTGTCGGGAGTGAGGTTGGCATTTGTTAGTCCTTCCTTTTAAAATTAAAAAAATTGCGCCGCTCTCCGGGAAATAGAGGCGGCGCATAGTCAGCGGGAAACCAAACATCTCGATCAAGATTGCAAAAGCACATACGGAGGAAGCCCCCCAACATACCCTTGCAGGAAAACCTGATTTTGAAGAAAAACACACAAAGGTGGTGTTTCTGCCCCTATATTGTTCACTTTTTGTTCTTTTGTCAAGAAAAATTCATGTTTTGTTCTTATTTAATTTTTCTTAGCAGATATCTCTATGATTTTATTAGTAAATTCCGTCGAAAGATTCTTGGGATTCGAGATTTTCTTCTACATGGGGCGCGTCAGAGGCTGGTTCGACCTTCTCAGTGTGCTGCCCGTTTTCGACTAGTGGAGTTGTTTCCTCCGTCGTTGGAACATCTTCTGTAGGCGTATCTGCCGTGATCTCGTTCAGGACATCTCCGAACTTGTCCTTATTATCATCTTGCGGGGGCTCTCCGCTTGGAAGCGGTGCCGCTTTATCGGCATCGATCGCGCCCTCATCGGGCAGAACCTGACCGGATGTTTCTTCTATCGGGGTTCCCTGTGCTTCAGAGCTTTTGCCCAGACAATCCATGACCCAAACATCATAGACCGGATGATCCATCGCAGAAAGCGCGGGAGAACTGGCAAACATCCATCCTGAGAATATCCATCGGGATTGATCTTTTACTTTATCGACTTCCCAGATCTGCATGAAGGCTGCGCTTTCCGTTTTTTCAACCGGGGGAGGCTTTCGGCATGACAGGATTTTAATATAGATGTCTCCGAATTTTATGATTGTTCCGACCTGAGCATCAAAGGTCAGCGTCCGTGCCGTCACCTTATCCAAAGAGCGTAACCGTATCGTCGGATATTCTTCGTAGTGGAGCTTTTCGGTATCTTCGATCTGCGCCAGTGCCACTTGTTCCGAGACGGAGAATGCCATTGCAACAAGAGCCGTCAACACGACCATGCATACGCGGTGTAGTAGCGAATTATGCACGTCTAGCTCCTCTTTCCATCACCATTATTGGGCAGGCTGTTCTGTGACCGATGGGGATTGTTCTGGTGCGGCTGTATTTTGAATGACAGGGGTGGAGACGGGTGGAGCACTCACGCTTGAGTGATTTTCCGATGTCATGGATGCGCTATCATCCTTGTCTGATTTCTGCATCGAGAAAATAAATTTTCCCAGAAGCTCTTCCAAATTCTGTGGCGCTTGTGTGTACAAAATCTCGCTGCCGTTTTCCAAATAGTCCGGTGATCCTCCCGGCTCTAACGCCATGTATTTGCCACCCAGCAAGCTTTGGCTGCTGATTAGGGCTATGGTATCATCTGGGAGTTGGATATTGTCATCAATTTCCATTGTGACACGTGCCAGATATTGCTCGGCATCCAATTCTATTTTAGAAACCTGACCAACTTTTACACCTGATACCAAAACGTCATCCCCGACTTTTAGCCCTCCGATACCGGAGAAGTTTGCGGAAATTTTGTATCCTGTTACGTTACCGGCATCACCTTCGCTGTAGCTGAAAACTAAAAAGATCAGAGCTCCAATCAAGACAAATGCGCCAAGAACTGTTTCTACTACACTGCGGGACATAGCGGGATGCTCCTTTCTGAATTCTATTTTTTAGGTTTATTATGTTCCGGTTTTCTTTACCGGAGGGGTCCACGCCTCATAATCTCCGGTTGCTTTATCTCTTTGTCCGCCTGACAATAAGTGTCCGGGTGGGTGATAAGCCTCTTTGGTTCCAGTTTTGTTGGCCTGAGGTGCCTTTTGCCAATTTCTTCGATAAGAGGAAACTCCTAAATTTGGCACCACATCCGTCTGGTAGTGCAGCCATCCGTGCCATTCAGGAGGAACTGCGCTTGGCTCGGGCGCTCCGTTATATATTACCCAACGTCTTGAATGGTTGTAATGTTTACGCGCTTTTGCTTCGTAATACTTATTTCCCAGAGAATCTGTCCCAACCCGTTTTGCTCCCGAGAAAAGGGTTACAAACCAGATATGGATCGGGGATTGTGCGCCCAAGATTCTGAAGATAAATCCGAATAATTTCATAGCGGTACCCTATTCTTGACGAGATCCTCTTGTTTCAGGATCAGTGATGGCCTAAATTGGCCAAATAATCAAGTCGAAATGCATGAAATATATACGTTTTAGGGAGGATCATCATGCCCGCAATCGAGAAAAGACTGGCTGAACTCGGCTTTACCCTGCCCAAGGTTGCTCCTGCGGCTGCGAATTATGTTCCTTATGTGATTTCCGGCGATCATCTCTATATTGCCGGTCAAATCCCCTTCTTAAACGGAGAAAAAATGCATATTGGCCGGGTGGGAGAAACTCTTTCGGTCGAACAAGGACAAGAAGCCGCGCGTGCTTGCGCCCTTAATATCCTGGCCCAGCTTAAAGATGCTATTGCCGGTGATTGGGGGCATCTGGTTCGTTGTGTCAAACTGGGCGGTTTTGTTAATGCGACCTCTGATTTTGACCAGCATCCGGCTGTTATTAACGGGGCGTCTGATTTAATGGTTGCGGCCCTCGGAGAGAAAGGGAAACATGCCCGTTTTGCCGTGGGTGCCAGCAACCTGCCTTTCGGGGTTGCCGTAGAAATTGACGCAATCTTCCAAATTCGTGTATAGATTTACAGAATTCCATTGGAGGGATAATTATGCAGCATATGATTTATAGAGACACAATGCCAACACTCGCTGTTTTTGAGGCTTTGGAGAACGCCGTTCCAGGCGCAAAGGATGACATCACCAAAAGATGCCTTTCTCAAGAAATCGCAAGGCGGGTTCTTTTATTAACAGCCCTGAATAGTAATGATCCTTCTTACTCCTATCTATCCGCCCACTATAGAAATGCTAGCGACGAAGCCTTGCAAGAAGCCTGCAGGCTTGATGGAGATGGCGTTCGCAGTTGTATCCATGATTTTATGCAAGACCATGGTCTAAAAGTTGAAGACTTAAGACTTGCCCACGCTGATCAGGAGAGTTTGAAGCTTGATATATACCAATTTTGTGCCAAGGGACGCTCTACGTTCGGGTCTAATCTGCCTGATTTCGAGAGAGTCTAGACAATATGTGCCTTACAATGGAGACAACCCGTTGAGGATCAACGGGTTTTTTCATGAGACCCAAAAATCCCAGACGCAGACATTCGGTTAACAGATCGCTGTCATCTTCGTGGGTTACCAAATACATCGGGATATCTTTTCCATCCATGGCCATGAAGCGCGCAAACTCAACGCCGTCATACGGGGTCATAAAATGGTCTATAAAAGCAAAGGAAACTTCATATTCATTGGCGACTTTACGGGCTGATCCTGCGTCAATGGCCTGCATGACGCTAAATCCCGCTTCCCTCAATGCGTCCGCAATTATTTTACGATCCTCGTCGTTATCGTCTGCTACCAAAATAACGGGTTGGTCTTCCATCTTCGCCTCTTTCCTGCCCTTATAGAATACGGTATCCGGAATTTGGCTTCAATAGCAGAGTTTATTACACGGATTCTTCCGAAGCCGATTTTTTAGAGGGGGACTTTTTTTCCGGATGAATCTTGAAGGTCAGCTCTTTTCCTTTGGCATCAACATCAACTGAGCCACCATTGCGCAGATCTCCAAACAGAAGCTCTTCTGCTAATGGTTTTTTGATTTTTTCCTGAACAACGCGAGCGAGTGGCCGCGCGCCCATAACCGGATCATATCCCGTTTCTGCCAAGATTTCTCTGGCCTTATCCGTCAGAGAGATAGCCACTCGGCGATCCGATAATTGAGCTTCCAGTTGCATGACGAATTTATCAACGACGCGTAAAATTGTTTTATGCGTCAGAGGGTCGAATGGAATAATGGCATCCAGTCTGTTTCGGAATTCCGGAGTAAAGAGGCGCTTTATTTCTTCCTGATCATCGTCAACACGTTTTGTTGATTCAAAACCAATCGGGGCCTTCGCAAGCTGCGTTGCCCCTGCGTTGGTGGTCATGATGAGGATTACGTTTCGGCAATCAATAGATTTTCCGTTGTTATCCGTCAACTTGCCGTAGTCCATGACCTGCAACAAAATATTAAACAAGTCCGGATGCGCTTTTTCGATTTCATCCAGCAGCAGGACCGAATGCGGATGCTGATCAATTTTTTCTGTCAGCAACCCACCCTGTTCATAACCGACATAACCGGGGGGCGCCCCGATCAAACGAGAGACAGCATGACGTTCCATATATTCGGACATATCAAAACGAATTAATTCTATCCCCAGCGTCTTTGCGAGTTGTTTTGCCACTTCGGTTTTTCCTACCCCTGTCGGGCCAGAGAAGAGATAGCAACCAATGGGCTTTTCGGGGTCGCGCAAACCTGCGCGCGCTAATTTTATGGCATCTGTTAGGGCTGTAATTGCTTTATCCTGATCAAAAACCATAGTTTTAAGATCGCGCTCAAGGTAAGCCAAAACCTCGCGGTCGTCTTTACTGACGGCTTTGGACGGGATGCGCGCTATAGCTGCGACAACGGATTCAATATCCTTGGCCGAAATGGTTTTTTTGCGTTTTGATGCCGGTAGCAACATTTGAGCCGCACCCACTTCATCAATGATATCGATGGCTTTATCGGGTAGCTTTCTGTCTCCGATATAACGTGCGGAAAGCTCGACTGCCGACTTCAGAGCGTCTGTTGTATATTTTACTTTATGATGCTCTTCGTAATAAGGTTTTAGACCTTTGAGGATACGAATGGCATCATCGATAGACGGCTCTTCGACATCAATCTTTTGAAAGCGTCTTGCTAAGGCTCGATCTTTTTCAAACTGATTTCTGTATTCCTTATAGGTGGTTGAACCAACACAACGGAGCGAACCGTTTGCTAAAGCCGGTTTCAGCAAATTGGAGGCGTCCATGGCTCCGCCGCTTGTTGCGCCAGCGCCGACAATTGTATGGATTTCATCGATAAAGAGGACAACGTTATCCATAGATTGCAATTCGGTCAGAACTGATTTTAGACGTTCTTCAAAATCTCCACGGTAGCGCGTACCTGCCAGCAATGCGCCCATATCGAGCGAGAAAATTGTGCATCCTTCCAAAACTTCGGGCACATCGCCGTCTACGATTTTCTTGGCTAGGCCTTCGGCTATGGCAGTTTTTCCGACGCCAGGGTCTCCGACATAAAGCGGGTTATTTTTAGAACGACGGCATAGAATTTGAATGGTGCGATCAACTTCCTTCTCGCGCCCGACCAGAACGTCTATTTTTCCTTTTTTTGCTTTTTCATTAAGGTTAACGCAGTAGGCATCCAGAGCATCTTTTCCTGTTTTCAGGATTTGCTCTTCTTCCGATCCTTCGTCGGTGCCGCTTGGAATTCTTTTTGGCTCTGATGTTTCGCCTGACGGCACTTTGGCTATACCGTGTGAGATATAGTTCACGGCATCAAAACGGGTCATGTCATGCTGCTGCAAGAAATAGACAGCATGGCTTTCCCGTTCTGAGAAAAGGGCCACCAAAACGTTAGCACCCGTCACCTCTTCCCGACCGGAAGACTGGACGTGAATTGCTGCTCTTTGCAATACACGTTGAAAGGCTGTTGTCGGTTTTGATTCCGAGACATGAGGATTGACGAGATACATGAGATCCGTATCCAGATAAGTCTCGATCTGTTCCCGCATTTCATCAGCATCGACGCCGCAAGCGCGCAAAACAGCTAGCGCATCCTGATCTACCGTCAGTGACAGTAAAAGATGCTCCAATGTTGCAAATTCGTGCTGGCGATCAGAAGCGGCAGCCAGTGCTTTATGGAGGGTTTGTTCGAGATTACGAGATAGCATAAGGTTTGTCCTTGTATTGGCTTTACTATATTAGCCTAGTTTTTGTTTGGCAAAAGTTAAGATGGCCTATGATTCTAGATTTTTTCTGCCCAAAAATTGAATTATGACCAGTGGCGGCTATTCTTTTTCCATGGTGCATTGAAGCGGCTGTTCATTGGCGCGTGCGAAATCCATGACCTGCGTTACTTTTGTTTCAGCAACTTCGTATGTGTATACGCCACATAGCCCAACGCCACGTCGGTGGACATGTAGCATAACATCCGTGGCTTCATCGCGTGTTTTGTTGAAAAAGCGCTCCAGAACATGAACGACAAATTCCATGGGAGTGTAGTCATCATTGAGAAGGAGGACTTTGTACATCGCCGGTTTTTTGGTCTTCGGGCGCGTTTTTAGCGCCAGACCATGTTCATGGCTCGGGTCAAAATCCGGATCTCCGTCCTGGCTACCAAGAATGGGGGTCAAATAGTCCATGGCTGTTATTTAGCATTTCATTTCCCAATATTAAAGCCCCCGATTGGGGGGCTTTGAAAAGTCATTCCTTATCGGCCCTTATCGGCAGATTATGCTGACATTTTGCTCATGGATTTTGTCATTTGCTCATTCAAAGGCTCACAAGCCTCTGTGCATACTTTGATTGCCATTTCAGAAATTTTTGTTGCGGCAGACATTGCCTCATCCACATTGGCCTGAACCAGTTTGTTTTGAGCATCAGCCGCTTCATTTAAAGTACGGCAAGCCATCAGATTTTTCATGGCTGCAGAATTACGCTCAGCTGACTCTTGAGCCATCTCCATGCAGGTTTTCAGGATCGCTTCGTAGCCTTTCATCATGCTTGTTCCGAATTGAACATAGCTCTCAACGCTTTGCTTAACTGCGGCTGAAGCATCTCCTGCCATTTTTTCGTATTGGTCTTTATAGTTGCTCATTGCTGTCTCCATTGCACTATAATAAGTTTTAAATTCCGGGGTTTGTTTACTCATTGCCTGTAAGGCTTCCGCCGCCATTGGGGAAAAAGGGATTACAGTTGAGGCCGCTTTTGCCGATGCCGGTTTTGACTTTGCCGTTTTTGCTGCAGTCTTTGCGGGTTTCTTTTTTTCGGTTTTGGTGGCCATTATATTGCTCCATCAGTTTCCAAATTGCATTTTAGCATGCAAAATATAATTTTTAGAACGTTGCTCAAGATTAATTGGTATATAATTTCTTGAAGTAGTTTAGCAGCTTTTTTGCATTGCGCAAATAATTTAGCATTTTTATTAACTCCGTCAAGCTTTTTCGTTGCGCTGCACAAATGAGTATTCATGTGAGGGATTTTTAAATAGACATAATTTTGCTGCGGTTTCTTTTTTACTGGCCATAGACAATTTGGGGGAAGTTCTTTAGACTCATTCTCAAGTGTTCTTCTATTGGGCACAGCAATATTACCTCTGTTGAATATGATCTTATCGCCAACAAGTTTTCATTTTTTTTTCCATACCTATTCCCATAAGCTTTTCTTGTGTGGAACTCTTCGAGTTATTCTTTTTGTCTTACTTCTTTCTTTTATTTTACTTTCTGCGCCTATTTCATTTGCGGCATCAAAACAGGAGAATGAGCCCAATCTGAAATATGCTTCAATTGTGATTGATGCCGATACCGGTATGGTTTTATCACAAGAGAATGCAGACCGTAGGCTTCACCCCGCATCGCTTACCAAAATCATGACGATGGTTCTTGTCTTTGATGCTTTGGATAATAAAAATATTACACAAAAATCCCGATTGGTAGCTTCAAGCTTTGGTGCGTCGATGCCTCCCAGTAAAGTCGGGCTAAAGCCCAAGCAATCCATTTCGGTTTATGATGCTCTGCGCGTTCTTTCAACGAAATCAGCCAATGATGTTGCGGTGACTGTTGCCGAAAACCTTGGGGGATCTGAGACACGTTTTGCTCAGCTGATGAATCTGAAAGCCAGAGGTATTGGCATGACCGGCACGAATTTTGTCAATGCCTCCGGACTCCATGATTACAGGCAAATTTCTACTGCGCGGGATATGGCCAAACTGGCCAAATACCTTATTGACACTTATCCGAAATATTACCCAATTTTCGGGATATCCAGTCACCAATATGACGGCAAACGATACAACAGCCATAACAAGCTGATGAAAACCTATTATGGGATGGACGGGATTAAAACCGGCTATGTTGCAGCATCAGGATTCAATCTTGTTGCCTCTGCCAAACGCGGGAATACACGTCTGATCGGTGTTGTTTTTGGGGGTCGTACATCTGCATCCCGTAATAGCCATATGGCTGATCTTCTGGATCGAGGATTTGAAAAAATCAATCAGATCAAAACTGTCGGATATTATGGCGATGGGCGTATGACCAGAGTTCTTCCCAATACCGACTTACCGCCCCCAAAACCACTGCAAAAACCTTTGATATTCAGAAACTCTCAACCGACTATTCAGCAAGTCAATACTTCTCCAGCAGCGGATACACCTATTATTTCCGAACAAATAGGGACGGCGGTCGAAACCAAGATAGTTGAAACCAAAATTATTGAATCAAAAATTATCGAGCCAAATCTACCTGTACCTGAGGAAATTCCAGAGCTGGCTGTCACCCCTTCAAGTCACCAGATGATGAAGTCGCTCAAAATTACATCATTGCCTTTGGAAGAAACCGCTTCATCCTTACCTGATAAAAACAGCCTTAAAGGGTTGGTGCTGCCTGAACCCAAGCCAGATCATATGACTTCATCCATGAAATCACTCGCTCCAGTACAGCAGCCGGTTACCGTCGCGGCAGATGCGGCGAATACTGCGACAGTTTCTCCCCGTTATACAATGGCACAAGAGGCTGTGCGTCATACGCAAACCCCTGGTTTGCTTACCTCAACGGCCACTATCCCTGATTGGCAAATCCAGATTGGGGCCTTTGAGGATCGAACCAGCACCAATAAAGCCCTTTATGATGCTATGGCTGTTTTGCCAAAAAATCTCAATAAAGGAAAAACTCTTGTCATTCCACTTCGTACGACGGATGCCAAATGGGTTTTTCGCGCTCGTCTAGCCGGCTATACGCAGTCTGAAGCTCTTGCTGCCTGCAAGCATCTCAAGACCAAACTTAAAGATTGCCTTCCTATCGCTCCGCAAACCCGTTAAGATCATTGCTGAGTTAAGAGGAGTTTGTCATGCCGTTTATTTCAAAGAAAAATTGCGCCGGAAATATTATTTTTTACGTTCTGATCGGAATTTTCCTCGTTGGATTACTTACAGCTGCTATCCGCAATGTGGGGGGCGGGATAGACAATATCGACAAAGAAGATCTTCTTCTGAAAGCAGGGCAAGTCCAACGTCATGCCGCAGAAATGGCAAGAGGCGTTAGCATACTGATGGACAATAAAGTTTCTGAAGCTGATTTACGTTTTGCCCATCCCGATGCCCCTTCCGAATATGGAGTTATTACTACTAACCCTGAAAATCAGGTTTTTGGTCTTGAAGGAGGGCGCGCCACTTACAGAACGCCACCAAGTGGTGTTAATGACGGAAGTGGGTGGGAGGTTTTCGGATTTTCTCAAATTCCTCAAGTCGGCTCCGATAAAGCCGATTTGATTGCGGTTCTTCCCAATGTTTCGCAGCAATTTTGTGAAATTATCAATGCCCAACTTGGGTTTGATGCCGGAACCCAACCTCAAGACGATGCCGCAGGGTCTCCGTCCTGCGTGGCCGGGGGACTTACCGAGCGTTTTGACGGCACATTTGATGATGCCTCGCCCAACCCGCTGGACGATACGACCTTTTCAAAGCTCCCAGCGTATCAGGCTTGTGTAGAGTGCTTACCGACCTCTTATAATTATTACTATGTGTTATTAGCCCGATAGGTTATAAGCTTCGACTTATGAATAAGACCTTAGACAAACTTCGCGTTGTTTTTATGGGCACTCCGGATTTTTCGGTGGCGGCTCTTGAAAATATCATCGCCAATCCCAGAATGGATGTTATTGCCGTTTACACCCAACCTCCGAGACCTGCGGGGCGTGGGCAGCAATTGCGATTGTCTCCTGTCCATCAAGTTGCTGACCATCATCAGATTCCTGTTTTTACTCCCCATTCTTTTAAGAAAGACCCTGAAGCTGTAAATGAATTTGCTGCGCTTCATGCTGATATTGCAGTTGTTGCGGCCTATGGCCTTATTCTTCCCAAAGCCGTATTGGATGCGCCGCGCTTTGGGTGTTTGAATATACATGCGTCCATCTTACCGCGTTGGAGAGGGGCTGCACCAATTCAACGCGCTATTTTGGCCGGAGATAAAACCAGCGGCGTTACCATTATGCAGATGGATGTCGGGCTTGATACCGGAGCCATGATTTTAAAAAGAGAACTTCCTATTCATTCCACAACAACGGGACAAAGCCTTCATGATGCTCTTTCTGCTTTGGGGTCTGCTATGATTGAAGATGTTCTGGAGATGGTCTTGGACGGGACACCCCTTTCCCTCGAAATGCAGGATGATGCCCTTTCTTGCTATGCACCGATGCTGCAGAAAGAAGAGGGGCATATTTCATGGTCTTCTATGGATGCCGACTATATTGATCGTTTGGTTCGTGCCTTTACACCATGGCCAGGGTGCTGGACACTGGATGAAACCGGCAAGCGTTTTAAAATTATTGAAGGGGGATTAACTTCCGTGGCCGCGACTGGTGCTTGCGGCGAAGTTATATCCACTGAAGGTTACGTTGTTTGTCAAAATAATACAGTCTTTCAAATTTTAAAAATTCAGCCGGAAAGTTCAAAGGCCATGGCCTTTGCCGATGCCCTTAACGGAAAGAAACTCAAGATTGGTCAAATTCTATCATGAGTATGACACGCTGGAAATTGACTATCGAATATATGGGGACGCGCTATTGCGGTTGGCAACGACAAGAAGATGGTATCCCTTCCGTACAACAGGCCATTGAAGATGCCATTTCTCGTTTCTGTCAGCAAGACTGCCGATTGCATGTTGCGGGGCGCACGGATGCCGGCGTTCATGCCTCCGGTCAGGTTGCGCATTTTGATCTCGATTATGGTGATCGTGATCTGGATGGGCATGGCCTAATGAGAGCGCTCAACGCTCATCTGCGAGATGAGGCCGTTTCTATTATCTCTGCTGAAAAAGTTGATACAGAGTTTCATGCGCGCTTTCATGCGACGCATAAATTATACACTTATCGCATCCTCAACAGAACTGCGCCGCCAACATACGACCTTCATCAGGTTTGGCATGTCTGGGGGGATTTGGATATTGAAGCGATGCGCAGAGGGGCGAATTATTTATTGGGTCATCATGATTTTTCGACCTTTCGCGCTGCCGAGTGTCAGGCCAAGTCTCCTTTCAAAACGCTTGATCGCCTAGATATAGACGTCATCCCTCTTTTAGCGGGCGGGCAGGAGCTTCGCTTTTTAACCGAAGCAAAATCCTATCTTCATCATCAGGTGCGCAACATGGTTGGAACCTTGATGCTGGTTGGGCAGGGAAAATGGGTGGCTGAAGATGTTAAAGAGGCCCTTGAAGCTTGCGACCGCAAAAAGGGTGGGCCAACAGCCCCGCCAGACGGGCTTTATCTTTCCCGTGTCTATTATTAATTTCTACCAAATTGAGTCTTTTAAACCCGAGACCATTTTTGCATGCGCTTCAAGCTCTTCTGCGCTTGGGACAAATTCTCTCGGCTCGCGGTAGGGGCGTGATTTGGGGATGTTCATCCTTACATCCCCTTGGATGTTTTCCTGAGAAGAAGAATGTTTTTTTTCATCTCCGGATAATCCCAAACCGTGTTGCCTTCCGCCTTGAAGTTCCAAATAGACATCAGCCAACAATTGAGCATCCAGCAAGGCTCCGTGTAGTTCACGTGCAGACAGATCAACATTAAAGCGGCGACAAAGGGCGTCAAGATTTGCAGGAGAGCCTGGGAATTTCTTACGTGCCATCAACAGGGTATCAATGACTTCTGTTAGTTTATAGGGCTTATATCCAAATGGTTTTATTTCGGCGTTGATAAATTTGATGTCGAATTCAGCATTGTGAATGACCATGGTTCCATCACCGATGAAATCCATAAATTCTCCCACAATTTCTGCGAAAACTGGCTTATCTGCCAAGAACTCATTCTTAATTCCGTGAACCGCGATGGCTCCGGCCTCGACTTCTCTTTCCGGATTTATGTACTGATGATAAGTGCGTCCCGTCGGTAGATGATTAAACAACTCCACACATCCGATTTCAATGATCCGATGTCCATCTTCCGGGTCCATTCCTGTTGTTTCTGTATCAAGAACAATTTCACGCATTTTCGAGTTCCGTATCTGTTTTCTTTTGTAAGTTTCTTATGAGTGCCTTTAATTGCCGAAGCGTATGGGCACGACCTAATCCTGTCTGGATCACATAGTCTGCCAATTTATTTTTTTCCTCTTGCGGCATTTGTCGATTTAGAATTGCCTGAAATTTTTCTCTATCCATATTGGGGCGAGCTAATACTCTTTGCTCCTGTATTAAATAGGGGGCAGAGACCACAATGACAATATCGCAGCGGCTTTGGGCTCCCGTTTCAAAGAGAAGAGGAATATCCAGAACGGCAAACTCGCATTTCCTTTGGCGCGCTGCTTTCAAGAACTCTTTTTGTGCATGCCAGACAAAGGGGTGAAGGATCGCTTCAAGCTTATCTCTGGCTTGGTCGTCAAAAAACACAATTTCTCCGAGTTTTTGACGATCTATTGTGCATTTATTTTTATCCCATGCCTCAGGAAAAGTTTGTGCAATGGTTGCAAACGCCTTGCCATGCGGGGCCGAAACTTCTCTGACGCAAGCATCAGAATCAAAGACAGGAATTCCCATCCGTTGCAGCATTGCCCCTGCTACGGATTTGCCCATTCCTATAGATCCTGTTAGTCCGATTACTTTCATAGTTCTTATTTAGCCAATTTTATGCTGAAGGCCTATGCTTCTTTTGTTTTTTCATATTTCTTTTTAATAAAGAGTGGTTTTCTCTTTTTTTATACCTGATACACTAGTGATATGAGTCAAAAAATTGTTCTAGTCGATGATGATCGTAATATTGTGACCTCTGTCCGGATTTTGCTGGAATCAGAGGGGTTTTCTGTCAGTGCTTTCCATGATGGCGAAGAGGGGCTGGTCGGTATTTTGAAAGAAAATCCAGATTTGTGCGTTCTGGATGTTAAAATGCCTCGGATGGACGGGTTAGAGCTGGTCACCAAGCTAAGAGAAGTTTCTCAGGTTCCCGTTATTTTTCTAACCTCAAAAGATGACGAGGTGGATCAAATTCTGGGATTTCGTTTGGGTGCGGATGATTATATTACGAAGCCTTTTTCTCAACGGCTTTTGATTGAGCGTATCCGAACCGTTTTGAGACGATACTCCCCTCGTACTGCAGCCGAGAAGCAGCCTACAGGCAAGGAACAAATTATTCAGCGCGGCTCACTCGAGCTAGATGATGACCGCCATTTATGTTCTTGGAAAAGTCAGCCGATAAATTTAACTGTAACCGAATATCTTTTAATTAAAAGCCTTGCTATTTCTCCGGGGCATGTTCGTTCTCGCGATCAGCTTATTACAGCGGCTTATGGCGAGAGTATTTATGTAGATGATCGTACCATTGATACGCATATCAAACGTATTCGCCGTAAGTTCAAGCAGGCAGATCAGAACTTTGATTGTATCGAGACTCTCTATGGTGTGGGATATAGGTACAAAGAATAATGGTAGACGTCTCTCATATATTGGCTGAACAAGAAGAAGCTTCGGAAGAAATTAAACCAAGACCTCTCAGTCGTCTGACATATCGCATCTTGAGTTTTAACCTGCTCGTCGTTCTCATTCTGGCAATGGGGATTTCCTACCTTGGGTCAACCCGTAAAAATCTCATCCTGAATCGATTGGATAATTTTGAGAATGAGTCCTACCTCTATAGTGTTTATTTGAACGAGTTTTTATCAAACTCTCCTGATCTTAAATCTGCAAATTTTGACAGCGCCTCTTTTCTGGTAGGGGAGCAAGGCTTTCAGAAATTTGTTATTTATCAGAAGGATGGTTCAATTGCTTATTCCAAGGGCACTCTTCCGGTTCGTAATTTTTTTCCCTCTAAAGATATAGGGAACTCAAGCTACTTAGATCAAATTCTGTTTTACTTTGATAATCTGTTTTCCGTTACTTTCCATCTTCCTCCCCTTCCCGAAAACATTGAAGATGACGAAGCTCTTTCCTCTATGGAGCGACATTATAATATCCCTAGCCTGCGCATTTCCAGTTGGTCTTCTCAAGATGGGGGTCTGGTCCTTACTTCATATTCTTCTCTTATTCACAAAGGTGAAATTGTTGGTGGTCTCAGAATTTTCAGACGTGACGTCGAAGTTGAGGAGAATTTCGCAGAAACCAGAATGGAAGTCTTTCGGTTTCTTGCCTTGGCTATGGTTATGACGATAGCCCACTCTTTGTATCTTGCCAGTTTGATTGGGCACCCTCTTCGAAAACTTGCAACTGCCGCCGAGGCCTACCGCTTAAGTCGAAGCAAACATATTGAGATTCCAGATATGAGTGATCGTCAGGATGAAATTGGGGAGCTTTCCCATTCGATGAGGGAAATGGCAGATAGTCTTCAGAAGAGGCTTTCTTCCATTGAGCAATTTGCGGCGGATGTGGCTCACGAGATTAAAAATCCTTTGACCTCTTTGCGGTCTGCTCTTGAAACCTTGCCTCTTGTTACCAATACTGATGATCGCGAGATGCTGATGAAGGTTGCCCTTCATGATTTGCAGAGGCTTGATCGGCTTATTTCTGATATATCCCAAGCCTCAAGACTAGATGCAGAGCTTTCTCGGAATGAATTGCTTAGCATTGATCTTCGTGACATTATTTTTCCATTGATCGAAAGTCATAAAGACCCTATGCAGCGCGCTGGGGCTTCCGATGAGGTTTACTCCCCAATTATCTGTGAAGGGCTGGAAGAGGCTGTCTTTGTGCTTGGCCAGCCTGGGCGACTCGAGCAAGTCTTCCAGAATCTAATCGGAAATGCCCTATCTTTTTCTCCTGAAGGCTCTCAAGTTACAATCGCCGTCCAACGAAGCGCTGACAAAGTCAAAGTTATTGTTGATGATGTTGGCCCTGGGATACCAGAGAATAGATTAGAAAGAGTATTTGATCGTTTTTACTCCGAACGCCCTGTAAGTGAATCTTTTGGAATGCACTCTGGTCTCGGCCTTTCAATTGCAAAGCAGATCATCGCTGCTCACCAAGGCACTATTTCGGCTGAAAACAGAAAAGATGAAAAGGGCCATATTTTGGGAGCACGATTTACAGTTCGGCTAAGGGCTTCATAGGATCCGAGCAAATGTCCTCATCCCCATCACAGATGAAAAAAAGTGTTTTGTTTGTTACCGGTCTGTCCGGTGCCGGAATTTCAAGTACAATGAAAATCCTTGAGGATATGGGATTTCTGGCCTTTGATAATCTACCTCTGTCCCTGGTTATGCCACTCCTCGAACAAGAAGAAAGTGTAAATACGCCAATTGCAATCTCTGTCGATACCAGAACGCCACATTTTGATCCTGTTCGTTTAATGGATCTGGTTGGAACACTCTCTTCTGTTGAAACTTATCAAGTTAAAACTTTTTTTCTGACCGCAGAGGATAGCGTATTACTCAAACGATATAATGAAACAAGAAGAACGCACCCCATGGCTAAGGATCGTCCGATTGTGGACGGCATCGCTGCGGAGAAATCCTTATTGTTTCCTCTTAAACATCAAGCCAGTTCCGTGATCGATAGCTCTGATTTTTCTATCCATGATTTGAGGCGTGTTGTTCAAGGATTTGCAAGCGGTTTTCTTGAAAGGCAATTGAATATCTCTCTGATGTCCTTTTCTTATCGCCATGGTTTGCCGAGAGAAGCCGACCTTGTTTTTGATGTCCGGTTTTTACGCAACCCGAATTGGGAAACTTCTCTAAAAGATTTAACCGGGTTAGATGCTGAGGTTCAGCGCTATGTTCAGAATGATCCTGCTTATTCTGGTTTCTCCGAGAGTTTACAACTCTTGTTGGAACGTATTTTGCCGCGCTATCTCGATGAAGGAAAATCGTATCTTACCATTGCATTCGGCTGTACAGGGGGGCGTCATCGTTCGGTTAGTGTGTGTGAAGAAATGGCTGCTTTTTTTAGGCGCAAAAATCTCCCGGTGCATATTCATCATCGGGAGATCAAAAACCTATAGCTATATCCATTAATTTTTACTTGATGGCAGGAGGAAGCATTTCCGATTTTGGTTGCGGACGATCCATTCCCTCGGCCATTTCCCTTGCGCCATCAGGCAAATTTTGGGCTGCAAGGTTATAGTCCATATTCATGCCAACTGCGTGGCACGATCCTGCAAAGCAAGCATTGTGCGCCACTTTTTTTAAAGTATTACTCATCGTCAAATCCTTCCAATGTTAGAATTGCATTTTCTTTGGATACGCCTTGTCCGGTGTATGTATAGAAAACAATTTCCTGTTTTTGTTCGTCCGGTGATTTCGGTTTGAAGTGAAACAAGAGGCGTGATTTCGTTAACTCACCGAGTTGCGTTAACTCTTCATCGCCGTTTAATTGTCTGATAATATTCATTAATTTCAGCTCTGAAATTTCCTGTTTTTCCTCGGCATCCAGAACCGTGTAATCTCCAATCGGGGATAAATCCCCATTCCCATCTTTCCGAAAGATCAGGAATGAACGCTCCAGTATCGGATTTGGCTGATAGGTATATATGGTGTTTATTATCTGATCATGCTGCATCAAAATTCCCCTACTTCTGTCCGTCTTATGCTTGGCACTGATATTTTTCTTTTTTTAGCTCTTCAATGGGCTTAAAAGTCAGTTCCGGCTTGCATTTCAGGCTCTTTAGCCCTAAATCTAACAGGTAAGTTTTAACGTTGTATGAAAATCCAAGAATTATATAAGGAACACATAAATGGCTGGCTCTCCTGCAGAAAAAACAGAATTTTCCGATTTTAAAGTTAAAGATACTTCCCTAGCCGATTGGGGGCGTCGTGAAATCATTATCGCGGAAACCGAAATGCCCGGCCTGATGGCCTTGCGCGAAGAGTACGCTTCCAAACAGCCTCTAAAAGGTGCGCGTATTGCCGGATGTCTTCACATGACTATCCAGACGGCCGTTCTGATTGAAACTTTGATCGCTTTGGGTGCAGAAGTTCGCTGGTCTTCTTGCAATATTTTCTCGACACAAGATCAAGCGGCGGCGGCAATTGCTGCTGCTGGTATTCCTGTTTTTGCGTGGAAAGGAGAAACCGAGGAAGAATATCTTTGGTGTATCGACCAAACAATTAAAGGGCCAAATGGATGGGTTCCTAATATGATTTTGGATGATGGTGGTGACCTGACCGTTATTCTACATGAACAATACCCTGATTTAATGAAGGACATTCGTGGCGTCTCTGAAGAAACAACAACGGGTGTACACCGTCTATATGATATGGCGAAAGCCGGTCGGTTGATGTGTCCTGCTATTAACGTCAATGACTCTGTAACCAAGTCTAAATTTGATAATAAATATGGTTGCCGCGAAAGTCTGGTTGACGGTATTCGTCGTGGGACGGATGTTATGATTGCCGGTAAAATTGCTGTTGTGTGCGGCTATGGTGATGTTGGTAAGGGTTCTGCCGAATCTCTTCGTTCACAAGGCGCACGCGTTATCGTTACCGAGATTGATCCTATTTGTGCCCTGCAGGCTGTGATGGAGGGCTATGACGTTCTGCCGATTGAAGATGTCGTATCTAAAGCTGATATCTTCGTTACTGCTACGGGGAACAAAGGAATTATTACTGTTGATCATATGCGTTCTATGAAAGACCGTGCGATTGTTTGTAACATTGGTCACTTTGATAATGAAATTGAAGTCGAAGGATTGAGCAATATGAAATGGCACAATGTGAAGCCGCAAGTTGACGAGATCGAGTTCCCTGATGGGAAACGCATTATTCTTTTAGCAGAAGGTCGTCTGGTTAATCTTGGTTGTGCGACAGGGCATCCTAGCTTTGTTATGAGTGCTTCCTTTACCAACCAGACCTTGGCTCAAATAGAACTTTGGAACAACGCCAAGAATTACGAGAATAATGTTTATGTATTGCCTCGTCATCTGGATGAGAAAGTTGCTCGTTTACACCTTGGTAAACTTGGAGCAAAACTTACCGTACTCTCTAAAGAACAAGCTGAGTATATCGGTGTTGAGCAAGAAGGTCCTTATAAGTCCGAGCAATATCGCTACTAGATATTGTGGTTACAAATATTGCAAAAGGCCGGATTTCCGGCTTTTTTGTTTTTGTTTATCTTGTGGTTCTTGCCATCTCAATCCCTTGCTCTATTGAATCCAAAAAGTTAAGAGTACGCAAAAGACTGATCTCGGTTACTCCTGTGCCTTCCAGACTATGAAGATCCGAAATAAATTCTCTCATGCGTTCCCGTTCCAAATCTCCGAAATCTGCTCCGAGAGAGATCATGCTTTCTGAATTTTCTGTTGTCGTGATAGGAAGAGGGTCTTCTACATTCTGGTCATGAACTGCGCGACCTGTGTTTTGATAAGCATGTGTTGCTCTTGAAATGTAAGTATTTATCGGCTCATGGTGTTCGGGAGTTTCTTCCTTTTGCTTGCCCTCATCTCCGGATTCTGTTTCAGAGGGTACCGAATGTTTTGCAGGGCCTAATAATGCAGTGAGAAAATTTGCCAGAGCCAATGTTGAGACAATAGTTGTGTCTTCCCATTCCATTGCATGAACGTTGTCGCCGGAACCACCCTTTTTATTTCCTTCGTAATATTCGCTTTCGTCTTTGCGAATTTCCATGCGCGGATCAGCTTTTTCAACTCTCCGGCTAATCGTTTGTATCAAGGGGTCAATCCTATTCCACATAGGAATAAGTATAACTTTTTTTGAAGAACTAGAAAGAGCCCATTGTTTGAGGTTTCAATATCTCGATTAAAGGGTCTTTACGGCCTTCAGTCATATTGCCTTGTGTTCCCCAAGCCCAGATCTGGTCTGTACCGCTATTATGGAGGCCGATATATCCAATTTCACATAAAAGCGGAAATTGTTTTTCGCCATCCAATATCATCGGCTTTTTGGCATCTGCCGAGATTGGTTTTAGATCAAGTACCAAGGTGGCTTCCGGTGTTTGATCCATTGTGCTCATTGCAATTGTGGCCTCTTCCTCAGTTAAAATGATCTCTGTGAAATTTTCTATTCCGTTGGGTATCACAGCAATCGGAATCCCTGCATACATATATGGGAAATAGATCATTCCTTCTGCTGGAAAAAAGACCTGAAGTTTCGCAGGCGCGGCGCCATTGGCATTTGCAAAAAACAGCTTTACAGAAACCCTGATCAAAAGCCCTTCGCGTTTAGGGTCAAGAGCCATATATTTGTTATATAGTCTTGGAACTTCTTCTTTCAGAAAGGCCTGCTTTTCAAAGGGCATCAGGGCTTTGTATTTCTCTGTTCTGACAATAATCTTGTCGAATTCGGGGGTTTCCAGCCCAGCCATTTTCAAAAAGGATAGGCCAACATCTTCGTCTGTCGAAGGAAACCCAAACAACCTCTCTTTTTCTATTTCCACGACTTCTGCGTTAGACGAGATGCTACAAAAAATGGAGCCTGCCGATATCAATAGAAAGGTTGCGACTGCTTTTATTGTTGGAAACGAATTTATTTTCATCCTCAATTACGCTCTTATTCGGTTATTCGGTCAAATATGTTTATTTGCTTATTCATATCAATAAGTTCTGCCTGTATACTCTGCCTATTATGCCAGAAAAACCTAAAAAACCTAAAAAGAAAATTGAGAGCGTGACTATTCGCCCTGACACCGCTTCGGATTTAGGAAAGAATTCTATTTCCCGTACAGAATTAGATCTTGCTTTATGGCAATCTTTTACAAAAGATATTGTTCCGCTTAAGGATCAGGGGCTTTATTCTATAAAAAGTGATGTTTCGAGTGACATTGAGCCGGCCTTGCGCGCTTCCCGAAAAATAAAGCCGAAATTTACGAGGACGCTTTTGTCGGAGGTCTTAATCAAGGATATAGTTTCTACCTCTTTTATTCCAGCATCTCCACCCAAAGGGGCTTCTATTGATCGCGCCTATGATCAAAAATTTCGCAAAGGGTTGCTTCCTGTTGATGGCCGGCTTGATTTGCACGGTTATAGCGTTGATGTTGCTTTCGGCAAATTTCTTGATTTTATGGGACGTCATATTGGACTCGGGTCACGATGCCTTCTGGTGATTACAGGCAAAGGCCGTGATCGTGAAACGGGACTAGAAATCGGAGCTATTCGATCCGAGTTTCCTAAATGGCTGACACTCGCTCATATCTCTGTGTCCATTTTCTCCTCTTGCCAAGCTCCTGCTCATATGGGTGGAAAGGGGGCTTTTTTAATTCTGCTGCGTAAGAAAAAATAAAATTCTACAAAATGAACTGGCTTAAGTCCTTGTTTCTTGAAAGTTCAGATACTTTCTCTCTGACCATTTCGGCTGTGATGCTCACTGTCTGCCCTGATTTATCACTGGCATCAAAACTTAAATCCTCGAGAAGTTTTTCCATCACTGTCTGGAGTCGTCGTGCTCCGATATTTTCAACGGTTTCGTTGACTTCGAAAGCTATGCGCGCAATTTCATTTATAGCTTCTTCCTCGAAGACCAAATTGATATTTTCTGTTCCCATCAACGCTTTGTATTGGCGAAGCAGGCAGGCTTCTGTATCTGTCAGGATTTGGCGGAAGTCTTCTTCTGTGAGAGAACTTAGCTCAACCCGTATCGGCAAACGGCCTTGAAGTTCCGCCAGCAAATCTGATGGCTTCGCGTAATGGAAAGCTCCGGAGGCGATAAAAAGAATGTGGTCTGTGTTTATCGGGCCATGTTTGGTTGCAACGACTGTTCCTTCAATCAGTGGCAGTAAATCGCGTTGCACTCCCTCTCTGCTGACATCGCCGCCTCTTACATCTTGACGCGCTGCGATCTTATCAATCTCATCAATGAAGACTATCCCGTTTTGTTGCACCAATTCTCTCGCCACATCCATTATCTTGTCTTCATCAAGAAGATTGTCGGCTTCCTCTGTGAGGCAGGCTTGAAGCGCGGACTTTACCGTCAGCTTGCGTTTCTTTAGGCGTCCACCCATTTTGCCGAACATATCTCCGATACTAACCATGCTCATGGACGCTCCCGGCATTCCCGGGATATCAAAGCTTGGCATTGGGTTGGAGGTGTCTTGTAATTCGATTTCTATTTCTTTGTCATCCAGCGCGCCTTCGCGTAATTGCTTGCGGAAAATCTGGCGGGTATTGTCTCCGGATTCCCCTCCGACCAGCGCATCAAGAACGCGATCTTCTGCGGCCAACTCCGCCTGAGTTTCGACACTTTTGCGCATTTTTTCGCGGGTTTGTCGTAAGCCGATTTCCATGAGATCCCGGATGATGCTTTCAACATCTTTCCCGACATATCCGACTTCGGTGAATTTTGTTGCCTCGACTTTCAAAAATGGGGCTTGGGCGAGTTTTGCCAGACGTCTTGCAATTTCAGTTTTTCCCACACCTGTAGGGCCGATCATCAAAATGTTTTTCGGATAAATTTCTTCCTGCAATGAGGGTTCCAATTGCTGGCGCCGCCACCTGTTTCTAAGGGCAATTGCGACCGCTTTTTTTGCGGAGTTTTGACCAATGATGTGGCGATCCAGCTCCGAGACTATTTCTCGCGGTGTATAAGCAGGTATATCCAAAATTTTATTTGTTACATCCATTTGATCTGCTCCGTGAGAAGCACGCGGCACACTGGTGTTCATTCTATTCACCCTGATTATATTTTTTCGATGACAATGTTGTGGTTTGAATAAATACAGATATCGCCCGCGATCATCATGGATTTTTGTGCGATCTCTTCAAGAGGCATTTGGGTGTTATCCGTTAAAGCTCTGGCTGCTGCCAATGCAAAATTTCCTCCGGAACCGATGCCGATGATCCCGTCTTCAGGTTCAACCACATCTCCGGTTCCCGAGAGGATCAGTGATGTTGTTTTATCGCAGACCGCCATCATGGCTTCGAGTTTGCGCAAATATTTATCTGTCCGCCAGTCTTTAGCCAATTCCACGCATGCTCTGAGCAATTGTCCGGGGTGGGCTTCCAACTTGGCTTCCAGTCTTTCAAACAATGTAAAGGCATCGGCTGTTGCTCCGGCAAAGCCAGCAATTACTGTTCCACCTTTTCCCAACCGTCTGACTTTACGGGCGTTGGATTTGAGCACCGTGTTACCGAGTGTGACTTGTCCGTCACCTGCGACGACAACTTCATCTCCCCTTCTGAGGGCCAGAATGGTTGTGGAGTGCCAGTTAGATTTATCCCGCGGATCATAAAATTCATTGTTGTTCATCATGATAGAGGATATGGACTGAAAAGCCTCAATAGTCAAGGCTGGGGTCTTTGGTATTCTTCAAAAAATAACGGGGCAAATGCCCCGTCATATTTGATTGATCTATTCAGTTGTACGCCAGTGAATTGGCAGCCCTCCGGGAGGTTTACCAAAAGATTTGGCTGCATTTCCGCCGCGTTTTACAATCTCGGTAAAGCGAACTTGTTTTCCGTTCGGATAGGTCCAGCCTGATGATCCTTGAGAAATACAAAACTCACCATCTGCGACCCCGAAAATTCCTTCTGCTGCGCGTGCGACAGACTGGCGTCCGTTAATATCGAGGATCAGGTATTTTCCTCTGACGGTCTCCAAACGGGAAGGATCCATTGAGCATTTCAAGTTGCCGTAGCCATCTGTGTAACATACGACATCATGAGGGAAGTCAGGAATGCTATCCGTGACATCTTCGCCGAGGATTGAGTAATCACCTTTGGCGATTTTTCCGAAAGCAATCGGGAAAATATCGCGGGAGCGGAATTGAGAGCCATCCGTATCACAATTGATTTGACGAATTTCGACAGCGGCTTCTTTTACAAAGGCCAAGGAATGCCCACTATTCACAGCGCAGATTTCTACACCATTTTCAAGCTTCACGTATACGAAGCCTTCGCCGGAATTTTTGACGCGCGGCGTTAGATCATCTTTTCTTGGGGCGGTGTTAACGAAGAATTTCTGGCGAGAGCCCAGTTTGGAGTTGATCGCGGTTTGTGCCAGAGCAAATCCGGTCGCGTATGTATCAAAGGCCGGAACGGCGAAAGTCTGGATTTCGCAATCGACACCTTCTAGCTCTGTATGTAATTTTTGTGTTACTTCGGCAAAAGCAAGGTCATGCAAATCTCCATAATCGGCGATTACATAGACAAGCGTGCGGTCAACCATCTCAGGTCTCCTTACGGTTTTAAAAATGTGAAGTTAGAGTTCAGCATATAATTAACTATATTTTCTGTAATCGTCAACAAATCTTCTCTATCGTCATGCATTAAAACAATGTGAGCGGAGTCCTCACGATTTAACCATGGGTCGTTCTCCATCTTTGTTTTAATGTCATCCACACTTGCTACTGGCCATTTCCCGATATGGCGCGGCGTAACCATCCAATCTGACGTCGAGAATGTTACCAAGGAGTCTATGGCCTGACCCAATTCGCTTTGGGTCCACCAAGGAAGGCTTACATCCGGGGTCGGGAATTTTTTAAATCCATTTTCTGAGAGCCAATTTTGAACATCGTTTTTTAACTGCTTTTGCGCAAGCGTTGGCGGCTCTTTTGTTTCAAGCCTCACTCCATCCCAGAACAAATGTTGCACATAGTCCCGATATTGTTCAGGAACAGTATTAAAATCAATCGCGTGGGCATTACCGCAGCCCCTATCCAGATGAGGAAAGCGAAAGTAGCGCGGTGGTTTTTCTGCCCCTGCCTCTTCATAGGCTTGATCAATGAGGAGTTGGGTTCTTGCAATTTGGGAAGTCTGGTTTTCGAAGCCTATTTCACTTGTGCGCTCATGGGCGTAGGAATGGTTGGCTATGATAAATCCTTTTTTTATAGCGCGGACGATTTTATCAAATCCTTCTTGATTTCCTTTTTCGGGGTCCATAAATTCGCCGCGCGCAAAGAGCACTGCGGGTACTTTCTTTTCAAACAGAAAATCCGTTAGGGCATCTGTATTATTTGAGGGACTGTCATCAATCGTTAAATAAACTTTTTTCATTTTTTCTTTCTAAAGCTTTAGCAAGCCTTCTAGAGCGATATATTCATCTTTGATCCAGAAAATCGGTGTTGAATCAAAATCAGCGACAACAATCGGGACATTTTTTTGCTTGAAGCCCAAATCAAAAGTTTTTTGATCCCAGAGATTGTGTCCGATCAGCCTGTCTATAATTCCACCGGTCAAATAAACCCCAGCGAATGCAAATCCGAATAGTACGGCTTGATGGCAATATAGACCCAGCATTTCGTGGAATAATTTTAACCCTTGTTGAACCAGCGGGTCGTTGCGCCCTTTTTCTAACATATTGTTTGTATCAAAATATTCAGTATGGGTGTGCGCCTTCTCGCAAGAGAGTTGATACATATGCCAAAGTCCCGGGCCAGAAATTAGATCTTCGTAGATTGTCACAGTGCCATCTTTTTTGAATTTTTGAAGATCGAGAAATATTTGTCTTTGTTCTTCGCTGGTGGTAGCGGGAATCATATGGCCGCCATGAGATCTTTGTATGTAAGTGCCTTCCGGCGTTTCGATGATGAATGCATGACCCAAACCCGTTCCGACGCCGACCACCAGTTTTGATGATCCTTTGCTACTCGTTTCTTTTGCAGGAGTCAGAAACATGAAATTGTCATTTGAAGTTCGGGCGACGCCTTGGGCATTGGCCTCGAAATCATTTAGTTTTTTATAGACTGCTTGGGGCAAAGTTTTTCTGACTTCATTTTCGTTTATACCCCATTTGTTGCGATCCCCGAGAGACAGGCGCAATTCGACAATTTCACTTGCTTTAATGTTTTGTGAAGCAAGATAGTGCATTACGATTGAATCAAAATCTGTGAACTCTGCTATTTTGATTTTTTGAGGTTCCGACATTGTTTTGCCGTCTTTTGATAGGGCAAAACGTGCGTGAGTTCCTCCTGCGTCACATAGTAAAATCATGTTTATGTTGCCTCTGCTTTTTTGCCGATGTGGCGACTGTCTTCTGTATCTCCATAGGGATCAACGTGGATCATGATTTCTGATTGCGGATATTCTGCAAGAATTGCTTTTTCGATTTCTCTGGTGATTTCATGCGCTGACCAGAGTAACATGCTGGGGTCTAGCTCAATATCAAAAGAAATCAAATAGCGCGTTCCCGATTGAATGGTCCGCAAATCATGAAGACCCATAACTTCGGGATGGGAGCGTGTGATGGCTATTATTTTTGAACGGATTTCTGTGCTTAATTCTTTATCCATCAACATGTCAAAAGACTTGGCGGCGATTTTATAGGCTGCATTGGCCATGAGGCCTGCCACTGCCAAAGCACAAAGTGGGTCAAGCCATTGAGCTGTCCAGTTCATATAGTCGGCAAAGACAACTAAAAAGACCGCGCCATTTATAGCGATGTCAGAACTGTAATGAAGAGAGTCGGCTTCCAGTGCCAATGAGCCGCTTTTTTTGACTGCCATTTTTTGGATAAAAGATATCAATCCTGACAGAATTACAGACAGCCCCATAAGAAATAGGGTGAAGATATGATTTTGGATGATAACGGGATGAATAAAACGACCCATGGCCTCCATAAGGAGAAAGGAGCCTCCCCCGATCAAAAAAGCCGCCTGTAATAGAGCTGCGATACCTTCTATTTTTCCATGCCCGTAGCGATGATCTTCATCAGCGGGTTTCATTGACCAGCGAATAGCCAATAATGTCATTAGAGAGAGGCCGATATCACTGATTGAGTCTATCAGAGCGGATAAAACGGCGGCTGAACCACTATAGGCTACGGCTACGGCCTTGGCAAAAACCAACACAATGACCGTCGCCACAGTCATTGTCGAAGCGGATAGGGCTGCGCTATCTCCTTGTTTTTCTTGATGTAATCTTTGCTTCTGGTTTTGTTCATCCGGCATAGAGGAAGACTAGCTTGGGACGATGCAAAGGGAAAGAGGATTTATTGCTGGTGTACTTAATTTTTAAACAAAAAGCGGCGCATTGGTTTGCGGCCGCCCTTATTGTTCCTTTTTGCTACTTTATCTGTTTTGTTATTCAAGGTGCGCCTAAATCTAGATGACGTAGATAAGTACACCTGTCCAAACAATAGCTAGTCCTGCGATGGTTAGTCCAGCTTTTACAACCTGAGGCATATAATCCTCCTTGCCTGTTATTATGTTTATTTATTCGTTCTACTACTAGTATGCGGCAATGCGCCGCAGCAAGTCAAAAACTGAATGTGCTGCAAAGCGGCAGAAATTAAGGGTTTATTAAGGAAATTTTGTGATTTAAGAGAGTTTATCTTGAGCAAATCCCAAGACGATCCGTTTCGTTATGGCAGCACTTCGAAAAACGCATGAGGCATAGAGTTCCAGATTCTTTGGGAGCTTGACCCTCGGCCATTTTTTTAATTTTTTCGGCCAGCGCTTTTATAAAGTTTTCAGAGGTTCCCACTGTTTCGACACGTTCGAATGCCGGAATTCCAAGATTTTTTGCCAGATCTCTATATTCTTCTTCAATCTCCACTAGGGTTTCAACATGCTCGCTTACAAAGGCATGGGGGTATATGAGGACAGGAACTTTGGCTTTGGCTGCATCCTCCAAGGCCTCTTCTGTGGACGGGCCTATCCATTTTAGCGGACCGACACGACTTTGATAACAAATGGACCAATCCAAATCTCGGATTTGAAGTTTTTCTGCAATAAGCCGTGCGCTTTCTTCACATTGGTATTGATATGGGTCTCCGGCTTTGATGATTTTTTCCGGCAAGCCATGGGCAGAAAATAGCAGCCTTGGTTTTTGTCCGGTTCTGTTTTTTAAATCTTCGTATTTCGTCTGAATATTTTTTGCAGATGCTTCGATAAATCCTTCGTTATCCGGATAGCAACACAATCTTTTGGTTGGAACTTTCAAATTATTTTTTGCGGCGGCTTTGTTCCAATCCTCGAATGATGATCGTGTGGTAGTGGTTGAATATTGGGGATAAAGCGGGATTAATACTATCTGGTCAGGTGCATAGTCTTTGACGAGTTTAGTTACCTCTTCAGCCATAGGATGCCAATATCTCATGCAAACAAATACTCTGAAGTCGGGTCCTAATTTTCCTTGGATAGCCCCCGCCTGCTTCAGGGTGTTTTCTAATAGCGGAGATTTTCCTCCAAGTTTAGCGTATGCACTTCCGGCTTCATTTTTACTGCGTTTGTTTGCAATCATTCTGGAGATAAAATATCGGATCGGATAAGGGGCTTTGATGATATTTTTATCCATGAAGAAATTGATCAAAAACGGGCGAATGGATTCCGGCTTGTCCGGTCCTCCCAAATTTAGCAAAACGACAGCTGTTTTTTTCTTCATCGATTTGACCCTGCTTTTTGATCAGGAATGATAGTCACGAATAATTTTTAGAACTTGTTCAACATGTTCTGGTGGAGTGTCTTTGTCAATCCCGTGGCCTAGATTAAAAACAAACCTTCCGTCCTCGGAAAGAGTATCGAGAATTTTTTTTGTTTGTCTATCAAGTTCTTTTCCACCTGCTCTTAAGGTCATCGGATCTAAATTTCCTTGGACTGGGCAGATGGGTTGTAGATATCTTGCTGCATATTCGATGGGGACTTGTGTGTCAATTCCCAAGCCATCGATCTTGGTTTCTTTCGCGTATTCTTCGTATAGGAAAGCGGCTCCTTTGGGAAAGCCTATGATCGGTGTTTCGGGGTGTTTGATGCGCACTGCTTCAACGATCTTTTTTGTTGGATTTATAACCCATTTGCGGAATTGATCGGGAGGAAGAACGCCTGACCATGAGTCGAAAATCTGAACAATGTTGGCTCCGCGATTGATTTGTTCGATGAGATATTCGGATATGACCTTTGTCAAGACGTCGATGAGTTGTGAAAATTTTTGTTCGTTTGCGATAGCCATGACGCGGGTTTCGTTGAAATCTTTTGTCCCTTTGCGATCGATCATGTAGCAGGCCAATGTCCACGGTGCACCAGAAAAACCGATTAGGTCGGTTGTTGAAAATCCTTCCCTATCAAGCTGTGAGCGGATGGAGGATACGGCCTCGTATACGGGTGAAAGATTCACGTGAAACTGGTTTGTATTCTCGATGAATTCTGAGGTTTCTAGGTCTGGAAGTTCTCCCAATTGAGGGCCGTGATTGGGTGAAAATTCGAGATGTTGTCCGAGGGCATGCGGGATGACTAGAATGTCGGAGAAGAGGATTGCTGCATCGAATTGGAAGCGACGGATTGGTTGAAGTGTGACTTCAGTTGCGAAGGAAGGTGAGTAGCAAAGATCGAGAAATGATCCGGCTGTTGCTCTGGTTTTCAGGTATTCCGGAAGGTAGCGTCCTGCTTGGCGCATGAACCATACGGGGGGGATGTGGTAGAGGTTGTCTTTCAGGGTTTGGTATAGTTTTCCGTTCATGCAATCCACGCGGGTTTGGGTTTGTCGAGTTTTCAGGATGGGGCATAAAAGCAGAAACCATCATTTATAAAAAGATATATTTTTTTGTTTTAGTAGTATGTAGGTCCTGTGCGTCATGGGGATTAAAATTTATCCTGAATTTTATGCACAGGGTGTGTGGTAAGGATCTTTAATTAGAGCTTATTGTTTTGATTTTTTATCCCCTGACGCTTTGAGTTTGAGTTTGGGTTTTCCACTTGTTACTTTTTTAATTTGAAGAGGTTTTTTTAATTGTGGAACAAAATATTCTTTTTTTACCCCCTCGTTTATAAGGATAGTTTTCCACTAAATTGTCCAGATCGGGGTGTTTTGAAATTGATGTTGAGCTGTTTTTACATGAAGCGTTGCGTTTGAAGGGAAATAAGGCTAGAGTAACCGCAGATTATGACAGATATAATGGGATATTGTGATGTTTCAAGATGCGTATATAAAGTTGGATCGTTTGGAGGTAGAAGAATTACTTGAAAAGACTAGGAAGTCTTTTGACGGTGTTTCTTTTAGTCCTGAAAACTCTGTTGTGATGGCTCGGGATCTGGATTTTTATCCCGGATATAAATTTTACGATATGGCAGATCATTCGCATATGCCTCCTTCTCGCCGGTTTATTTTGATGAAGGATGATGAGGTTATTGTCCTCGATTTTACAAACACTCCGATTTATACGTTAAATGGTAAGCTTCCCATTCAGTTGACACGTGAGAATGTTAAGGATTATGTCCGTTTTTTCTTTACGTTTGTTAGAGGGCGTCACGGACGGTTTATTATTGTTGAGACTGTTGATGATATTTCTTGGAGGGAAGAACCTCCGCCAGCGGCTTGCAAATCCATTTCCAAACTTATTAAGGATATTGCGTTTCACTCCAAGGATACAGAAGATGGGTCTTATTTTATGCAGGCACAGATGATGTTTCGGGATTCTTTGTTTCAAGCGGATGTTTCGGTTAAGAAAGACGGATTGGTTCAACTTTCTAATGAAGCGTTATTAATTGAGGATATGCCAGTTTTAGACGATACGTTTGGGCAATAGGCTTGTAATCAGTCTTTTTTAGAGATTTTCCTGCTTTTTCAGATAATTAATGATGTTTTTTTGTTACTCTGTGCTTGACTCGAGCGTAGAAAAAGTTTCATGATCTGCGTATCTAGAGAACTATGGAGGTGGGAATGACCCGTTCTGAATTGATTCAGGTTTTAGCCGAACGCAATCCTCATTTGTATTTGAGAGATATTGAGAAGGTAGTCGATGCTTTCTTTGGCGGGATTACAAATGCTTTGGTCCAAGGTGATCGTGTCGAACTTAGAGGGTTCGGGACATTTTCTGTTAAAGAGCGCGCTGCGCGCGTCGGTCGCAACCCAAGGACTGGAGAGTCTGTGCGGGTTGATGAGAAGCGTTTGCCATTTTTCAAAACCGGTAAGGAATTGAGAGAAAAACTGAATGAAGGCCAGTAGACCTTAAGGAGTTTTTCTGTGGCGACTATTTTAAAGTTTTTTTTTACGGTTTTATTTGTAGCCCCGTTATTCTGGATTATTCTTGCAAATCGAACTGATGTAGGTTTTTCGATGGAGCCGCTGTTGTCGGGATTTTCAATTCCGTTAGCTGCTGTTGTTTTTTCTTCTGTTCTTTATGGCTTTATTTGGGGAGCTTTGATTTTTTGGTTGAATGGATCTTCCTTGCGTAAAAAATTTAGAGAGCAGAAAAAAGAAATCAAGAAATTAAATGTTCAAGTGGGTTCTTCCGTATGACCAAAATTTATTGTGCGATTGACACCCCTGATCTTTCCAAAGCTGTTTTTCTTTCTTGTGCTGTAGTTGAGGCTGGTTGCGGACTTAAGCTTGGATTAGAATTTTTTTCCAGTCATGGGGAAAGCGGTGTTCAGTCTATTCGGAATGCTTGTCCTGATGCCCCGATTTTTCTGGATTTAAAGTTTCATGATATTCCCAATACAGTTGCCGGTGCTTTACGTGCTGTGACTCGTCTCGGGATTGCGTATGTGAATGTCCATGCTTCCGGTGGGTCTTCTATGATGCGGTTTGGACTGGATGCCTTGCGCGAGGAATCTGTGACGCTTGGTGTTGATGCGCCTAAATTGTTAGCTGTGACTGTTTTAACATCTATGGATGAGAACGAGATTTCTAATGTTGGTCAGAGTTTGCCTATTGAAGATCAGGTTTTGAGATTAGCAAAATTGACTAAAGAATGTGGACTAGACGGCGTCGTTTGTTCCGCAAAAGAGATTTCTTTTTTGCGTCAAAATCTCGGTCAGGATTTTGTCCTAATGGTACCGGGCGTTCGCCCTGCAGGCTCAGATTTAGGAGATCAAAAGCGTGTGCTTACTCCGCGTGAAGCAATAGATCGTGGTGCCAGTCATTTGGTAATTGGGCGTCCGATTACGCAAGCTGATGATCCCGCGAAAGCTGCGGCTGATATTCTATCTTCTCTTTTATAGAGATTTTCTTACCTATCTTTTCGGGGATCCTAAGGTTGGATTTCTGAGAGGCATACCGGAACTGGTTGTTGCTCTTTGTGCATTTTCTACTCCTCCGGATGTTACATCATTGGTTGCGCTTTGAATAACATTTCCTAAAGTTGCTGTAGGACTAGGATCATTGACGATATTTGATATTGCGTTTGTAGTGTCGTTGTATATCCCTATCAGGCTATTTTTTACGCCAGCAATAAAGGACTGTCCGTCTTGTTCCCCGTTGAGGGTATTTACTACACATTCGGCATCAGCTGGAGTGATATGAGAGTGTTGTGCAACCGTACCTGTATCTGCACCATGATTGATAAAAGTTTGTGCCATTTCGGCTCGGGCGTTGTTTTCGCCTGTTCCTACGTTACAGGAATTGAAAGCCTCGACTGCCTCAGTTAAAGTTATGTCTGCCATTTCACCCTCTTATAGTATTTTTGTTTTTTAATTATAGAGACAAGTGTTTAAGGAAGCGTTATTTTGTCTTTGTTTTCCAAAGGAGCGATGAGTTTATGCAGGACTTTCTTTTAGATTATTACTTATGGATCAAGGGGTTACATATTATTGCCGTGATGTCGTTTATGGCGGGAATGTTGTATTTGCCGCGTTTATTTATCTATCACTGTGCGGCACCAATTGGTTCTGAAATGTCCGAGACTTTTAAGATCATGGAAAGACGATTGATGAAAATCATCATTAATCCTGCTTTTATTGCTGCACTGTTTTTTGGAGGTTTGATGTTTTGGGCTAATCCGTCCTTATTCTCCCAAGGGTGGATGCATGGAAAATTATTCGCTCTTATTTTAATGGGCGGTGTGCATGGAATGTATTCGAGGTGGAGAAAGAATTTTGCGAATGATAGCAATCAAAAATCTACCAAATTTTTCCGAGTTTGGAATGAAGTCCCAACAGTTCTGATGATTGTTATTGTTTTATTGGCGGTGGTAAAGCCGTTTTGATTAATGTAGGTGGTTACTTCCCAGTGGAAAATTTTTTTGTACAGCTTCTGGTTCGAGCATAGCCAGAATTCTATTGAATGATATGGGAAGCACTTCTCCGCATACTTGTGACTTTACTGCTGTCTGTATTCCCTTGAGTATAGCCTCTTCCTCTGATTGGAAGTGCATTGATGGCATATAGTTCATTGAACTCATTTTGATGGCGCCTTCTGATCTTCCAATTGCGTTCATGATACGCGTTAAGGCTTGTGAGTGACTTTCATCTGATGCCTTGATAGGTGCGAGATCGTAATCATCAAGGTTATTAATCTTTAAACTTGCTGTATATTCTTGTAATTTTTTTATAAAGAGTATGAGTGGTGTGATTGTGAATGTTAGCTCTATAGTTTCGTTTTTCGCTTCTATGGTTTCTTTCACTGTAGGTGGGAGACCTAAGCTCATATCAATTACCATTGGTTTTTGAAGCGTATCTGCATCTTCTTTTTCGCTGCAGGCTCCTGTTTCAATATTTTCCATTAATGATCTCAGGAGAAATTCTTGTTTTTTTGATATCATTTCATCTTGCGAAAGTTGAAAGATAAGATCGAATGTCATGTTATCATCATGATGACCAATGATGCATTCAGGTTCATCCACTTCTCCGTTTGCCCCTTTTCTGTATAGATAAAGCAATATTGGCATGATGTAGTATATTGATTTTATATAATTTTCTTCTGCTTGGGAGTATTTTTTTGCTGGTGCGGATGCCGAGCCATTGAATTGATCTACGGCTTCTCCGTGATCTTCTACTAGTTCTCTAGATTCTAAAGAATTTCGACTCATTTCGCCCTTTTTATATTATGCAAAAGATTTACTTGTTTTTTTATTGTTTGGCAAGAATTTATTGACAGTTTTGTCATAGACTAGTATATAGGACTTGTCTTTTAGAAAACTCCTGACAATTTGAGGCTTTATTTAAGTGAGTGACCCTCGGCTGGTGTTTTCTACGATCCGGCAGATTCCCGGAAATCTTTAGAGGCAAGTTTCAGTTTTCCAGCACCTTTGTTCTTTAACCTTGTTAAAAATGGAATATTAGACATTTTCTTAGTCCTTCGCAGATCGCTCCAGATGCTGCATTTTGAGAAGGCATAAATTTTCACCCAAAACATGATGAGAGTCTCATGAATCTTCAAGATTTGAAAACACGTTCCCCTGCGGAATTGGTGGCCTTTGCAGAGGAACTTGAAATTGAAAACTGCAGTACGATGCGCAAACAAGATATTATGTTTGCCGTGCTTAAGAAATTGGCAGAGCAAGATGTGCCGATTGCCGGAAGCGGCGTTCTGGAAGTTTTGCAGGACGGCTTCGGCTTTTTGCGTTCCCCGGAAGAGAATTACCTTCCCGGACCTGATGATATTTATGTTTCTCCGTCGCAAGTTCGCCGTTTTGGCCTTCGCACGGGGGATATAGTCGAGGGAGGAATTCGCGCTCCGAAAGAGTCCGAGCGTTATTTTGCCCTTTTGAAAGTAGATATGATTAATGATGAAGCTCCGGAGAAAATCCGCCATCGCATTAATTTTGACAATTTGACCCCGCTTTATCCTGAGCGGAAGATCAAGCTTGAGCTTGAAGATCCGACCAAGAAGAATTTTACCCAGCGTGTTATCGAATTAACGTCTCCGTTGGGGTTTGGTCAGAGGGCTTTGATTGTTGCGCCTCCTCGCGTGGGTAAGACTGTTATGCTGCAAGATATTGCCCATTCTATTGCGACCAATCATCCGGATGCGTATTTGATTGTTTTGCTGATTGATGAGCGGCCAGAAGAAGTGACTGATATGGCGCGTTCTGTGCGCGGTGAGGTGGTTTCGTCAACATTTGATGAGCCGGCAGCGCGTCACGTGCAGGTGGCCGAGATGGTCATGGAAAAAGCCAAGCGTCTGGTTGAGCATAAGCGTGATGTTGTTATTTTGCTCGATTCCATTACTCGTTTGGCGCGTGCCTATAACACTGTGGTTCCATCTTCTGGTAAGGTGTTGACCGGTGGCGTGGACGCTAATGCTTTGCAGCGCCCTAAGCGTTTTTTTGGTGCAGCTCGTAACATTGAGCAAGGCGGATCTTTGACCATTATTGCTACTGCTTTGATTGATACCGGTAGCCGTATGGATGAGGTTATCTTTGAAGAATTCAAGGGAACAGGTAACTCCGAGATTGTTCTTGATAGGAAAATTGCTGATAAGCGCGTCTTCCCAGCCATTGATATTCAGAAATCAGGCACCCGTAAGGAAGAATTACTGGTTCCGAAGGATACCTTGCAGAAAATGTGGTTGTTGCGTCGTATCCTTAATCCTATGGGGACTGTTGATGCGGTCGAATTCTTGTTGGATAAGTTGAAAGATACCAAATCTAATGAGGATTTCTTCCAATCCATGAATCAATAGACTCTCAATGCGTGTGGGCATTATGCTTGATGAGCATTATACAAACCCGAAACTTGCAGAGATTTATGATATTGATAGCGGCTGGTCTGTTGACAGAGATTTTTATCTGTCGCTAGCCGACCCTTCTAAAAAACTTGAAATTCTTGATTTGGGTTGTGGCACAGGACTTTTGTGTGATGCTTATGCAGCGCGCGGTCATAGTGTTACAGGGTGTGATCCTTCTAAGACTATGTTAGATGTGGCGAGGCTTAAACCCCATGGGAAGAATATTGAATGGGTAGAGTCTTCTGCTCAGGATTTTAAGTCCCTAAAATCTTTTGATCTTATTGTAATGACAGGACATGCATTTCAGGTTCTTCTGAGTGAAGAAGATATTTTGATTGCCCTATCAAATATGAAGCGTCATTTGAAGACGGGCGGCTTGATTGTTTTTGAAGCGCGCAATCCTGCGGTAAATTGGGTTGAGTGTTGGGATTATTCTATGTCGCTTGATACCAAATTTGGTTCGGTTGAAGAATCCAGAAAATTTCTTAATTGGGATGGGCAGCGTATGTCTTTTGAGCTGGTGTATAAATTCCCAAACGAAACTTTTATTTCTAAAAGCGATCTGCTTTTCCTTTCCAAGAATAAGATTTGTGATCTGTTAATAGCATCGGGGTTGGTTGCGGATTCTGTGTTTGGTGGTTGGGATAAATCTCCGTTTTATCCAGACTTTTCTAAGGAGATGATATTTTTTGTGCGGCATAATTAATATTGATTCAATTGAAAAAAGAATTGGTAATGCCTGCTCTTTAGCGGGGCATTTGCCTTCTGATGTTGTGTTGGTTGCTGTTACCAAAACGCTCTCTTCCGAGATGATTGATAAAGCTTTGGATGCAGATTTGCGTATTTTTGGGGAGAACCGTGTTCAGGAGGCTATGCTACATTGGAGTACTCGACGTGCAGCATATTCTGATTTGGAGCTTCACTTAATTGGGTCTTTGCAAACCAATAAGGTTCGAGATGCCGTGTCTCTTTTTGATGTGATCGAGACTGTTGATCGTCCTGCTTTGATTAATGCATTGGTAAAAGAATGTGAAAAGCAGAATAAGTTTCCTCGTTTTTTTGTGCAGGTTAATATTGGCGAGGAGCCGCAAAAGGCCGGAGTATTGGTTGAAGATCTTCCAGAGTTTTTATCTTATGCTAAAGATAGAGGTTTGAAGATTGAAGGTCTGATGTGTATTCCGCCTGCGGATCAAGACCCTCGGCCTTTTTTTGTGCAGATGAGGTCTTTGCAACAGAGATATCAATTGCCTTATTTGAGCATGGGGATGAGTTCGGATTTTGAGGAGGCTATTGCTTGTGGAGCCACCCATATTCGTGTTGGCTCAGCCCTTTTTGGTGCTCGACCCTAGTTTCCCCTGACTGTATTTAGGAATTTTTTGATTTGTTCATCCAAAGATTTGGCTTGATCGTTCAGGTCTGTGATGAGGTCAATTACCTCTGACACTGTTTCATCGG
>JAGRKB010000110.1 GCA_020442425.1 Alphaproteobacteria bacterium | reverse complement strand
AACATGCCGTTATTGCGCATGGCCATAATACGCCCTGCAATATGAACGGTATCTTCGGTTTCTGCTCCCGATTCCAGATCGGCATATTTATCCTGCAGCTCAGATTGCTTGTGGGTGCGCTCGAATTTATGAGGGAATGCATTGATCCCCTTTTCTTCCAGTGCTGCCAGCTTCTTCAGCTTGGCGGCCTTCAGGATATTCTCATCGTGAGGGATTGCTGTGTCCGGTGCCAAATTTGCTGAAGATTTTTGTGTCATGATACTTTCTATTTGTTAAAATTAGAGTTAGAGTCCAAGTCGATATTAATTGCTGAAATTTGGCAGAAATACAATGAAAAACAGTGCATCACCCGTCTTTTCTCTACCAAAACGTGTCTCCGAGCGTGGAAATGCCTTGGTTATTATCCTTGTTTCAATCGGGTTGTTGGTTGGCCTTACGGTTATGCTGACCAGAATGTCCTCTAAAACTAGCGGAAATCTAAGCACTGAACAAGCAAGACTCGTCGCTCAGAACATGATGCGAACAGCCCAGACTTATGAAAGTGCTACACAGAGGCTGATTAATGTTAATCGTTGTAGTGAAAACGAGATTAACTTTGATAACCCTTACACGACCCAAAACTACAACAATACGGATGCTCCTGCTGACGGGCGGTGCGACTATTTTAACGTTAATGGAGCCGGATTGGTTTATACTGCGCCGGACCCTGATTTCCTAGACATTGATGAATCCGCAAAGCCCCAGTACGGAGAATGGGTTTTGAATGCCAAGCAATGTATTCTTGAAGTCGGAACGGGCGAAAGCTCTTGTACCGCAGACTCAGAGGCCGATCTTATCATTATGATCCCCCATATTCGTTTGGATGTATGCAATCAGGTCAATCTTTTGAATGGCATCGACCAGTATTTGGGCGGGCCTCCACGAGAAGATCAATCCGGCTCCGGATTTGTAGGAGCTTATACGTCCTCTAACGGAGCGATTGGCGATTTGGCCTCTTCCGCCAATCTGGTTGGAAAAACCACAGGTTGCTTTCAGGACATTAACGGCCTCTGGGATCAGAGCTACGTTTTTTACCATACCCTTCTGGCTAGGTAACCATTCCCCTTTTGGATACATCCTTTTAACCCTTGATTTTCAAGGGCTTTCTGTGCTTCGTCGCAACAAAATGTAACTCCACTTTAACTCTAATAAAGTTAAAATGTAATAGGATATACATACAACTTTAGGGGAAACATCACCCTCCCTAAAAGAAAGGAAAAGGAATTCCGAATGTATTTAGCCCATGAAGACGCTCTGATTCATTTAGACCATTTTCTTAAGAAAATTTCAGATAAGCCTGACTCTTGGCGTCTTATCAGCATCGAGTTTCAAAACAACGACATTCTCGAATCCAGATTGTTCGAAAATCTCTGCCTCAAGAGCTTGCAAAGCAGCTTTGAGCAGACTGAGTGTCATATTTTCTGGGTTAAGCCGGAATTTATTCTTGTCTTCTTCCAAGGGCGTGCACTTCCGATAGAAAAATGCGTCGAAGAGTTTTTCCACCATACAGAATTTAAAGGGTTTGGACGCTTCTTTGATATTCTGGATCTTTCCATACACTGGGACACTATGCTTGGAGTTGTTGATCGGATTAGAAAGAATAAAAATGTCCAGCAGCATCTTAAAACTCAAGAAAAAACTGGAGACCTATCTCAAGATAAAAATCATCAAACCACAATTGATAAACCTCAAAATTCCTCCGGGTTGATGATTGAACTTTCCAGGGACAAATTAACTCAAATGTCTTCGGTTCGAGCGCATCGTTCTCGCCCTCTTGTTCTTTTGGTAGAAGATGATGCGTTTACTCAACAGCTCGTCAAGCTTGCTATTAAAGATGAGTTTGAAATTATTTCTGCGGAAACCGCTCTTCAAGCCCTTGCCTATTATCAACGGCACTTACCCGATATGGTTTTTCTAGATATTCAGCTTCCTGATGGGAATGGCATCAATTTACTTCAGAAAATTTCTGCTGCTGATGCGAATAACTATATTGTGATGCTAAGCTCTCATACCCAAAAAGAAAAAATTATCGAATGTCAGGGCTTCGGAGCCAAAGGCTTTATCGGAAAGCCCTTTACGCGCCAAAGGCTGGTGGACGCTTTACAAAAATTCAAAAGTGCCAGAAACAAATCCAATGTATTGGAGGGTATCCATGGAACTCGATAAAATCCTTTCCCAGATGTCTGATTACACGACGGATGCGATTGTCATTACAAAATCTATCCAAGAAGACCGAAATCAAGGACCGGAAATCGTTTACGTGAACAAGAGTTTTACCACTTTGACCGGATATGAACGCGAAGATGTTATTGGCAAGACTCCAAAAATTCTTCAGGGAGAAAAAACCGATAAGAAAACGTTGGCGCGTATATCTAATGCTATAACCAACAAGAGAGGTATTACCGCGGAATTGCTTAATTACAGTAAGGACGGATATGAGTATTGGGTTGAGATTAACCTCAATCCTATTATTTGCCCTGAGAGCGGAGAATGCGTTTATTTTCTTGCAACAGAGCGCGACATTACCGAGCGCAAAAACGCGGAGTCCATGTTGTTGCGCGCCATTGAAGAAGCTGAGGCCGCGACAAAAGCCAAGAGTGATTTTCTGGCCAATATGAGCCATGAATTAAGAACTCCGATGAACGGCATTCTTGGCCTTGCAGAGATTGTTCAAGGAATGGAGTTAAATGAAGATGTTCGTGAATGCGTTGATGCAATTCATAGTTCGGGCATGTCTCTTTTGACCATTCTGAATGATATTCTCGATTTGTCCAAGATCGAGGCGGAGGAATTGGAAATCGAGAAATATACTTTCCGCACTCATGACATTCTAAAAAACATCAAAGATCTTACTGCCTTATCAGCATCGAGAAAAGCTCTTGCTTTTGATGTATCTATTAATCTTGATGTTCCTGAATGGCTGTGCGGAGATGCCAAACGTATTCAGCAGATTATTTTCAATCTGGTTGGCAACGCCATCAAATTCACCGAGATGGGCGGCGTGACTTTATCTATGGATTACAAAAAAGAAGGGACTGGCAAAGATCATTTGATGATACAAGTTCAGGATACCGGCATTGGTATTCCTGACGAGTTTCATAAGCATCTGTTTAACAAATTCTCGCAAGCGGACACATCCATCTCCCGCAAGTTTGGAGGAACGGGGCTTGGGTTGGCTATTACCAAGTATCTCGTCGAGATGATGGGTGGAACCATTGGATTTACCAGTAAAGTCAAGCATGGAACGACTTTCTATGTTTCCATCCCTATCTCTGAAGCTCCGAAACAGGACATCCTGCAAAGTGAAATCAAGGTCAACACTGAGAATGCCTTGAAAGGCGTCAACCTCTCTGAAATTAGGGCTTTGGTTGTTGAAGATCATCCGATTAATCAAATGCTCGTTGTTAAATGGCTTAAAAAACTTGGCCTTACACAAATTGATAGCGCCTTAAATGGTTTTGACTCGATCACACTCTTGAGGAACAATGCTTATGATTTTATCCTTATGGATTGCCAAATGCCGGAGCTTGATGGGTATGAGACGACCTCTCTTATTCGTGATATGGAGAAGCAACTTAATACACGCACTCCGATTATCGCGATGACTGCCAATGCTATGCTGGGTGAAAGAGAGAAATGTCTTGCAGCCGGTATGGATGACTATCTCAGCAAGCCTCTAAACTTTACCCAGTTCCAACATTGTATTGCACAGTGGATTGGTGCTGCTCCTGCTGAAGAAGAAGTCGCCAATACCAGTGGGTTCTATATGGACGACTCTGTTCCGGTTGACCTTACACGCCTCAATGAGTTTACCGAGGGCGACAAAGATACCGAACAGATGGTTATCAATCTCTTTCTTGATACAGCATATGAGTCCTTTGACATTCTTAAAAATGCCCAGTTACAGGACAATTCCGATGATTGGAGTAAGGCGGCGCACAGCATGAAAGGCGCTTCGGGAAATCTTGGGGCAATGATGCTTCACTCTTTATGTTCGGACGCAGAGCATAAAGGAGATGTTTCTAGGGAAGAGAAGTCTCTTATCCTGAGCAATCTCTATAAAGAATTCGGAAAAGTCGAAAGTTATCTGAATGGATTGCATTAAAGAAGGTTAGTTCTTCTCTTTCAATACAGAATAAGGGGCTGTACCAGATAACTCGTAAA
>JAGRKB010000032.1 GCA_020442425.1 Alphaproteobacteria bacterium | reverse complement strand
GAACCGATGCGCGAACTCTTCAAAGACGAAGTCCGCGCACTGGGGCGTGAACTCGGCATGAATGAAGACTTCATTCGCCGTCACCCGTTCCCTGGGCCGGGTCTGGCGATCCGTATCCCTGGCGAAATCACGGCAGAAAAACTGGAAATCCTCCGTAACGCCGATAAAATTTACATCGAAGAAATCAAAAACGCAGGTCTCTACGATATTATCTGGCAAGCCTTCGCTGTTCTCCTGCCTGTAAAAACAGTGGGCGTGATGGGCGACGACAGAACTTACGATCACGTGTGCGCGCTCCGCGCTGTCACCTCAACCGACGGCATGACGGCAGACTACTACCACTACGACCATGAATTTTTGGGCCGCGTCGCCAACCGCATCATCAACGAAGTCCGCGGCATCAACAGAGTAGTTTACGACATCACCTCCAAACCCCCGGGTACAATCGAGTGGGAGTAAGAGATGAGGGAAAATGAATCTAAAGTAATTGTAAGGCGTTACGAATACGAAGAGCCTTATCATATTCAACTGGAATTTATAATTTCAAATGGAAAATTTTCATCTACCGTTGATATATATTGTACTGTAGATGATGTAAGAAAAATTGGTGAATCTCTTTTTGTATTTCCTAAGAAAATGAATGATGAATATAGCTTTGTTTATGGATCAGAAAATCCAGAGGATAATTTTGACAAATTCTTTTCCTTAAAAGCTTACACTGTCGATGGTTCTGGACATTGTGCGCTTCAATTCAAAGTAAATTTGAATGAGGTAGCTCCATCAGAAGGTAAAAGTGTTTTTTCTTTGCTTGCAGAAACATCAGAAATAAATCGGCTTGGAAAATTGTTTATTACATTCTCTAAATTAAAACACAAAGAATTTCAATGGTCAGGAAATAGAGGTGAGTTATTTGAAGAGCATCAGTATATATACTGAAAAAGTAATCATATACTGTGTCATATTTCTCTCAAAATATCTCTAACAAATGCGCGGTCGTATACTTTTCTTTTCTGTCATTCTGAGCGGAGCGAAGAATCTCCCTTTCATATAATGACATCACGCAGAGATCGCAAAGTTAGCGCAGAGGTCACAGAGGGATCGGTTTCTCTGCGACCTCTGTGAGGTCTCTGCGCGCTCTGTGTGAGGTAAAATAGATTGCCGCGTCGGCAAGAAGCCTCCTCGCAATGACGAAATTCTTAGTGTCCTTCGTGTGCTTAGTGGTTAAAAAGATAAAAGGGAAGGGAGATCCTTCGCATCTGCTCAGGATGACACTAACCTTTGCGCTCTTCGCGCCCCTTGCGGGTCTTAGCGTCTTCGCGTGAACGAAAAAAAGTCTGGATCCCCACCGGAGTTTATCCCTGCGAAAGCAGGGGCGGGGATGACAAGGTATAGGGTTTGTGTGAGCTGGGATGACAGAAGGGGGGGGATAAACGGAATGACGATTGTTTGAAAATTTTCTGCGGGGAACAATCAAAACCCTCTCCGTTTATCTATCAAACAAACCGTAATAAAACCAAACGGAGACCACAATGAAAACGCTCACATTAACGGCACTTGCCGCAACCCTTTTGCTTGGCGGATTTTCGAATTCGGCTGAAGCACGCGATTACAACCGCGATTATAATCACAGTTATAACTATAACTACAAACCTTACCACCAGAACGGATACTACAATCAACACAGCTACAACTGGAATAAGTACGGATACAAAAATACCCATAACAACTATATCCGTGCGGGCTATGCCGTCCCGCGCCATGTGCAGACATGGCCCGTAGAACGCGCAACCCTCAGATATTTGAGAAAAGCTCCGAAAGGCTATGAATACCGCCAAGCGCAGGGCAAAATCCTGCTGATAAACGCCCGCACGGGCGTAGTAAAAGACATAATTCGCCTTTCTTACAGATAACCACAGTTTCCTGCGTAAATATGCGTAAAAGGCGGGGGAAGGATTAGGCTTCCCCCGTTGATATTTTCTCTAAGGAACTAAATAGTTACCTCGGGAGTTCATAAGGTAAAGGAGTGAACCGTTATGACCAGAAAAGATTATTGGACCAGAAAAGCATTTATCTTTGCCGCCGCCGCTATGTTGACGGCAACGCCTGCTTTGGCAGACTCGGGCAAAGGTAAAGGCCATGAGAAGGAAAAATCGCACCACGAAGTCGAAGTCCACAAAAGCAGTGGCCATGACGATGACGGCATGACGGTCATCCGGATTGGTGATGACGACCGCGTGATTTTGCGCGGCTATGTCGAAGACCACTATAAATCAAACTGCCCACCGGGATTAGCAAAGAAAAATAACGGCTGCTTGCCTCCGGGACAGGCTAAGAAACACTACGAAGTCGGTCACAGATTGCCTGATGACATCGTCTATGAACCTGTGCCGCGCTATATCCTCGACCGTTTGCATCCAGCCCCGAGCGGATACAAATACGTGAAAGTGGATACAGATGTTCTGCTGATCGGCGAAGCCAGCAAAAATATCATTGATGCTGTGACACTTCTTTCAGGTGTCGGCAAACAATAAACCATAATACTTTGAGTAGAGAAGGGCGGGAAGCATGGGTTTCCTGCCTTTTTCATTTATTTTCTTTACATTGGGGCAAAAGACACTATAAATACCCTGCAAATTCCACGATTTAGAACCAAACAAAAAAAAGGGGTTTGCACCATGTTGCTTCAAGACAAAATCCGCGAAGGTCTAACATTTGATGACGTATTGCTGTTACCCGCAGCAAGCAGCGTGCAACCGACCGATGTTGATACCTCAACACAACTCACCAAAACCATCTCTTTGAAAGTTCCGCTGCTCTCTGCCGCGATGGATACAGTAACGGAAAGCCCGATGGCTATCGCGATGGCGCAACAAGGCGCTCTGGGGATCATCCACCGCAATATGACGATAGAACAACAGGCCGAAGAAGTTCGCCGTGTGAAACGCTATGAATCAGGCATGGTGGTCAACCCGATAACAATTCTCCCGACTGCGACATTGGCCGAGGCTATGGAAACCATGAGCCGTTATAATATCTCGGGTGTTCCCGTCACGGAAGAAAGCGGGAAGCTGGTCGGTATCCTGACCAACCGCGACGTGCGCTTTGCTGATAACCCGAACCAACCCGTCAAAGAATTGATGACTTCTGAGAATCTGATTAAAGTAGTCGGCAGCGTTGATAAAGAGGAAGCCAAACGCCTTCTTCACAAAAACCGCATAGAAAAATTACTGGTCGTTGATAAGTCTGATAAATGCATCGGCCTGATTACCGTCAAAGACATTGAAAAATCCCAAGCCTATCCGCTGGCGTCAAAAGACGCAGAAGGCCGCCTCCGCGCAGGCGCAGCCGTAGGCACAGGCGAAGTGAACGGCTACGAACGCGCACTGGCATTGTGTGACGCAGGCCTTGATGTGGTTGTGGTTGATACCGCGCACGGACATTCCAAAGGCGTTCTCGACATGGTGGCGCGCATTAAAAAAGAATGCGGCGACCGTATGCAAATCATTGCAGGAAACATCGCAACTGGTGCGGCCGCCGAGGCTTTGATAGATGTCGGCGCTGATGCAGTCAAAGTCGGGATCGGCCCGGGGTCAATCTGTACCACACGCGTTGTGGCAGGTGTCGGTGTGCCGCAATTAACAGCCGTGATGAACGCTGCAGAAGTTTGTCTAAAACTTGGTATTCCTGTCATTGCTGACGGCGGAATTAAATATTCAGGCGACTTGGCAAAAGCCATCGCAGCCGGAGCATCGGTCGCCATGATGGGCGGCGTCTTTGCAGGAACTGACGAAGCGCCGGGTGAAGTCATTCTCTATCAAGGCCGGTCTTATAAATCTTACCGCGGTATGGGATCAGTCGGCGCAATGGTCGAAGGCTCTGCCGACCGGTACTTCCAAGGCAAAGTGTCCGAGACCAATAAACTGGTGCCTGAAGGTATCGAAGGCCGCGTGCCGTATAAAGGCTCAATCGCGCCTGTCATTCACCAAATGGTCGGCGGTTTGCGCGCCTCTATGGGCTACACAGGTTGCCCGACCATTGCCGAGATGCAAAAACGTGCCGAATTTATCCGCATGACAGGGGCAGGTTACCGCGAAAGCCACGTTCACGATGTGACCATCACCCGTGAAGCTCCGAATTATCGTAGCGAATAAGCCCAAAACATATTGACATAAAAGAAGTCGTTTACTATTTTGCCGCTGGTACTTGATAAAAGTATCAGCGGTAAAAATTAACAAGAGGCAATAACAAAAAATGGCCTATCGGCACGATGATGAGTGGTACGGTCTACCAGACGAGAAGAAACTAGAATCTTGGGTAGGGATATCAGACAATCAAGAAGAAGATGGTGAAGACGACGATCAAGTTTCGGATGCACGTGTTATCGCCGATATTTTTGGGATATTAACTCTGATTGGAGGCGGTCTTGCGTTATTGGGAGCAATCCATAGCGGTAGAGTACAATCGGAACCACCAAAAAAATCTGTTGTAGTAATAAATTCACAATCAGTGCCTCAAGATACATCCGAAATGCCATCTGGGAAAAAAATACCGAAAGCTAGAGACGCGAAAGTAGCGATAAAGCAAGGCGTTGAAGCATTAAAAACGACACTAGACGAAGCTGGTACAAAAATAGCCTCTATAAGCGTAGCTGTTGGAGAAGCGTTTAAGGCTACAGAAAAGCCAGAAGAATTTGCAGGCCCTCCATCTCCATTTGAAGAAGGCCCTCCCGCACCGACACTGCCTCAGCTGCAACCCATCCCATAACGTCTTACCGAGCCAAACAGAATAAGGAAAAGATAAAAGGCGGCACATCAGGCCGCTTTTTCTTGTATGCGCCCAAAGTAAATGATATATATGTATATATAATAATATATAAAAGAAAGGGCTTTGCATGGAAGGTAATGTGACAGATGACAATGTTGAAGAACACTGGGCTCACTTCGTTAAAAAACATGAAGAAGCAGGAAGGAAAATGTGGTTGCCGATATCCGAAGCTCTAATAATTTTTGCTGCCGTTGCCTATTTCAAGGGACCCATTCCCAACCAAGCTCCTGATCCTGTCTCTCCCCCAAAGGCAGTTGCTGAGCAGGCAATAAGCGGAGCAGCGCTCGACCATAAACAAGCCGTCGATCAACAAGTGGCCAAAATCAAACAAATGGGTTCGTGCGCAATGGAAGATTTTGCGAACTGCGTCACAAAAATTGCAAAACAGGATGTTCCGGCTCCCGAACCGGCTCCTGAATTGATCAATGGAACAATGGTACCTTCTGCTGTGACATGTACGCCTGTGCCGACACCAATCTAATTAAGGAGCTGGTGGAAAGAAATATTGTCCGGCAGCAAGAATAGGGCCATAAGGCGCGCGGCGATCTTGAATCAATATGGCGACACCTTTTTGGTTCTGTGGAATATCCTGTTTAAGGATTGTGGCTCTGAGCTGAGATGGATCATTAGGCTGGTTTGAGTAGGCAAGAGGAACAATTTCGCTAACAGGGTTTGTATAGGTAACTGTCAAACCGGAATTTTCCCCTCGTCCCATATGAACCTCTTGATCGTGGGCAAAATAAACAGCGCTAACGAGGATATGGCTAGAGGAAATAGTCTCACTGAGAGGAATTTTTATATCAATGCCATCAATAGACTCGGCAAATGTGACACGCCCTAATTCACCATTCAATTCTTTAAGAGCCGCTTCAATCATATAAGCTTTTGATCCAACCATGCTTTTGTGACCATTGACCAAAAGTTCAGGCGTAAAACGACTATTGGAACCGCGATAGGCAGAAAAAGAAGATTGTCTTTGTGAGCAAAATTCTCTGGAGAAGCTGTCTTTCCAAGACAAATGATTCCAGTATGTCACATGACAAGATAATGCAATCACATTCTCGCGTTTTGAAAGATGATGGATCAGAGCATCAGCAGGGGGACAGGACGAACAGCTCTGCGAGGTAAAAAGCTCAAGAACAATCGGCCCTGTTTGCGGAACATCATCAATAGCATCTGGAGAAGACATCACACGTTTATAAGTGGCTGCAGGGCTATAAGACCCAAGAAAAACCTGTCCCAAAGCAACCAAGCCGATACAGGCTCCAAACAACCAAAAATGCGTCGAAAACTTCATAGATAAATTATATAGAACAGACCCTCTATAGTGCAAGCATTGCTGGATCAATGTGGGGCAGAGGAAAGAACAGTTTGTATTACCTTCCGGGCTGAGGGGCACAAGGAAGGTAATTCTGATTGGGCGATTTCAGCAATCGCCTGAGCCATTTCTTCATCGCCTGCGATCTGAAAGCTCCGGGAAAGTGTCGTAAAAACAGAAGGTATTTGACCGATTTGGGTAGCACTGGCTAGGAAATGTTCCCGGGCGGTTCGAGGTGAATTCTTTCTAAGTTCACGATAAACTTTTGCAGCATGGGCATACGGATTATCAGGATCAAATCTAAAAGCTGCTTCTATAAGAGAGGAAGAGTTTTTTATCCGACCATAATAAAGGAGATGCCATGATAACATTGCGTATGTTGAGGCTTTCTTATAAGGGTCATTTTCTAATGGTGTTCTTTCCCGCAGGAATAGCAAATCCAGTTTGTCACGGACTTCAGAATTTAAACTGACATTCTGGAGATAATTGACAAAATCATAAAGTCCGGCCATAGGATTATCAGGCTCAAACGCTTGAAGATTTCTGGCATGCTCCAGATCCTGAGGCAGTGTCCCCGTATAAAGTCCTGCAGAACTTAGGGAATCCTCATATAAAATGACGGCTTTGCAGTAATCTCCCTTAAGAACACAAATCTTTGCCAATGATCTCTTGAGCTTATGAACTGTAGTGTTATTACAGCGCCCATCATCTAACATGTCGCGAGCAATAGTTTCTGCTCTCTCTATCTGACCTTGGCGGATAAGGGATTGTATAAAAAAGCAGGAAACATAATCAGGGTTCTTCGAGAGAGAGAGGGCAATCTCATAGGTATCATTTGCTAGTGAGAAAGAACCATACTCTGAATAGGCGTTGGCTAGAGCAAGATGATAATCGCACTTCAACGCTTTGGTAAGACCTCTATAATGATCTTCCATGGATTTCAGATAGTCCACGACCGTCTTAAAGCGACGCTCTTTTCGGTAAGCGGCAATCTGCAGGCTATGTTCCTTTTCTATGGACATTTAGCCTTATAGCAAGGGGAAAAGATTATGTCAAAATATTCACGCAAGCATGACAGGACTTTATTAATCATTTTAAGGAATAATGACGCCTGATAACTGGGTAAAGCCTTGTTAACATTCATCTTTAGGAGCCCCTATGTCTACCTCACCATATAAAATTAACGGATCAATCGTCGATATGACAGGTGATGGCGTCTGGCCACACATGTCCAAAGAAATCAGGGAAGAGCTAATTGCACCGTTCTTTGACGTTGATTGGAAAGTTCACGATATTTCTGTATTTGCACGGGACAAATCAGAAGATGCCGCTTTGGATAATGCTATTGAAGATTTGAAAACGCATAAGGCATCGGTCAAAGGACCAACCATCACCCCGACAATGGAGGAAACGAAAAAATTCGGTTTGTCCAAAAAGCTGGATTCTCCGAACGGAATTATTCGCCGCGCAATTAATGGAGCAGCAATTCTCCGCAACACAATCGAGATCGAAGGTATCGGAAAATATGCACCTCTCATGCATAACGTAACCATTGCTCGCCAAGCTGTTGGTGGAATTTATGGGGCGCCAAACGTGGCAATCCCTGGAAAAGGAACACTCAAGATCGTATTCGAAGGTGAAGACGGAAGCAGCGCAACGCTCGTAGAAAACAGAAAAGTTGCAACCGGAGTTCTGATGCTGACAACGGAAACAGACAGCTCGATCCGCGATTACGCGCATGCAGTTTTTGCTCAAGCTTTATCGATGCATAAATCCGTGGTTTTTGCAGCCAAAGACACAATCAATCCTATCTATGACGGACGTTTCATTGATATTTTCAATGAAATATTCAACGCAAACTACGCAGACAAATTCAGAGAAGCCGGTATAACTTTTGCCGAGAAAGTGCAATTGATTGACGCTGTTGTCTCGAAAATCCCGCAAGGAAAAATGAACGACACCATCATAGCCCTCAAAAACTATGACGGAGATGTTGTCTCCGATCAGGTCGCAGGAGAACATAAATCATTAGGCCTAATGGACTCAACTCTTGTCTCTGCTGATGGAACTTTATTGGCAGACCCGCCCCATGGAACAGCACCCGATTTGGAACCGGCCTTCCATGAAAAAGGAATATTGTTGGCAAATCCTGCGGCTCACATCTATGCGTATGCAGAAGCCATTCGTCATAAGGCCGAATTAAACGGTCAAGCCGAAGCGGTTGTCATGGCAAAGAAACTCAAACAAGCTGTAGTTTTGACCATCGAAAAAGGGTTGCAGACAGGTTCATTGACAGGTGATTTAGCGCCCGATAAGACCAAGTCCATTTCCGGACAACAATTTATTGCCAATGTTCGTGATGTTTTTCGAGGGATGATCTAACAATCTTTATCTCGAGGACAAGACGATAAAATTTTAATCAATCCCCGAGCAAATTCCATCGGGGGTTTTTGACTTTAAGTGTATAATATAGTCAAACCAATTAAATTTGTCACAAGAAACAAGGGACGACACCTAGTGAACCTAGGATAGGAGCGCAGTGACGATGTGACAAAGTTAATTGGAAAGACTATAAAATTACAAACATAAGAACGGTGCTGGAACAAATAAATGTCTTTTGAAGGGATGTCTCTCATCACAACCCTGTCCTTTGGTCTGATTATGGCCTTTATGCTGGGGTTAATCGCAGTTCGCATGCGACTGCCTCCAATCGTCGGCTATATTCTGGCGGGGGTGGCATTAGGTCCGTACACACCGGGCTATGTTGCAGATCTCAGCATCGCCAAACAACTCTCAGAGATCGGAATTGTTCTTCTGATGTTTGGCGTAGGGCTTCATTTTTCTATCAAAGACCTTTTGGAAGTCAAAAAAATTGCGATAACGGGAGCGTTTGCGCAAATAGCAATCTCTGTTGGAATTGGTCTGGTCGTGGCCCATTATTGGGGCTGGCGTCCTGAGGCCGGATTTGTTTTCGGTTTGGCCTGTTCTGTTGCCAGTACGGTTGTGATGATGCGTGCAATGGAAGACAATCATCTCTTGCAAACAACGGTCGGAAAAATTGCGGTTGGCTGGCTGATTGTTCAGGATTTGGTCATGGTTCTGGCATTGGTGCTTCTGCCGTCCCTTGCCATTCCCGAAGGAGACGATCAGATTCATTTGGAAATGCTTCTAAGCGGAGCCATTGCCATGGCAAAGATGGCAATCTTTATCATGGTTATGCTTTTGTTTGGGGACAAAGCTCTGCCTGCATTGTTGCATCAGGTTGTAACAACCAGATCCAGAGAACTTTTTACGCTTGCTGTTTTGGGGCTAGCCGTCGGTGTGGCATTTGCCGCAGAAATGATTTTTGGGGTGTCTTTGGCAATGGGCGCTTTCATTGCAGGCATGATGCTCAAAGAATCAAGTCTGAGTAAAGACATCGCCGAACGCGCACTTCCTCTGCAAGACGCATTTGCTGTTTTGTTCTTTGTATCCGTTGGAATGCTCTTTAACCCCGCAATTATTTGGCAAGAACCACTGGCTGTTCTCATCTGCGTGTTAATGATTATGGTCGTAAAATCTATAGCCTCATTCATGATTGTTGCTGCATTCAAATACCCGCTTAGAACGGGTCTATATGTAACAGCAGGTTTGGGGCAAATCGGAGAATTCTCGTTCATCATTGCGACATTGGCTCTGTCGCTAGGGATTTTAAGTGATCAGGCGCATGAAATTCTACTTGCCAGCGCATTGATAACCATAGCGCTGAACCCTGTGACCTTTATAGGCTCACGTATGGCGGTCGAATATATTGGTAAATACCCAAAATTTGCACAACTGCTTTCCCTTCCCGAAGATGATGACGAACTGGCCCACCTTTTGCCGGATGAAATGAAGAAACAGGTCAAGTCTCTGGTCATACTGGTTGGAGCAGGACAAATCGGAGGGTATATTTTGTCCAATCTCAATCAAAAGAAACACGATTTGATAATCATTGAAACCAATCGCGAGCGCGTAGAGGATTTGCGCGGCGCAGGCTTTCATGTGATAGCAGGTGATGCAGGATCAACCGAGACGTTAGAGGAGGCGATGATAAATAAGGCCTCTGCTTTGATTGTGGCCATTCCCGAAGCGTTCGAAGTCGGACGCATTGTTGAATCAGCCAGACAAGCCAAACCGGAAATAAAAATCATCATACAAGATCGTTATAATTTTGGCGCAGTTGATATAGAGGAAATGCATGTGGATTTAAAAGTCACAGGCTCGGAAGAAATCGCCAAACGTATGATAAATTATCTGGATGCCATTAAATAGGGAAATGTAATGGGTGCAAATTACAATCGACTTTTCTGGTGCTCTCTAGCAGCATGGCTGGCCATGATATTTCTGATCACATGCGATATCTTTCCGCCCAAGATAGTGATGGTATTGCTGACATTTCTGATGATTTTCTTTTTTGCTTTAAAGTTACAATCAAAGAAAAAGACGCAAAATAGTAAAACCCCCGAATAATCGGGGGTTTTAAACGCAGTTACTCAGAACTCTATTCTATTGGCAAGAAAGACACTCTTCGTATTTGCTTTCGCCACCTTGACCTTCACCCAATTCTAATTGTTTCGGTTGGGCATCATTGGCATTCTTGGTTCTGTGCCAACTCGCAGCACTCTCGGCACGCTGAATGGATTTCGAACGGCAATAGTATAGGGATTTAACACCCTTGGCCCACGCAGCCCAGTGAATAGCGTGCAGGTCTTTCTTGTGAACGTTTGCCGGCAGAAACACGTTCAAAGACTGCGCCTGACAGATAAACTGGGAACGATCACCTGCATGCTCAATTAACCAGCGCTGGTCAATTTCAAAAGCCGTTTTAAAGACATCTTTTTCTTCATCGGATAAGAAGTCCAGATGTTGGATAGACCCTTCATTGGTGAAGATTGAAGACCAGACATCCTCATTATTCATTCCTTTTTCTTCCAGTAAAGCTTCCAAATAAGAGTTGCGGACTGGGAACGAACCGGACAGAGTTTTGTGGGTATAAGCATTCGCTGCAATTGGCTCGATCCCTGGGGAAGCGCCGCCGCAGATAATAGAAATAGACGCCGTTGGAGCAATTGCCATTTTGTTAGAGAAACGCTCCATCACGCCGTAATCGGCCGCATCAGGACAAGCACCGCGCTCATGTGCCAGTTTAACAGAGGCATCATCCGCTTGGCGTTTGATATGTTGGAACATCTTGCGGTTCCAGACTTTAGCCATCACACCTTCCATCGGAATCATTTTTGATTGGAGGAAAGAGTGGAAGCCCATCACACCTAAGCCTACGGAACGCTCGCGCATTGCGGCGTATTTCGCGCGTTTCATTGAATCAGGCGCCTTATTGATAAAGTCAGAGAGAACATTATCAAGGAATCGCATCACATCTTCAATAAAGGTCGGATGATCTTGCCACTCTTCAAATGTCTCGAGGTTCAGCGAAGACAAGCAGCACACGGCTGTTCTGTCATTGCCCAAATGATCACGACCTGTCGGCAGAGTAATCTCGGAACACAAGTTGGACATCTTGACATTAAGACCGGCCATTTTGTGATGCTCAGGAATCTTGTCGTTCACATGGTCAATATAGACAATGTAAGGCTCACCGGTTTCAATACGTGCGGTCAACAAACGAATCCAAAGGTCACGCGCGCGAACGCGGGAAATAACGGCTTTGTCTTTCGGAGAACGCAGCGCCCACTCGCCATCTTCAGCAACAGCATGCATAAAGGCATCAGGAACCAGAACACCATGGTGAAGGTTCAATGCTTTGCGGTTCGGATCACCGCCGGTTGGACGGCGTAGCTCGATAAACTCTTCAATTTCAGGGTGGTCAATCGGCAGATAAATAGCAGCAGACCCACGACGCAAAGAGCCTTGGGAAATTGCCAAAGTCAGAGAATCCATAACACGAATGAAAGGAACAATCCCCGACGTCTTGCCGTTACGACCGACTTTCTCGCCGATAGAACGAACATTCCCCCAGTAAGAACCGATCCCACCACCCAAAGATGCCAACCAGACATTCTCGTTCCAGAGAGACACAATATCTTCCAAAGAATCGTTGGTCTCGTTGAGAAAACAGGAAATCGGCAATCCGCGACTGGTACCACCGTTAGAGAGAACAGGGGTCGCAGGCATAAACCAAAGATTGGAAATATAGTCATACAAACGCTGGGCATGAGCAGAATCATCGCCGTAATACATCGCAACGCGTGCAAAAAGATCCTGAGGCCCTTCTTCAGGCAATAAATAGCGGTCAACGAGGGTAGCAATCCCGAAGGATGTCAGCTTGGAATCACGGGATTTATCAATCGTGATCCGGTTTCCTCTTTCCATTTGTGCGACGTCAAACATAACCCAGTTCTCCCTAAAAGACGTGTCAGAAGCTTTTCGCCCGCCCGAATGAAGATTTTCCAAATCAAAAGGGCAAAAAAGTAAATAAACTTGTTTTTTTCGGTAATGCAGAAAGTGAAGAAAACACAATCTGTTGTGATTAGTACACCTATTAACCTACTACATCTCGTATCCGAGACACAACAATTCTTGAACGAAAAAAAACAAATTTGCAACTGTCCAGAGTCTAGGACTCTCCGTAAAAATGCTTTTGAATCAATCTGATATTTTTTTTTCATGAATCGTGGACAATTTTAAAAAGCACGAAAATTTCAAAGTTACATCTATTTGAGAGCATAAAATCGGCAGAATCGTTTTCCTAAATACCAGCTATGCAACATAATCATGGCTGTAGACTCAACATATGGGTGCGAATCGCAGCCACCGATTCGGTAGGCGATAAGTCCGAGACGTCCAGCACCAAAGTATTAGGATGCTCGGGGACCAGCATATTTTGTGCTTTGGCGTATTTCTCGGGGCCTTCTGGGTTGGTTTCTTTAAACCGCGCGCGGCGCTCTTCCGAGACGATTCGCTTCTTGTGTTCCTCAACGGAAACAGTCAGAGCCACAGGAACCAGAACGGCTTGACGGGCTTCAGCCACCCGACAAATTTCGTCAAACCAGGCAACGTCCCCGCTAGATGTGGAAAGATAGTTCGTCAGGATAAAGCTGTAATCAGGTGGGGAGATGTGAATCATCGTATCCACAACGGCGTCCCAGACCTTGCCGACATTATCCCAAATGCGCGGCGGCAAGGGTGTCACCCCGTCCGTATGAATCAAAGGAAACAGGACATTATTTATCAGATGATTATCCACCAACTTGAAATGGGGCATCTGGGCATGAAATTCTTTCGCCAGCGTATATTTGCCCGTACCGGGATAACCGATGAGATAGAGGATATGATTTTCGAACTGATGATTGGTCATAAGGAAATATAAACCAAAACAAAAAAAACAGCTCTAAAAAAGAGCTGTTTTTGAATTTTAAAACTCTAAGAGAGACTAGTTACCCCACGCTCCGAACAGGGAGTTAACATCGAACGATCCGCCGAACAAATCGAAGTTACCGCAAGCTGTAGAGCCAAGCTCGGAGATATAATTCGATTCCTTACAGAATGTACCGCCGCTAACACTGGCCAAGGACAAGCTATTGAGCGACAGACCTGATCCATTTGAGAGATTGGCAACAACACCACTAAAAAAACCACTGGATGCAGAGGCAAGCTGTGTTTTTACACCATCAATCTTGCTCTGAAGAGCTACAGTTTCAGCGTCCTGTTTTGCCAAGAGAGCCGTCAGATCACTTGCGGAAGGGCATCTAACCATTGGTCCGATGACAATGGTATCATTAGAGCATTGACCGGCAGCTTCCATCGCTGCAGATTTTGCGATCTTGTCCTTAAGGGCCTGATATTCTGCAGCATGCTGCGCATCAAGGCTGGACATCTGAGACTGAAGGCCGCTCAACTCATTTTGAAGGGCGCTTGTGTCAACATAACCACCACCAAGACCGGATCCGCTGCCGTCAGTAAATGGCCCAATCACGATATCTCCGCCACCGCTAGAGCTAGGCCCAACCGTAAACAAGGAGCCGCTTGCTGCTGCAAACGAAGCAGTTGCCGTACTGGCATAAGTATGGTTCAGAGAAACAATTTCACTTTCCAGTCTGGCTTTATCTTGTTGGAATTTTGCATCCAGAGCGGCTAGATCAGAGGCAGATGGACCACCACAAGCAGAAGAGATTGTTTCCCCTTCACACTCTCCGGCAGCCGCAGCTGCAGAAGCTGCAGACATAGCAGACTGCATGGCAGCTCTTTGAGCCTCATATTGTTCGATACGGGCAAAATATTCATTCTGCTTGGCATTCAAAGCCGCAAGAGCCGCATCGCTGGTTGTTGACATGATTGGAGTTGTACTTCCTCCTCCAACAGTGAACAATCCGCTGTCACCACCTTGGGCAGCCAGATGCTCGTCCGTTGCCAATTTCACAGCATCCTGAACGGCTGGATCAACAAGCAAGAAGCTGCTGATATAATACAAATCCTCATATTGCAAAGGAACTCCATCTTTGACTTTTTGATAAGCCTCGGTAGAATTGGTTGCAGCAGGATAATTGTAAGCCCCTGATGGTGCTGTAGTCGAAGCAGTGCTTAGACTTTGTTGATATTCGTTCCAGGTCATGGAACCCGCGCTTGCAGTTGCACTTGCCTGAACCTGAGCAACGGCTTGATTGACAGCATCCCATTTGGCCTGATTCGCTGAAACAACCTGAGACTCTAGAGCCTGCGCTTGGGTAGAATTAGTTCCGTATGTTGTTTTTGCAACATTCCAGTCATAAAGTAACTGACCAAATTCTGACTGCGCAGTACCACCGACAACCGTAGAGGGCCCAATCACGATATCCCCACCTGTGGAACCAGATGCTTGAGTCGTTGTTTGTCCGCTACCGTTTACGGATATTTGTGTTGATGTCGTCGTCGGACATGGCATCGTTGGCCCGATCACAATGCTACCCGCTGGCGCACAATCAGCCGCTTGGGAGTCGCTAGCTGCAAACCCGGTCATCAAGGCGACCGCGGCTAATGTAGCCAAATATTTATTCAATGATTTTGATTTAGATGAATGAGACACCATAATATTACCCTCCAAAGTTCCTACGGAACCGTTAATTTATTAGGGTTCAGTGCCATTTTTCACTTTGAACCCATCAACACACACTATCATCGTACCACAGAGAAAGTTAAAAAGGAATAAATTAGGTAAAATTTTATCTAGTTGATCAAAAATAACCAAAATCAACATGCTGGGGGTGTTATCTTTCGCGGATACTATATATAGTAAAAACGAGGTGTTTTTCTGAGGAATGAGCATCAAAAACGCTTGCGCAAGATGTAAGAATCGGTTTTGACTGTTTCCTGATCAAAAAATATCCTGAAATTCTGGGCATTAAGCCAAAATGGTCCAGAGCATGAAATTTTACTGGAGTCTATGAAGGAGCAACCATGTCTGAAAATGCAATTGAAACAGCACAAATCGTGACCCGCGAAAAACTGAGCGACGATGTAACAAAATCGACCTCACCCTTGTTGATGGAACGTCACGTCTATAAGCCGTTTTTATACCCGTGGTGCTACGAGGCATGGCTCACCCAACAACGAATCCACTGGCTGCCGGAAGAAGTGCCTCTGGCGGAAGACGTTCGGGATTGGAAGCAAAAGCTAACCCCGTCTGAAAAGAACCTGATGACCCAGATTTTCCGCTTCTT
>JAGRKB010000031.1 GCA_020442425.1 Alphaproteobacteria bacterium | reverse complement strand
AATGGAATTTGGAAAACCGGTTTACGGGGTTCCAGAATGTTGAATTGACCGAGCAGGGGATTGGAGAAGCTAAACTCTCCGGTGAGAATTTGGCCAAGGCCGGAATTCATTTTGATCTGGTTTATACATCGACTTTAAAACGCGCCTATACGACTGCCGAGATTGCATTGAAAGAAGCAGGACAGGATAGTTTGATTGCATCCATGATTAAGCATGATGATTTGCGCGAGCGTGATTATGGTGATTTGACAGGTCTCAACAAAGATGAGACGCGTCAGAAGTATGGCGACGAGCAAGTTCATATTTGGAGACGGTCCTATGATGTGCAGCCTCCCGGTGGAGAGAGTTTACAAGACGTGGTTGAAAAACGTGTGCGTCCTTATTTTGAATCAGAGATCAAGCCGCAAATGGAAGCGGGCAAAAATATTCTGGTTGCGGCTCATGGAAATTCTTTGCGCGCGTTGTTGATTATTTTGGGTGAGAATACGCCCGAGAATATCAATGAAACTGAAATCCCGACTGGATCGCCTTTGGTTCTGGAGTACGAGAACGGACAACGTGTTGCCAAATATTATCTGGCGGACAAATTGGCTGCGTAATTGTGTATGAAGCAAGACTGGATTAGAGCTGTTAGGCATAGGGTTTTTAGCGTTTTATTTTGGCCTGATACTTCGCCAAACACATTTACTGAGGAAGGGCATCAAATACTCAATGATACTCGGGAATTTTATTCCTCTTTATGTGGGTGTGGTGTTGTCTTGGCGAGTAGTCTCGGGTTTGAGTGGAATATCATTGTATCCGGTTCTTTGGGGCTTGGAGGCATTGTTATAGGCAATTATATTGGAGGGGCTGTTTTTCTTGCCAATCAAAAGAAAAACACAGAACACAGTAGGGGTGTTTGTATTGAACGGAAACCATCACCATAGTCACGGTACGCATTGCGGCGGGCATCATCATTCTCACCAAGAGGGCGATGTGAAGTTGACTTATGCTTTCGGGGTTAATGTTCTCTTGTCTATTGTTCAAGTTGTTGCCGGAATTTTCTCCGGATCGCTGGCTTTGATTGCGGATTCCCTTCATAATTTGTCGGATGCTTTTTCTTTGTTTCTTGCTCTTGTGGCGCGCAAAATTGCGAGAAAGAAACCTGATGCCAAGCGTACCTATGGGTATAAAAAGGTTGAGGTTCTTTCTGCTTATACCAATTACGTTATTCTGATGACTATTTCGGTGTGGTTGATTTTTGAAGCTGTTATGCGGTTTATTTCTCCTGAACCTGTTATGGGCTGGACGGTTATCTGGGTTTCTATTGTTGCTGTTTTTGTTAATTTGGGAACAGTGGCTTTGACGTTTCATGATGCCAAGCATTCACAAAATGTACGGGCTGCATATCTGCATAATTTGGGTGATGCTTTATCCTCTGTCGGTGTTTTAGTCGCGGGCATTTTAATTATTGCGTTCGGTTGGTGGTGGGTTGATCCTTTGATTACGCTCGCGATTTCTTTATACATTATGCGCCATGTGTGGGGGCATATTCCTGAAGTTGCCAATATATTGATTGACGGGAATTCCGGTGAAGATCAGGCCGATGCTATTAAATCACAAATTTTGACGATTGAAGGGGTGTGTTCTTTGCATCATTTTCATGCGCGCGCTTTGGATGAACATCAATTGGCAATTGAAGCTCATATCGTTATGGAGCAGGGGCAAGTGGCTGATGTTTTGCGTGCGCGCATCAAGTCCCACTTAATGGAGCATTTCAAAATCCATCATGCTTTTCTTGAAATCGAGGCCGTCGATTGCGGGCAAAGAGGATGTCAGCCTGAATGATGGGGTTATTCTATACATTCCTGTGTAGCGTGATTGCTGCTTTTTATTTCATTTGTAATGATATTTTTAAGATAAGAGGCGATGTCTTTATTTTTTGGCGGTCGTTATTCGCGTTTCTGGTTTTATTGCCGTTTGTTGTTTTTTTGGAATGGAATGAAGGTCTTTTGTTTTATTGCGGTGTTGCTGCGGCAGGGATTGCAGCCGCAATCGGGGATATGATTTCTTTTAACGCATCGCGCCATTATTCTGCGGCGGCTATCTCCCGCGTTGCTCAGTTCAGGAATGTATTGTTATTCTTTGTTTGGCCTCTGATAGTTACAGGATATTGGGATCGCTTGACGTCTAATCCATATGTTTTTTGGATCAGTCTTGTTTTGATATTTATCAGCTCAATCGCTTTGCTTCGAATGCGCCGTAATGCTGTGAGTGTCAATGTGATTTGGGCTACTTTACCTGTTATTATCTTTATCGGTATTTCCGATGTTTTCTTTTCCCTTTCTATGAATGGGATTCCGTCATTTGAATTGGTGTTTAAGTTGGCCTTTGTTTTTTCTGCTGTAATGTTTTTGACGGCAGGAATTTGGTTGTTGGGAAACCGTTTTATCGGGCGTCCTGTTGGGTTGATGAATGGGCGTTGGGCAATAGCTGGTGCAATAAATGGTATTTTATTTATACTGATCGTTGCGACTAAAGGGTTATCCCTTTCTTATTTGGAAAATCCAGGTTTATTTGGAGCTATCTTTTCTGTCTATTCGCTTTGGCTGTATTTGTTGCATAAATACTGGATGAAACAAGATGATCCATCCGATCCCAAGCTAGGATTTGTTGTCGTCGTGTGTGGTATTGGGTTGGGAATTGTTTCTGCTTATATCCCTTGATTTTTGAATTCTAATGAAGAGCTCTTACAGGTTCTCCAAAATCATGGTCTTCATCGTTATGCTCTTCGGTCGGGATGTTGCTCATATCAATGACACCGATATTCATTTTCCCAATTTTTTCTTGCAGGTGAGGATCAATTCCATTGCAGAAGGCTGTGAATTCTTCTTCTTGTAACTGGCATGTGCTTTTTACCCAATTGAGGAATGAAGACCTGTGGCTAATTTCAGGAAATAGACGTCCGGTTTGTTTTCCGATGGTTGTCAGATTCATCAAAGTATAGTTTGGAGCCTTTGACCAAATGTCCCAAAAGGCTGAGATGAATTTTTGGGCGTCTCTGACGTTTGTGGAATATAGGACGTGTGATTTCACGGTATCATCCATGCAAATTGTCATGGCTGTTAGTCTTTGACCCATAACGGCATTTGTTGATGTCGTGAGGATTCTAATTTCGTATGTGTCTTGTAGAATTGTAAAGGAACGGCTTTCTGGAAAGTCTTGGGCGGGGCGGTGTGTTACGGTCACTATTTATCCTCTTATTTCCTGTTTGGCTTTTCTTATGTATATTAGCGATTGGGTCGTTGGTGTCAATAAAAAATAGGTAAAATAAAAAACGGGAGGTTAGTCTCCCGTTTTGAATTTTTTGATCTTCGATGATCGTGAAATTATTTACGAATACCGAGTTTCGCGATAAGAGCTTGATAGCTGTCGTTGTTTGTACGGATCAAGTAATCAAGCAGTTTACGACGACGGGCAACCATTGCCAACAAGCCGCGACGGCTGGAGAAATCTTTTTTGTTGGTTTCCATGTGTTTGGAAAGATTGTTGATACGCTCGGTCAGGATTGCAACCTGAACTTCCGGAGAGCCTGTATCATTGTCTGCTTGGCGGTTGTCTTGAATAACTTCTGCTTTGCGTTCTGCTGTAATCGACATCGTTTTTTCCTTTCATTTTCCCCATCAATCAGGGGTTATAAATTAAATACGCGCACCGGCTGGATTTCTACTCCTTCTACATCTGCGACTGCCAAAGGCGTGTCTTTATGCTTTAGAAGTGCCAACTCCAACATGCGGGCTTTCGGATTTAAACCGGCCTTCACCAGTCGTTCCATGTCAGGGCGGGAAATAAAAGTAATCTTGTTTCCGTTTCTGACCCGCATGGCTTCCTGTTCTGTGAGGGGCACGACCGGGACGTCGTCCAGTACGGCCTCAACAGGGAGCACGTTGCTTTCAAGGTCGGCTTTATCGGATATTTCACGGAAAATGTCCAGTGAAATCGCACTTTCCAACGAAAAAGGGCCTACTGTTTCGCGGATCAGGCGGGAAATATAGGCTTTTGTACCCAATTTCTCCGCGATATCTCGTGCTAAGGCTCTGACATAGGTGCCTTTTCCGCAGATGCAGCGGAAGGTCGCAGAATCGGGAGTTGTCTCCGTGAGGCTGAGTTCATAGATCTCGATGGGACGGGGGGCTAGCTCGGGAATTTCTCCTGCCCGCGCCAGATCGTAAGATCTTTGACCATCGACCTTAATGGCAGAATAAATAGGCGGGATTTGGTCGATTGTGCCTATAAAATCGGGCAACACGGATTTGATTTGATCTTCGGTTGGTCGGATATCAGATGTTGCTATGACTTCGCCTTCGGCGTCGTCTGTGGTGCGTTGCTCGCCCCAAGTCGCGGTGAAGAGATACGTCTTATCATCATCCATCATATAGGGGACGAGTTTTGTGCCTTCACCCAAGGCAATCGGGAGAATACCTGAAGCCAATGGGTCGAGTGTTCCTGCATGGCCGATTTTCGGGTAGTTGAGAGCTTTTTTTATGATGGATACAGCGTCATTGGATGTGACCCCAACGGGCTTGTTCAGATTGATCCATCCGGAAATATTGTTTTTCGGTTTTCTGGGCATTCGTTTTGTTGTTATTCTTCATTATCTGCTGCTTTTGGCAGGTTATGGAGCAGGGCATCGATTTTGGCAGCGCTGTCATACAATGTATCTTCGACGAATTTCAGGCGAGGCGTGAATTTCATGCGAATTTGGCGGCCGATTTCTTTTTGGAAGATGTCGGCATTGTTGTTGAGAGACGCGAGCGCCGCTTCGGTATTTTGGCCGCCGATCATCATGGAATAGGCCGTGGCATGTTTCATGTCCGGTGAAACGCGAACTTCTGAAATTGATACCAATCCTGCGTTTTCCAGCAAAAAATCGTCATGAAAGTGGCCGCGCGCCAAAGTTTCCGTTATTACGTGTCGGAGTTGCTCTCCCACACGTAATTGTCGTTGTGTCGGGCCGGAGGACGGTTGTTGATTGTGTTTCATTTTGTTTTCTATTCAATCGTTCTGGTTTCTTCTTTCACTTCGAAACATTCGATGACGTCGCCTTCGCGGATATCATCATAGTTTTCGAAGGCCATACCGCATTCCATACCTTCGCGCACTTCCTTGACTTCGTCTTTGAAGCGTTTGAGAGTTTTGAGCATGCCTTCGTGAATAACCACATCGTCACGCAGCAAGCGCACTTTGGAACCACGTTTGACCATACCGGTTTGAACCATACAGCCACCGATTTTTCCAACCTTGGTGATGTTGAAGACTTGGCGGACTTCCGCCTGACCCAGATATTCTTCACGAACGAGTGGGGATAGCATTCCACCCAAGACGCCCTTCACATCATCAATGATGTTATAGATGATATTGTAGTAACGAAGTTCGACTTTATCCCGTTTTGCCAATTCACGTGCTTGCGCGTTGGCGCGGACGTTAAATCCGACTACGAAAGCGTTAGACGCTTTGGCCAATGTGATATCGGATTCGGAGATTGGCCCAACACCCGAGAAGAGGATTTTGACTCCAACTTCTGCATTGTCTTCGGTGATTTTTGCCAAAGAACCTGCAATCGCTTCGACCGAGCCATGCACGTCTGCCTTGATAATAATAGGCAGTTCTTTTTTGTTGTCTTTGCTTTGGGCCAGTAATTGTTCGAAAGATGTTCCTGCGAGTACTGCAGCTTCTTTGTCTTTCTTCTTGCGGCTTCTGTATTCAACAATTTCACGCGCTTTATTTTCTGTGTCTACAACCGTGAACTGGTCGCCTGACTCTGGCGTTCCGGAGAGACCCAGAACCTCGACAGGGCGCCCCGGTTCGGCTTTCGCCAGATTTTGACCGCGATCATCCAACAAGGCTCGAACGCGACCCCATTCGGAACCGACAACGAAGATATCCCCGATGCTGAGTGTTCCTTTTTGAATCAGAACTGTTGCCACAGATCCGCGACCGCGTTCCATTTTGGCTTCGACGACTGCGCCTTGTGCTTCGCGGTTCGGGTTGGCCTTCAGATCAAGAATTTCGGCTTGAAGAAGAATTGCTTCTTCAAGTTTTTCCAAATTCAATTTCTTTTTCGCTGAGACTTCAACGCACAAGACGTCTCCACCCATGTCTTCAACTTGAACGTCATGTTGCAACAAATCTTGTTTGACTTTCATCGGGTTTGCGTCCGGCAAATCAACCTTGTTAACAGCAACAATCATCGGAACACCCGCTGCTTTTGCGTGGCTGATGGCTTCGATGGTTTGAGGCATGATCGAGTCATTGGCCGCGACAACCAGAACAACGATATCCGTAACGTTAGCCCCACGTGCTCGCATCTCAGTAAAGGCTGCGTGACCCGGTGTGTCGAGGAAAGTGATTTTGTCGCCGCTTTCCATTGTAATTTGGTATGCGCCGATGTGCTGGGTGATACCACCTGCTTCGCCGCCGACCACGTCTGTGGAACGCAAGGCATCGAGCAGGGAGGTCTTCCCGTGATCCACGTGACCCATGATTGTAACAACCGGAGGACGCGGCATAAGTTCTTCGTCTTTATCGTCTACCCCTTCGATCCCGACCTCAACATCTGCATCGGTAACGCGTTTAATTTTGTGTCCGAATTCCATGAGAATTAACTCGGCTGTATCCGCATCAATCGTTTGGTTGATTGTTGCCATCACACCCATTTTCATGAGGGATTTGATAACATCACCGCCACGTTCTGCCATACGGTTCGCGAGCTCTTGAACCGTGATGGTTTCCGGAACTGTTACTTCGCGGGATTGCTTTGGCTGTTCCTGCTTTGGCCCTGCTAGCGCTTTTGCTTTTTGACGTGCGCGACGTACGGCAGCCAACGACCGGCCACTTTCATCACGGGCGTATTGTTCGTTCAAGACCTGATTAACGGTCAGGCGTCCCAAACGACCGCTTGTGCTGCGATCATTGGTGGTTTGTTCCTCGGCACCAGAGCGTGTGTTTCTGGATGCTGTTTTTTTGATGCGGTCACGGTAGCTCATTCCACCGCTATCATCTTCTCTTGGGGCTCCGTGTGCCGGAGCAGGGCGGCCATAATTTTGTGGCGTGGAGGCGCGGCTTTCGGCAAACGCGCGTTCTTGTTCCTTGCGCTGCTTATCTGCGGCTTCGGCTTTTTTACGATCTTCTTCTTTAATGCGCTCAAGCTCTTCCATCTCGCGACGGCGCAAATCTTCTGCATCAATCTTTTTCGGACGTTTTCCGGTTTTCTCGGCTTCGGCCTGAATTTTTGCTTCTTCGGCTTCGAGGGCGCGGCGTTTTGCTTCTTCTTCACGACGACGCTCATCATCCTCTTTGGCTTTTTGAAGAGCTTTTAGGCGTGCTTCTTTCTCGTCGTTGGTCAGGTTGGTTTCCGCCAAATCCTCTTCAGACTTGGCTGTGTCGGCAGCGGCTCCGGCACCACGTTTTTTACGAACCTCGATCGTGACACCACGGCTTTGACCACGGGCTAGCGTCTGCGTGATGTGCTGTTGTCCCGGCGCACCACCTTTTAGGCTAAGAGTTCCTTTGCTTCCGCCAAGGGAGAGTGTTTTCTTTTCTTTTTCGGTCATAGTCCTATTTTTCCGATCTTACAGAGTTTAATTTTGTTATCAGTTCCAGAAAATTTTGCGCCAGCGCCCCTTTTTTCAAGGCAATATGGTTGGCGTTTACTTCCCCTATGGCTGCTGATAGTTCTGCGCTTGTCCAGCAGTCAATGACAGGGATATTCTGATGGGTAGCCAGTCTTTCCAGCTTTTCCCGCCCGTTTTCACTCGAATCGCTGGCTACAACATACACGCCAGTCTCTAGAGAACGCAAGGCTTCGTCTGTTTTTGTGAATCCAAAAACCAGTTCTCCTGCGCGTTTGCTCATGCTTAAGGTCTGAATGGCTAGCTTTTTTAACCCGGATTCAATGGTTTCCAGCATATTTTCCGGTACTTTTACTGCTTGGCGCGCGTGTGAAGTGAAGCAGTTTCTCCATAGGGCTTTTTTGAGAATGCTTCTTTGCGCTGATACCCAGAGGAAATTTCCGGGAAGTTTTCCTGTTAAATCCGCAACCACGTGATAGTCCGGCGTAATAACAAAACGGATCATGCTGTTTTGTGGCAGCGTTTCTCCTGTAATGGCACATGTGGCGGTTTTGGTCAGAGTCATGACTGTCCTTTCCGACCTTTCTGCGTAGGGTGAGAGAGGACTGTTCTTCGGAGAAGTCTGATGCAGGCTATGTGCCGGCAGAAGAGGGGGCGTGGAGGTTTCGGGCGCTGATTTAGTTTTTCCGGATGGTTGAAAAGCGTTTAAATTGAGCAGCATCATTGACGCAGGGGACATAGCCCCTACGACAGGATGATAAAACAATTCAGGCTCTTTTCTTGCCATTCGTTATACAGCGCCCTTTCCATTTCTATGCTTCAGAAGAAGAATCTTCAGCAGCAGCATCTTCGTCTGCAAACCAGTGTTCACGAGCTTTCATGATCAAGTCATTGGCTTGAGATTCGGTGATTTCTTTTTCACCCAGAATTTCTACCAATTCATCGCCTGCCAAGTCTGCCAAATCATCAAGAGTTTTGATTTCTTTTTCACCCAATTTGATAATCTGATCAGTGGTCAGGCCTTCGAAAGATACAAGATCATCAGACAACCCAAGTTCTGATTGGCGGTTTTTCAGCTCTTCTGCTTTTGCAGTCAGCCAGTTTTCCGCACGGTTTTTCAGCTCTTCTGCAATCTCTTCGTTAAAGCCTTCGATTGAAGACAGCTCTTCTATTGCTGTTTCTGCAATCTCTTCTACTTTGATAAAGCCTTCGGCAATCAAGAGGCGGGCAATAACATCGTCCACATCCAACGCTTCGATAAACAGAGATGAGCGGGTATTGTATTCTTCCTGACGGCGTTTGGTTTCTTCTTCTTCGGTCAGAATATCAATGTACCAGCCTGTCAGAATGGAAGCCAAGCGCACGTTTTGTCCACGACGGCCAATAGCCAGTGAAAGCTGTTCATCAGGAACAACAACGTCCAAGCGACGTTTTTCTTCGTCCATAACCACTTTGGTTACTTCTGCAGGAGCCAAAGCGTTTACGATGAAAGTCGCAATGTTTGGAGACCAAGGGATAATGTCGATCTTCTCGCCGCCCAGTTCGGTTACAACTGCTTGAACACGGCTACCGCGCATACCAACACAGGCTCCGACAGGGTCCATGCCGTTGTCGTGGGAATACACAGCGATTTTTGCACGGCTTCCAGGATCGCGTGCTACGGATTTGATCTCGATGACGCCATCATAGATTTCAGGAACTTCTTGAGCAAACAATTGAGCCAGGAATTCTCCACGGGTACGGGAGAGGAAAATTTGAGGGCCGCGAACTTCGCGACGGACATCATAGATATAAGCGCGGATACGCTCACCGACTTTCAAATGTTCACGAGGAATTGTATCATCACGACGTAGAACAGCTTCCGCCCGTCCCAGATCAATTGTAGCATTGCCGTATTCAACACGCTTGATTACACCGTTGACGATTTCACCCATGCGGTCTTTGAAGTCATCGAATTGTTGTTCGCGTTCTGCCTCGCGAATGTTTTGCATGATAACCTGTTTTGCTGTTTGTGCAGCAACACGGCCGTAATCAAATGCGGGCAGGGTATCAATCAGAATGTCACCGACTTGTGCATCGGATTTTTCACGGCGTGCTTGTTCCAGAGTGATTTGAGCCGCTTCGTTTTCGATCAGATCAGGCTCGGTTACTGTTCTGTATCTTTTCAGTTGGGTCTCGCCGGTTCTACGATCAATATGGCAGCGAATGTCATGCTCATGGCCATATTTGGAACGTCCGGCTTTTTGAATTGCTTGCTCGATTGCCGTGATGATGATTTCGCGATCCATATTTTTTTCGCGGGCAACAGCATCAGCAACCTGAAGAATTTCAATACGACTCATTTTTTAGCTCCTTAGTTAAAATTCTTATTCAATTTCAGTTTCAGTTTCGTTTTGTTTAGGTCTTTTTTCTTTACTGGCTTTAATCAGCTCGTCCGTCAGGACAAGTTTTGCTTTGTTCAAGTCAGTTAGGTCAATGGAGACATCTCCTTGATCTTGCGTACTCAGAGTTAGAATTTCTTTTTCAGCATCAATTGCGGTGATGCGGCCTCTGTATTTCTTTTGTCCGTTTTCTGCCGGAGTTAAAATCTCTACTGTTGCTTCGAAGCCAATGTTGGCTTCAAAATCTTTGGAGCGGGATAGGGGGCGGTCAATCCCCGGTGAGCTGACTTCCAATTGATAGGCGCCGGTGAATGGGTCTTCGACATCAAGAATTGCCGATATAGCTCTTGATATTTTTGTGCAGCCTTCAAGATCAAGCGTTAGCGTTTGAGGATCTTCTGCCATGATTTGCAATGTTTGTAGCTTTTGGCTGCCCAAGACACGCAAAGATACCAAATCATAGCCAAGGTCTGCTATAATCGGCTCTATATATTTTTCTATCTTTTTCTCTTGTAGTGTACTCATTATTCCGTTGTTTTGTTTCGGGTAACAAAAAAGGCGGGCCTCTTTTTGAGCCCACCCTGTTATAAATTCAGGTTGTTGACGTTGTTCTATACCTTTGCACCAATTGACGCAAGTTTTTTTTGGCTTATTTTACATTCATAACTTCTGTACGGGGGAGTGATGTTTCTTTTATGTAAATCGAAAAAGAGGCTTTTATTTCTGCTCGTAGAGTGTTCGTTACATATGTCGGCGGTTAATAACATTATTCCATTCTAGGTTATATAAGTTCCAACGAATTTATACTTAAGATTTGTTGTTTCCTAATGGCATCTCATGCAATTAAGAGGAAGTATTATTCCTTATAACAAAAACAGATAAAGAACTGAGTTAAAAACATGAAGGAAGATTTAGCTAAACAAATAAGAAACCCTCGTCGTAGCTCCGTTAATGGTGAAGAGCCTAACCCTGTCGATGTGTTTGTAGGTCAGAAATTACGGTCACGTCGTAACCTGATCGGAATAACGCAGGAAAATTTGGCCGAAGCTGCAGGAATCACTTTTCAGCAGGTTCAAAAATACGAAAAAGGCCGTAATCGCTTGAGTGCCAGCCGTTTGTTCCAGTTTTCGCGCGTCTTGGATGTTCCTGTTTCCTATTTCTTCGATGGTTTTGCCGCCTCTGATAGCCAAATCGGAATTCAGGCCGGTTTTGCAGAGAATGATCAGGATGCTTTTATCGGTGAAGGGGATGACCAAGAGGATATCCTTCACCGTAAGGAAACTGTCGAGTTGATCCGCACGTACTATGGTATTGCGGATGAAAGACTTCGAAAAGATTTTCTTAAGATGCTCAAACAGATGGCTAAAAACTTTAAAGCGAACGAGTAGATTGTTTTTATACAATGTCTTTGAGTTATGGGTTTTTTTAATAGCCTTTATTGATCGAATTGATGCAAAGCCCCTGAAAAGGGGCTTTTGTTTTCTTGGGGTTCAGGGTATTCTGCCTTCTATAGTCATTCGTCTTAAGAACAGGACACATCTGCGAATGAAGCCGTTTTTTTAAAAACCTCCTCAAAGTACCGCTATGTACGTTGTCGTCGTTTTTTTAAAAAGCCGGTCATTCTCGATCGGCGTCCTATTCTTAATAAAAACGACTATATATTTTTCGCGGCTCTGTTCGGGGTTGGCACTTTTCCGAGTTTATATTTTTCGTTTCTATTTTCCGAGGTGTTTTATGTCAGGTACTTTACTTAAAGATTATATGTTTACCAGTGAGTCTGTCTCGGAAGGGCATCCTGATAAAGTTTGCGATTGTATATCCGATACTATTGTTGACGCGTTTTTGTCTCTTGATCCTTTTGCGCGCGCGGCTGTTGAGACGGTTGCGACAACCGATTATGTCGGTGTTATCGGTGAGACAAGATGTTCTCAAGAGCTAGGTAAAGCAGAAGTCGAACAGTTGGTGCGCGATGCCATCAAGAAAATCGGATATGACCAAGAAGGTTTTAGCTGGCGCAATGTTGAGATTGATTGTCGCCTTCATGCGCAGTCTGCAGATATTGCTGTCGGGGTTGATGCTGCCGGTAACAAAGACGAAGGCGCCGGAGATCAAGGGATTATGTTCGGTTATGCCTGTCAGGAGACTTCGGTTTTGATGCCTGCGCCAATCTATTATTCCCACAATATTTTGCGCGTTTTGGCAGAAGAGCGTCACAAGGGCGTTTTGTCTATGTTAGAGCCTGATGCCAAGTCTCAGGTTACTTTGGAGTATCGTGACGGCAAGCCTATTGGCGCTAAATCTATTGTTTTGTCTACGCAACATGCGGATGGGCTTTCTCAGGAAGATGTGCGCAATATTGTGAAGCCATACATCGAAAAAGTTTTGCCTGAGGGCTGGATGTGTTCTGACGACGAATTGTATGTGAACCCTACGGGACGCTTCGTGATTGGCGGGCCAGTTGGGGATGCCGGTTTGACGGGACGCAAGATTATTGTTGATACTTATGGTGGGGCGGCTCCTCACGGTGGCGGGGCTTTCTCAGGGAAAGATCCTACAAAAGTTGACCGTTCTGCTGCTTATGCGGCTCGATATGTGGCCAAGAATATTGTCGCTGCCGGATATGCCGAGAAATGCTTGATCCAATTGTCTTATGCTATTGGTGTGTCCAAGCCTTTGTCCGTTTATGTTGATACTTATGGCACTGGTCGCGTTCCTGAATCAGAACTTGTCAAAGCGGTTTCAAAAGTGATAGATCTCTCTCCCCGTGGAATACGCACGCATTTGAAGCTGAACCGTCCTATTTATGCCCGAACTGCTGCGTATGGTCATTTTGGTCGTGAAGCCGAGAATGATGGCGGTTTTTCTTGGGAAAAATTGGATTTGGTTGATGCGTTGAGGAAAGAACTTGGCTGATACACTTGATACTGACAAAAAAGTCAAACGTGTTTACGGGCGGCGCATGGGCCGCCCGATGCATAGGGCACGTTTGGATGTTCTTAATGATATATTGCCGCAAAGAAAAGTTGACGAGGCTTTGCTGAGTGAGCAGAAAAATTTATCCGTATCCAAAATCTTCGGGTGGGATGTTTCTCGCGTTCATTTTGAAATCGGTTTCGGGAGTGGAGAACATCTTCATTACATTATGAAGCAATTTCCGGATGATGTTTTTATCGGCGCCGAGCCTTACATCAATGGAATGACCAGTTTTCTTAAAGAATGCTCTGCCCCTCCGGAAGAGAATTTCCGTGTGCATATGGATGATGCCTTAATGGTGTTGAATTCTTTGGAAGATGCTTCGGTCGATTTTCTTTATATTCTTAATCCCGATCCTTGGCCTAAATCCAGACATCGTAAGCGACGTATTGTTAATGAGGCGAATTTGTCTGTTTATGCTCGCGTGCTGAAAGATAATGGGATCATGTTGCAAACCACTGATGTTGATGAGTTGGCAGACTGGATGTTAATGCAAAGTTTGCAGTGTAAGGATTTTGAGTGGTTGGCCGAAAGCTTTGAGGATTGTAAATCGGCTCCCAACGGTTGGATGGCGACGCGTTACGAGAATAAAGGTAAGGATGCCGGCCGGACGCAGACTTACTTAAGTTACCGTCGTTTGCCGCGTTGCATATAGTCATTATAGCGGTGTTATGTTATTCTGTTCCTGTCTATTATTTTCTATTTAGTTAAATATTTCAAGATATTTCGATGGAGGCAGGAATGCGTGTCGGTGTACCTAAGGAAATTAAAAAACAAGAGCATCGTGTCGGGTTAATTCCTGCATCCGTCAAAGAATTTATACAGCATGGTCATGAAGTCTTTATAGAAACAGGAGCAGGTCTTGCGATAGGCTTTGATGATGATTCCTATGAGCGCGCCGGTGCAAAAATTTTGCAGACTGCCCATGAAGTTTTTGATCTTTCGGAGATGATTATTAAGGTTAAAGAGCCTCAGTCCCAGGAATGTAAAATGTTGAGGGAAGAACAAATTTTGTTTACTTACCTTCATTTAGCGGCAGACCGCGCTCAGGCTGACGGGCTTATTCAATCAAAATGTGTTGCCATTGCTTATGAAACTGTGACCGGGCGTGACGGGCGTGGGTTGCCTTTGTTGGCTCCTATGAGTGAGGTTGCGGGGCGTTTATCCGTTCAAGAGGGTGCGCATTATCTGATGAAGCATCTGGGGGGCGAGGGGAGGTTGCTTGGTGGTGTTGCCGGTGTGCCGTCTGCCAATGTTCTTATTTTGGGTGGTGGTGTTGCCGGTTTTAATGCTGCGCGAATGGCTGTCGGAATGGAAGCGCGAGTTACCATTTTGGAAAAATCAGCGGATCGTTTGCGCCAGTTGGATGATTATTTTGCAGGGCGTTGTGAGGTCTTATTTTCCACCAGTGAGGCTGTTGAGACTTTAATACAAGATACTGATCTTGTGATCGGATCCGTACTTATCCCCGGGGAATCTGCGCCAAAGCTGGTGACCAAAGATATGCTCGGGACTATGAAGTCCGGTTCTGTCATGGTTGATATTGCAATCGATCAGGGCGGATGTTTTGAAACATCACGACCAACAACCCATGCCGATCCTATTTTCGTTGAAGAGGGCGTGACCCATTATTGTGTGGCAAATATGCCGGGAGCTGTTCCTTTGACATCTACGATGGCATTAAACCATGCTGTTTTGCCTTATGCGCTTAGGATAGCTGATAAGGGATGGGTCACGGCTCTGGGTGAGGATGAAGGTTTTATGCACGGCCTTAATATTTGCCGTGGGCAAGTCACTCATCAAGGAGTTGCTCAATCTCTTGGGCTACCGTTCCAATCTTTCTTGCGTTGATTTTCGAATTCTGTTGAAGAGGAATCCGAAGACTAAGATTTGTGATCCCAATATGCTCCAATAGATCATGTTGATTATGCCTGTGTTGTTATTCAGGAGAGGGGAGTTCAAAATATTTTTGATGGAATAGTCGATCTCGAAAATCGGGTGAGCCACCAAGAATGAGGCATTTTGCCCCCATAATGTATGCAGGATGACAGGAGCTATCACATAGGCAATCAAAAGATAAACAACGACTCCTATGAGAGGTCTGCGAATTTTTTTCCACCAGAAGATGATGTGAAAGGCCAGAATATCTTTTAGAGCGCAGCAGAGAACGATAAGGGCTGAGTTTATTTTATACAGTTCTATCATTTTAAGTGAGAATTGACCGTCTTTGATGAATGAGGCTTGTAGGGGGCTGTATACAAACAAAAACAGAAAATAGAGAGCTAAAACCATAAAGGAAATTAACCAGAGGGGAGTGTATTTGAGAGCCTGCTTCCATGATTTTTCTTTGATTGATCGTATCCAAGTTTTATAGGCAATGATGTCCCCGGCCTCTTTTGCGCAGACCAGCAGGAGTAGGATGTTCATCATGTATAACGGGAATTCTAAGGTTTGTTCGTATTTACTATTGCTTACTCCTGATAAAAATAAGGGGGCGGTTATCATGAAGATAAACCAGACCCATGGAGTGTCTTTGTATTGCAATGTTTCCCTTAAGATTCTGTATGATCCGATGATTGACCAAAAGGCAATAAAAGCAATGAGGAGTGTGATTTTGTCTAGTTGGGGGATGCGGAAATCGTACCAGTTGTCATCTTGCATTTTGTAACGATACCAGTCGCCTTCAACCTCATAGTTATTTCCTTTCAGAACTTCGCTTTCCCATGTGAGGCCATTATAATTTGTGAAGTTGCTTTTGTGATGCATTGTTGTGTAGTCATTAATATTTTCAAGCAAGAGACCTCCGAATATCATTGAGACGATGATAACAGGAATGAGCATTGCGAGAGCTGCAGATTTTGGAAGTTTTAGTTTTAAGGTTCCTAAGACGGTAAAAAATGCAAATGCATGTGTGGCAACAATCCAGAGCAGCACGCCTGCTATAAACATTGTAATTGTGATGTTTTCGTTTCTTGGGGCAAGAATATCCGGAATATAATTTGATACGGCAAATGCGAGTATGGGGATCCCGAAAAAGAGCGTGATGATCCAGATTGTAATTGTTGAACCAAACAATTTTCCAAAAAGGATTTTAGATGTTGATAGGGGGGAAAGCTCCATAAAGGTCCAGCTTTTTTGAGATACTTCTTCTGTGATTGTGCTGGTGCATAGGTAAGTGCCCCATAATATAGTGAATATAAAACCTATGGAGCATGTCCAGTAGAGTAGACTTTCTCCTTTGTAGTGTTCTAGGGGTAGGTTTTCCCAGCCGATTTCGGTTACAGATACCCAGCCTGCCCATGCGCCTAGGAGTAGAACAACCAGCGGAAGTAAAAGGCGAAGGGGAGTGAGTTCCAGCTTTGCGTGTTTTCTGAATTCCGGATTCATAATTATTCCAATTCTATTTATCTTGGTTTTTATCTGTTTGTGCGATTTCGAGATACAATGTTTGCAATGTAGACTGTGAGGGTGTAAAGCTGCACACTGGAATGTTTTCGTCCAATAAGGATTTGAGAAGTATGTTTAGTTGTTCGGGTTCGTTTTTATGTTGGATCGTCACTGTGTGTCGGTTCTCGGTCACTGATATTTTTTTGTCTTGTGATAGATTTTCAAGATGTATTTTTTGTGCGGGAGTAACAGGGCTTGATAAACCGATATGAACTGATGAAATTGATGTGAGTGCTTTTTGTTGTTCTAATGTTATATGGTCTTTGATCTTTCCGTCTCTTAAAACCAACATTGCTGTCGAGTACTCTTCCAGTTCTGACAATATGTGAGAAGACACCAAGATTGTCATTCCTTCTTTTTGAAGGTCTTTTAAGATCGTTGATAATTCTGATCTGGCCTCCGGATCGAGGCCTGATGCCGGTTCATCCAGAATGAGAACTTCCGGCATATGAATAACGGCCATGGCTATCCCTACACGTTGCTTCCATCCACGGGAAAGAGCTCCACATTTTTTATCCTGAACTGATTCGATTTTAAGGCGTTTGATAACAGTATCGACTGAGTCTTTTATGGGCAGTTCATGACATCCCGCCATATATTCCAATACGTCTTTTACGGTGAGTTCTTCATAAAGACCGAAATCATCGGATAGGTAGCCAAGTTTAGAATGTCCTTGGCGAGGGTTGTTTATGATGTCAATTCCGCAAATGCTTATTTCTCCCGAAAATGGTGAGTCCAGACCTGCCAGACAGCGCATCAGGGTCGATTTTCCGGCGCCGTTCGGGCCAACAAGAGCGGTAATCTCTCCTTTCGGGATCTGGATTGTGATATTTTCCAGAGCTTTTTTATCGGGGTAATAATAGTTCAGGGAAGATACTGTGATGGCGTTTTGGCTCATTTTATGCCCTGCAAATCAGTGTTTTAAGAAAAATATGTTTTTTTGAAATATATTGTGTTGACAAGGAAAGGGCAAACGATTATTAACATCCCACCTTAACGACACCCATGCGCGGGCGTAGTTCAGTCGGTTAGAATGCCTGCCTGTCACGCAGGAGGTCGCGGGTTCGAGTCCCGTCGCTCGCGCCACTTTATCCCCTAATTAAGTGTGCTATTTGGATAGTGGCAGAACCCGCTAGAATTTTTGTTTTACGCGCTATTGCGCGAGGGGTTCGAGTCCCGTCGCTCGCGCCACTTTATCCTAACGTATATTATATGTTTGCAAGAATTGCGCCTCAGTGTCAGGATTTTTTGAGATAAACAGTTTTGCGGCAGAATTTTGTTTGTCTATGTCCAAGATACTCAATGCTTGAGCATAGGCGTCCATTAATTCCCCATTACTTTGAAGTAATTGCATTAATCTGGTTCTCGCCCCTACGTTTCTTGGTTGTAGTGATATTTGCTGATAGAGTTCTGTTATTGTTCCTGAGGCGGAATTTTTACCCAGAAGGTCACGGAGAAGAGGGAGTTCAGCAATTTGCGGTCTTTTTAGGAGATCTTTAAAGGCATTGTTATTTTTTAGCTTTTGTAAGTCAATTGCATCGAGTTTGCCAAAACTTCTATTTAAGTATTGTAAAATGTTACGCGCAGCTTCGGACTCTACAGTTTCGAATTTTGATAGGGCGTCAAGAAAATATAAGGTAGCAGCATAGTGCTTTCCTTCTCCTTGATGTTGTCTTCCCAATTCAAAGGGAGTTTTATCAGTAGTTTTTACTTTTTTTCTTTTAGTCATATTGGCCTCTATTTTTGATGACTAATATTATGAAAAAAATTATTTGTCAAATTTTGTGTTTATTTATGCGGTCGAAGACAGAACAGTACAAAGAAATGGGGCTTTAGCCGTGGATGAATGAGCCGGCCTGCTGTCATGCCCGCCCCTGTTTTCACAGGGATAAACTCCGGCGGGCATCCGGCAAAATGCAGGAGGATCCAGACCCCCGCCTGCGCGGGGGTGACAGAGACGGGTTTGTGTAAGCGGGGGTGACAGCAAGGTCAGCTCCGTCAGGAGCTGTAATTGACAGATTGACCAAAGGCAATCTGTCGGCGTAGCCATAGAACCACGGGTTTACCCGTGGGTATCTAT
>JAGRKB010000030.1 GCA_020442425.1 Alphaproteobacteria bacterium | reverse complement strand
TCTATGAGCTTGATAGCCTTCGTGACTTGGCAGAACAATTTATTGAAGAAGGTTTATTCGGAGATATTCCAGAAAACATTCGTTACTACCTCGATCTTGACGCTATCGCCCGAGACCTCGCTATGGATTATTCCGAAACCACCATAGCAGGTAAAAACTACATCTTCCGATGCGCGTAAAAACGCGCATCTTTTTTTAATTCTTCATCCACATACAATCGAATGGGATTGCCCATAGGTTTTTGCCGAATGGCAAAATTTCAACTCCGGCATAGAGGATGATACCGATGACAGTTTTCTTCTTGGCCAGATTGTCCCTGAAAAACTCGATATGCTTGAAATCCGAATTTTTAACCGTAATCCCTGATTTGACTTCTACCGCTAAGATTGATCTGTCACCACTTTCAATGATGAAATCAATTTCCCGCTTCACACGATCCCGATACTGGTAAAGATGATATACATCTTCTGCGGCGTCTATCTGTGAGACTAACTCATTATAGGCAAATGTTTCAAACGCCTTCCCCACTTTGTCCGGATCGTTTGCAAAATCCGAAGGCTTCCAGCCCAAAAGTGCCGTCATCATTCCCGTGTCTGCCATAAATAGTTTATCTTGCTTACCAACTCGGTCGTAATCCGTCTTGTGCCAAGCCGGGACAGACTCAACAATATAGAAGGACTGAAGTGCGCTGATATAGCTGGACAAGGTCCTTCGATCCGATGAGAAGACAGAACCGATAGCAGACACATCCATAAATTTTGATGACCATGCCGCCAAAACCCTAACCAAATCTTTCATCACATCAACTTGTCGGATATTCGCAATATCGTTGAGGTCATGTTCTATAAGAGCATCGACATAATCAATGTGCCAGTTTCTTCTTGCTTTTCCTTCCAGTCTTATAGCTTCGGGAAAGCCCCCTCTGAATATCATTTCAATCAGGTCGTTTCTGTCGTAACGCTTTTTAGGCCGCTTGAAATCCTGAGCAAAAGCCCTTTCCAAAAATGTTGGGGAAGCTCCTGCGATTTCCCCTTGGGATAATGGTCTTAAACGTACCTTGCCAATTCTTCCTGCTAGAGACTCAGTGACCGTTGGTAAATTCAGGATATTCGCCGATCCTGTAATCAGGAATTGCCCCGCCCTGTTGTTCTGATCCACAGCCTTTTTAATCGCTGGAATCAAATCAGGAACTTTTTGAATTTCATCAATGATGAGCGTCCCATCTTCGGGGGCGTAATCTACAAACAAGTGGGGGTCTGCTTCAGCCGCTTGTCGTGCGGCCACATCATCCAATGTTCTATAGGCAACATTCTCCGACACAAATTTGCGAGCAAGAGTCGTCTTACCGCATTGACGAGGGCCTGTGAGCATAACAACACGACGAGTCGCCAGTGCCTGTTCTAAACCACCTTCTTGCCAGCGTGAATAATCGGACATACCAAACACCTCCTTGCCTGAAAATATAAGCTAACTTCAGCATATCAGCAGTTTGGCAAAATGTACATTAGAATATGGGCGATTTGTACATTACAAATGCTGCTATTTATACAATAGCAATATAAAAAATCAGATTATGCAGAAAATCACATGAAGTCATGCCCTACTCTATAACCTTAAAAGAGTTTGGCAAAGAACTTCTTGGCGCGAAGGCCGCCGAAATCCTGAACAGCCTTTTGCAAGGATTGCGGACTTAAGCGTTTGGCTTTTTCCGCAACCTTTTCAAGCAAGGCATTTGTATCCTCTGCCAAGAGATGTAGATTATTGAGCAGATCAACGAGCAGAAATTCTTCTGTGACTTCGTTCGGGAAGTACGGGCGTTTTATAAAATAGAATGTATGACCGCCAAGATCATACCGCCCGTCACGCTTGGAGTTATAGACAAGCTGCTCGTTATAAAGCTGTGTCGCCCCAACCCCTAACCCATTATAGGCGTTAAGAGACGCTATAAAGAAACGATCATCTTTCAAAAAGACACGCACCAAATCTTCATCCTTAGGGGGAACCGCACCAAAGGCCGTTTGTTTCGGGTAGTAATAAACACCTCCGGAGAGCTTTTGTAACTCACCGTTCTTCACAAGCAATTGCACATGGCGATCCACCGCATTCGACCATTGGGCAAGGTCAGAACGGCGATAGACATTCCCACGTGTCAGATTGCTTTTAAGCTCCAATACAGCCGTCATTTACAGCCTCCTATCCTTGATTATAGGGAAAAACAGTAAAATATGCAAATATTTTAGTCTATATTTCATGCACATCATGGAAAGCACTAACATCCATGAAATATCGTTTTATAACAATACGATAGTAAACCTTATATTTTAAAGGTGGGGCGTTCCAGCCTTTACACCACCAAGGTACCTTTAGAGATCAAGCTATCAAGATCACTCTGGATATTGCCGGATACAGTCACGACATTAACAAAGTTGTCTGCGCCGCCATCAACATCCACAGAGATTGTCGTTTGCCCACGGAATGTAGTGACCTGAACAAAATCGGCAATTGCATCACTCAACGGATCATATCCATCCAATAAATTGGACAGGTCAATCTTATCTCCCTGACGTGTATTAAATCCGTATATCACATCTGCTGCACCATCTACTTCTATAAACATGTAGGTATCTGCCCCACTACCACCAACCATCAAGTCCTGCCCACCACTACCAATCAACAAGTCATTACCCGAACCACCGAATAAAGTATCATTGTGGGTATCAATTCCGGCATAAAAATAATCTACGCTGCCATCCGGGCGATCAACAATAATAACATCTCCTCCAACCAGAATATCATGCCCATACCCACCATACAAAGAGTCACTTCCTGCTCCACCTATCAATAAATCATGGCCACTATTGCCATTTAACATGTCGTTGCCTGCTCCACCAAACATTTGATCGGCCCCTTGACGTCCGAACATCAAATCATTCCCGCCCAATCCATAAAGAATCGATCCATCAATCTTGGCAATAAGGAAATTAGAGCCTGTAGCATCAATAAGACTTCCGGCACTTGCGGTCACCTCTATATCAACCAGTGAGGTTGCAGTTCCTCCCTGCCCGTCAGAGACCTCATAACTGAAACTATCGTGCCCCGTAAATCCTGCAATTGCGCTATAGGTAAAGTCTCCATTCTCAGAGACTGTCAGCAAAGCTCTGGACGCTGTTGTCACATGGTCTTGTGCAACCACACTCAAAATATCTCCATCAACATCCTTGTCATTCAGAAGGAGATTTCCAGTCAAGCTATTCGGTCTATGGATTGTGAATTGATCATCCATAGCAACCGGATCATCATTCACGGCAAGAACTGTCAGGGAAACAGTTGCCGTTTCTTCATGGTCATGACCATCACGGGCCGTATAGGTAAAGCTGTCAGCTCCATTAAAATTCTCAAGCGGCGTATAGGTAAAATCACCATTTTCCAACAAGGTTACAGTTGCGCCCGAAGCTGTTGTAATCGTTGCAGCCTGAACCAGAAGCGTATCCCCATCAGCATCAGTGTCATTCACCAACACATTGCCGGATAAAACAGTGTCTTCATCGAGAGTAAAGACATCATCCTGTAATACAGGCGCGACATTCTCCGCCAAGCTCAAACCATTCGGCAATTGGACACGCGACCCATCATCAAATTCGGCCCACTCGACGATATAGGATGTAAACTCTGTAAACTGGTTGATAATTTTAATGGAACTGTCTGCGCCTGTATGGATAATCAGATGATTGCCGGATTGCTCCAGAACCAGATCATCAATAACCAGATCTCCGCCAATCCTGATTGTATCAACACCGACACTTTCGGCAATCGTGTCATTCCCGTGATCGGGATCAAACAGGTAGGTATCATCCCCTTCTCCGCCACTCAGGAAATCATCCCCTGCGCCTCCCACCAGAAGGTCATCTCCTTCATTCCCGTTCAGTGAGTCATTATCTGCCCCACCAAACAGTTGGTCATGGCCCGCGCCACCAATCAGACTATCTGTGCCATATCCGCCATAGAGCATATCATCTCCAGCATAGCCATCCAGAACATCATTCCCTAACCCTCCCATGACACTATCGTTGTAATCCGTTCCATAAAAACGGTCATTCCCGTCCTGCAGATCAACCGTCAGAGAAGTCTGCAGAAACCGCGCATCCAGATTATCATCGTGATTAGTTACCTCGAAAAACCCGTATTGTCCCGCACTGATCATATAGGGAATCCAGACAACATGATCTTGAGTAAATTCGATTTGAGAGATATTCCCCATATAACCGACATCAAGATATGTGTCGAAAGAATCCGTATAAAACCCTGTACCTGCCGAATTCACGTTAAAATCCAATGACGACACATCCGTCACAATAATTCTGTTCATACCCCATGAATCATCAATAAAGGTTCCACTACCCTGTGAGATTAAATAGGTATCATTGCCTTCCCCGCCGTAAAGATGATTGTAGCCCGAACCTCCATCCAAAGTATCATTGCCCTGATCTCCATAGAGATCGTCATCCCCTTCGCCACCAGAAAGAGCATCGTCACCTTCATTCCCGAAGAGGATATCATTCCCGCTATCTCCATAATAAGTATCGTTTCCGATACTGCCATTCAGCGTATCATCTCCGTCATTTCCATGGATAATATCTCCCCATGACGACCCGTATAGCGTATCGTCTCCCCCAAGAAGAGCGAGAGAGATAGATGTAAACGCTCCACTCAAATCAACGAAGTCATCTTCTTCTGTAACGAAATACGGATTGAAGTCGAACGAGAAGAAATCTTCGGATGAAATCGTAGTATTATCTTGCAGGAATGTAATAGATGACAAATGATATATGTCTTCAATTGTGGCGAAGGTGTTGCCAAACAAGTCTTCTAAAAAAACTGTATTTCCTCGAAATCCTGCGTTGAAAGCATAAAGAGAAATGCCGTCAATCACCAAATGGTTGGAGCCTTCTGTATCATGGATAACACTCTGCGCAGAGGCACTAATATAATATGTATCGTTCCCACGACCGCCATATAAATCATTATCAACCAGACCTGCATAAATCTGGTCATTTCCGCCCCCCGCAAGGATAAGGTTATAAGCAAATTCATCTCCTACGAGCACATCGTCTTTGGACGTACCGAATATCGCATCACCTGAGACCTCCTGAGCACCTTGTGCAAGATCAGATATAGCGTAACGAGTACCGCCCTCTGTCTCGATAAACTTTATAGAGCTTCCCGCTCTATAATATCCGTCTATCACCACCCCGCTTGCAATTTCGATCTTCAGATTATTTCCCGACTTGGTGTAAATAAAATCTTCGGGGTTCAAATCCCCTTTGACCAGCAACACATCATTGCCGATTGTGTCAATCAGATGGTCATGCCCGTCTCCGGCTGCAAAGATATAAGTATCATTTCCATCCCCACCGATCAGTGTATCGTCACCTGCACCGCCATTGAGCGCGTCATTTCCACCTCCACCATTCAGAGTATCATTCCCGCCATTCCCACTCAGGGTATCATTCCCACCATGACCATAATAAGTCTCGTTTATATCACTCCGCCCCACCCAAGTGTCATCTCCGACGGTTCCATACAGCGTCACAGAATCCGGACTGGTTCCGATCTTGGTGATAACTCCTGACGCGTTGACATCAATTTCACCACCACTCGAGAAAATAATTTTTGTCCCGTGATAAAACCCATTGACGGTCAAGACGTTTCCGGTCTTGCCGCTATCGGTTAATACAAGAGTATCTCCCGTCAAGGACACAGACACTTCCCCGATCAATATCCCGTTATCCAGATACAGTGCTTTGATTGATCCTGCCCCATCTCCTGAAATCGTGTCTGCTCCACCCGTATAGTGAATATCAAGATAACCAATTTGTGGTGAGAAACCATTCCCCCTGTCAATCGAGATCAAATCATTTCCTGTTCCCCCATAAAAAGACGAGAAAAAATAATTGCCACTCAGAAAAACTGCATCCCCATGATTGGTTCCATAGAATCTTTTATGATTGTTGCCATTCAAAATCAGAGCGGCATTAGGAATATCCAGAATTTCTCTATAGTTCTCAGAGTCAAAAGTCACAAGCCCAGACTGTTCAACTTCTCCGGTCACCACTTGCACACTGGTTTGAGTCGAAAGCTTCGTTGAGGAAAGATCATCATGATTGGTGATGGTAAAAGTCGCACCGGTTTCGGATAACCGGTAATCATATCCGGCAAAGGCATCAGTAGAAAATATTTGTGATTTGCTACTATCGACAACCAGTACTGCATATCGCGCATTAACGCTCTCGATATTCTTGAGCGTATCATGCACCGTACCGTTTTCATTCCACATCACATTGTTCTGCTGGTCATAGAACCCGCCACTCTTATATGTGACCCGATCGTCACCACCCCGCCCGTCTATCACGCCACCCAACACGCTATTCAGCGTAAAACTGTCATCACCATTAGTGCCAATACGGTATATACCATCATCAAATACAAATTCTGTATTGTTATAACCCTTGTAACCCCCATAGTCTGGCAAGCGAATAATATCATCACTCAACGGATTCCAGTTGCTTTTGTCCGTTACGGTCAAATCATCTCCGCTATCAGAAAATCCGACTTCGGAATATTTGACTTCTTTTAGAACAATCCTTGTTAAGCCATCAGATTCCTCAACATTTCGGACTTCAAGCTCTGCACCATTCTCCATTATAATGGTGTCTGAACCGTCTATCTTAAAAAATACCGTGCTGGAATAAACGACACCTTCAATCTTGAATACTGTAAATGTTGTGTCTAGCGCAGTATCCAAAATGCTGAAATCTCCTGGAAAAGATCCTGCGTTCATTCGCCCTGTCGTCACATCATTCGATGAGTCTGGGTCCCATGAAAGATCACCATTCAATATTGGAGCAACATCCTGAATATCCAGTCCTATTGCATAAAGCATCGTGGCAACTGTACTGTTCGAGTTCGTCATGACATCGCCGACGATATTATAATCATGCTGCGCGTCCTGAACTCCGTTCGCCAAGGCCACCCACGAATTCCAAACGCTCTCTTCTGTCATTCCGTCAGGAACATTCAACTTTGTAAAATTCCGATCAGAGGGGGTATAAATTACTCCGTCAATATTAAAACGATCTTCTGATCCCTCTAAATCTCTACTAACCTCAAGAACTATATTCCCCCAATTATAAATGTACCATTCAGGCTGATCAGGGTCATATTGAGGCCCTCCACGTATTACAGTTTCATCACCATTATTAAAAATTCCATCCTTATCGTACACGAGGTATAAATGTTCCTGTCCAGCGACGACAGGTTTGGACGCGATATAGATGGTTCCCATTATTTTAACTCCTCACAATTAATCACACCGTTGATGGTTGTGCCGTTTAGTTGAAGGAGCGAGAGTTTATTATCCTCATCATACTGGACACCGACGGCCCAATTTCTCTTTGTCGGTAATATATAATCCGGCACTTTCCCGTATATGTAATAATCCCTAACTGGCTTAATCAAGGCGCACTCTAGTTCTGGCGAAAAACCTTTCCACGATTTATTTTTTTTTTCAATCTGCTCTGCTGTAAGTATATTTTCGAGCCTTGCCCCACCTACATCAACCAAAATTTTCTCTACGAATTCTTTTGGTGTCCCGACAGGGAAAAGTTTTTTAAGGGCATCTGTCATTAGAGGAATACCCGGATAATCCTCAAATTTGAATTTATCAGGATTAAATTTAGGGTCAGAGGGATCAGTGACCTTAAACGGGTCACTACAGGCTGTGGTCGCCAACATACATAAACTTACTATAAATAATATGAAATTCTTCATCCCCATCTCCCAAGAGAAATTTACAGTAATACCCTATCCATTTGCATTATGGTTTGTCAAACTTTATGCAGCTTTTGGTAGAAACCGCAACCCATTATCATTCGCCCCGACAAAAAATATCCCACCATTTTCCGAGGAAAAAGATTCATCAATATAGGTTTGACCACTGCTTCTGTTGGCGAACACAAAATGCTCGAAATTGATATAAACTTTTGCCCCTTCCGGCGTTACAACAGCGTCCCAATTTTCATTCGCCTGATGATAAAGGGCATTCAGCAAAACATGATCCTCAGAGTCATCAATGTTATTGACGATACCCTCGAATACATATTTGGATGTGACCAGACGGCTATGTTGATCTTCACCCAGAACGACAGCCCATGTGTCATGACTGAGGTCAACATCGAGGGTTTTATTGGTGCTGAGTGTTTTATTCTCGGTCAAAACACCTTTAAGAACGGTGTCATCAGGGCTTCCCGACACAATTTTATTCAAAGCCAAAAGTCCGGCGAACCCGACAAAGGCTTGACTAATGGCTTCGGCATTTGCAGTCAGATACGGGTTAGCACCACTCGCAATCGCCCGACCCAAATCATTCGCATCATCATAAAACGCGCGGATCCCCGTGTTGCCGAATACCAAAGTTCCTTCGTCAATGGCCGAGTAAGCCAAAATCTGGCGAAGAATCCCTGCATACTCTCCATTCGTTTGATCCCGGCCCACAACAAGATTGGATGTCATTCCGATATCTCTGGCAAAATCATTCTTATACATTAATGGCCAAAAATATTTGGATGCACCCTCCCAATCCCTGCTTTCAACTGTAGTATTGGCGTATAGCTGCATAACCATAGTTGCCATACTGTGATATTGCGTGCCAGATAAGCCAGAAACATCCGGCCCAAGATTGACTTCTATCTTTCCGCCTGTCTGCGCTGAACGGTTGATAGCCAGAAAGTCACCATCCATGGAAATGGTATTTATGTTCAGGTAATTAGCAGGAACTGCCGCCCCTGAACCATAAACCAACTCCTTAAGAGATGTATTTGCAGGAATGTCTTCTAGAATAAAATTTTCCTGATATATATCATAAACCAGTTCGGTATGATCCGTAGAATATAAATAGGCATTATCAGCAGCTTCTTGATAGGCCATATTGTTAAACAATATTCCTGTGCGGTTGTACAACGCTCCAACAAAACCAGCCAACCCCCCGCCAAGCGAGTGGCCGGTGAAGGATACATTCGCCGATCTCCAATCCGCTTCATTGCCCACAACATCATGATAAAAATTGATAGCCAGTTCCGCTTGTTTGGCCATAGTTGTTGGACTGCCAGCTCCAAGCCCATACCCATTCATCACATCAGCGGTCAGCAATTTTGATAAATCTCCTGATTGAAGGGCTGCAAACAAATCAGGGGCCTGATCCGTCCCACGATAGGATACAATTGTTTCTCCGCCATCCAGTTGATACGCTATGCCGTAGAAGCCTGCCTGAACAGGCTCGCTGCTAGAATCGGTGTCTGATTGACTTACAATTAGAGCTTTCCCTATTTCTGTGGAATTTACAACGGATGGAAGAGTTATTCCTTCAGCATAGCCTCTATTGTATGCATCCATTGCAAGAAGGGCTTTAAAAACATTGCTGTCCATGCTTATTCTCCAATCTTAAATACGCCTGTTCCCAGGTTGTTAGAAAGCTCATTATCTGAAATAGCAACGCTTGCACTCCCATTCAATCTTGCTTTTCTCTCTTTCAAAGATGGAATCCAAACCAAAATCTTTTCAATTCCCCATGTTATAGGTTCATCGGTCATTTCTACGGTAACGTTTTTCAGATGAACACCTGCCCCGAATAGTTTTTCAAGATTGTCTGTGGTTTTAAAGTCCCATGCAGCTTGATTGGGAACACTGATAGCCGCTACGCTATAAGCCAACTGCACAGTCTTTGGATCATTGATATCTGCGAATGTCACCATCGTCGGAATCTGACCCATTATAGATTCGTTGTTTCCCATTTCTGCTTTGGCATTCTTGAGTTGGCTATAATACTCTGCGCCCTCAGGCGTCAGACCGGGTGGTCCAGAAAAAAGGCTGAACACTATCAAATAAGAGTCAGTCGGAATAATCGAAAACAATATGCCGCGTTTTCCCAGATCAACGGCAACAGCCTCTCCCTTAGTAGAAACCTTCCCGGGCAAATATCCCTTCTCACAGATATGAACAGGACAAGATTTGATGGCCACTGTGACTTCGCGAACAGCAGAGCCGGATTTTTCTCCTTCAGGAGTATCAACAACGACAGTTGTCTTATATCGCCAAGAATACGTTTTTTCATCTCTCTCGCCCATGGCATATGCCAATGTGCCTGCTACCACCAAAAGAAGCGCAATAATCCCGAAAACTTTTAGTCCCTTTTTCATCCCGAAAACCCCACTCACATTAAATACAAAAAAACTCTATCCGTTGCCGAATAGAGCTGTCAAGCACAACACAACCTTTGGTAATATTTGTTACATCCATTTCTGCGGGCATTATCATTTGTCCCGACTAATCCGGCGAGACCACCTCCAAGTGAGTGTCCTGTCAGGGAAATATTTGCATCCAACCAGTGTCCGTCCCCGGCGACTGCCTGATAGAATTTGATTGCCATTTCGGCTTGCTCACCATAGGGGCTTCCTCTGCCCACTCCCCACCCATACCAAGGGTCCCAAACCACATCATCTGTCCCGCGATACGAAATCGTAATCGCATCACTCGCCGTATCTTTATAGGCTATCGCGTAGAAGCTGATGTTGACACCTTCATCATCCGACGCAATATCACTTTCTCTTACAATTATATATTTTCCAATTTCTAAATTGAGAGAATCCGTAGTTTCCGAAAGGATAATGCCCTGTCCATATCCTCGATTGTAAGAATCCATTGAGAGTATGGCATTAAATAACTCTTCACTCATTTTTATTGTCCTCGTTTAAAGTAGCCTACATGAAGTGTGTTTGCCAAAGAGCTACCAGTGGTAACATAACTGCCATCTAAATTTGATTTTAAACTTTGCAACCAAGGTAATAACTCATCAATCTGCCACGTTACCGGCTCATCCGTCATCTCGACAGTAATGTTTTTTAATTTAACGCCCGTTCCAAATGCTTGAGACAAATCGTGCCTATCAACTGGAGTTACACTCATTTGGTCATTGATATCCTTGAATGTTACAAAGGTAGGATAGAGTTTTTGATCCAGTGTTTTTTTCTCGCCGGTCAGGGATTTATAATAGGCAATATAGTCTCTTTGGGTTTCCCAGTTGTAAGGAAAAAGTTCAGAAACAATTCTATAAGGCCCGTTTGTATCCATCAGAGCAAAAAGATATTTCCCTTCTCCCAATTCAATAACAACCGCTTCTCCTTTTACCTGAACCCGTGATCTGTGAGCCTCAGGTAAAATATGCGGGGTGGATTGATAGATCACTTCTCTTATAGCAGACCCTGTTTTAATCCCTTCAGGAGTCTCGACTTCAACCGTAATCTTGTATCGCCAGCTGCCTGATGGGTACTGGTAATTCCACCAACTACCAGCAACAACCACCAGAAGCGCCATAACCCCGAAAACTTTTAATCCCTTTTTCATCCCCATCTCCCAAGGCAGGTATATTAGATCATCCCCACACCCTGCCATGAAGTTATAGCAGCTTCCAGTTCATTATTTCAAATTTTATGTAATTTATGATTGTATCTTTATAAACATTACCAATTCGTTACCGCAGTGCAAAAGCCAAAGAATTGCGCCATAACACTCCACAAATCATAGTCCTCCCCAAAATCCTATTTTTGGGCAAAACTTACACAATTCTTAAAACATCCGAAAAGCTTGCTCTCCAACCATTTCCTGTTTCAGAGTTCAACGACTCAACAGCCAACTGTTGCTGGTATAAGCATTTTACACCAATAGATTCCCACTATTCACTAGTGACTGCTCGTCAGTTAATCCATTTATATTATTGAGCTTAGCTATTTGCTCAGCAGAATATTGGGTGCCTAAACCATCTTTATCGATTTTAAGGATTGAATCACTCCCAGAATTTACAATTTCAACAAAGTCTGTAATTGCATCAGAGGCAGGATCATATCCATATAAAATATTGGAAATATCTAGTTTGTCGCCTTCCCCCAAATTAAAGTCGGTAATGGTACTAAAACTTGAAACATCTCCATCACTAAGAACAAAAGTATCAGCTCCTGTATAGCCTGTCAGAATATCGTTTCCACCTCCTCCTGACAGAACATCATCCCCTTGACCTCCATATAGCAAGTCATCACCATATCTTCCATATAGTATGTCATTTCCATCGTCGCCAAATAGAAGATCATTGCCCATTCCTCCAAATAATGAGTCGTTGCCATTTCCCCCGACGAGTTGATCGTTACCTTGGCCACCACCAGAAAGAATGTCATCTCCTTCGTGTCCTACAATAATATCATTGCCAGCGCCGCCAGTTAGAGTATTAGACTCTTCATTACCATTTAAGGAAAAATTAGCAAAGTTTAATGGGCGCCCAGTACCATCAGAAAACTCCATATAAGTAAAAACTGAATTGTCCAAATAATTCTCAATTTTTACTAAGACGTGTCCATCCATTACAATTTCGAGATCATGTGCATTCTCCGCAGAGTTTCTGAACAGTAGATCCGAATAGGCAATACCTTCTCCAAAAACAATTTTATCATTACCGACACCATCTTGAATGATGTCTGTACCAGTTTGAGAAAGTTCATATGTAGAATTTGCGACAACATCACCGAACACTTGCGCACTAGTTGCAGAATTATTCAAATTTACTAAATTACTACCTTGATTGTTTTCAGTGAAGTCAAACCTATACAAAGCACTTTGGCTGGAACTTCCAACTTCGCTAGAGCTCAGAGTTTTGTTCCAGATTGACATTCCTCTGTAGTCTGCTGAGAACGCCTGCCCCGCATCAAAGCCGCCCCCAACGCTATCTTGCTCCTGCCCTAGAACAGCAGTTCCTGTTAACAACAGTTGTTGACCACTGGCACGTGCCCCAGAATATATCAATTCTCCAAAGTCATATACATTTATAACCCCGCCGCTACTTGCCCACGTAACAGTCAAATCATGCCATTCACCATCATTTAAAGCTATTCCTGTATCTTTTTGATATCCATTTATAGTTACAATTAAAGAGGCAGGGTTTGTTAAAGAAAATGCATTATCCTGACTTTGAGTATTATAGGAAAAAATACCCGCATGACTATTTAGAGCATCAGTTCTGAAATGCACATTTACAGAAATACCGTATCGCTGCAATCCTTGAAGACTAGAAATCTGGATACGACCATCAGTATTATTTCTATTAACCGCTAAATATCCGGTTTGTGTAAGGTCATTGATAAGATACGCATCATTACCTTCGCCACCACGAAGCCAATCGTTACCAATGCCTCCATCGAGGGTATCGTTTCCTAAACCACCCTCTAAAACATCATCGCCCAATTGAGCGGATAAGAAGTCATCATCTATACCGCCGCTAAGAGTGTCGTCTCCGGAACCTCCGACTAGAATATCGCTTCCGGATCCTCCATACATATAATCATCCCCGGATCCTCCATCAAGATAATCATCTCCATCATTGCCGGAGAGAGTGTCCGAATCCTCTTGCCCAATCAGAATATCATTGCCTGAACCGCCAGACATCCAATCCTCTCCGGCACCTCCGCGCATAACATCATTTCCGTCCTCGCCATAAAGAGTGTCCTTTCCTTCAGAAGCGGTCATATCATCGTCACCACTTCCTCCATACAAAAGATTATCTCCTCCTTGAACAATTAAAGTATCGTTACCGGCATCACCAAACAGGATATCATTCTGTGTACCACCATTTAAATAGTCATCGCCATATCCTCCATAGAGCTCATCATCATTACCACCTCCGTACATAGTGTCATCACCCGCACCACCATATAACTTATCAGCTCCACCATATCCTCTAAGAATGTCATCTCCCAAACCGCCAATTAAGCGATCATTGAGAACTCCCCCTTCAAGGGTATCATTGCCACTATCTCCATATAGATAAACCGGATTTCCTGCTTCAGTGTAACTATAGCTCAAGGTATCGTTACCAGCCGAGCCATACGCGGCCGTTTGGTTGATTGCACTAGAAAGTACTATGGATTCTGACTGAATCGTCCCCGTAGTTATGATTGTCCATTGATTGCTTGGATTAGTCATACTCCAAATTTGTTCAAAAGAACCTGTTCTTTGAGCTAAAGCCGCATTTGAAATCAGATTATACTCACCAGAAGGTTGCTCCGATAATGCTGCATCTCTCGCAACAAGCGCAGCAATTGCCCCATGATAACTCGTGCCATTTTTATCAGCTATATATGCACTATTTCTAATTTCTAATGCTATTCTAGGGAACACATCCCCTAAATAGTAATCCTTAATTGTTACACTTTGATTTTCTCCCAAGACAAGTATCTTCAAGTCATTTCCGACTTGTTTAAAGAAAAGTTCTTCTGCGCCGATATTCCGTTCAAAACGAATGTAACTCCAATCATCGGTCATGGCCCCAACAATCACATCATGACCATCTCCTCGAGAAATTGTTATAGTACTTCTACCTGAACCTTGAGAAACATCGACAAAATCATCTCCCTCACCACCATATATGTGATCTTTTCCGTAGCTTATAAAAGTATCATTTCCTTCTTGGCCATATAACTTATCAAATTCAAGATTATTACCAATGAATGTATCATCTCCTTCACCTCCATAAATAATATCAACACCCGCATCGTCAATAATGGTGTCATTCCCATATCCTCCATAGACAGTGTCAGCGTCAACACCTCCTTTAAGAGTATCATCTCCCCAACCACCAACGACGAAATCATCACCAGCTCCACCGTCGAGGGTGTCATTGCCATCTCCACCATGTAGCCAATCGTTACCGCCTTCGCCGGAAATGATATCATCTCCAGTGCCTCCAACTAGAACATCAGCTTGATCACTTCCAGTAACAACATCGTTTCCTTCGCCTGCGTTAACATAGCTGATAGAAGGCCCATCTACATTAACTTGTATTATATCATTACCGTCTGTTCCTTCCATACGGACAATCTCATATCCTGGGCCGATTACATAGTGAATGGTGGTTTGCTCACCCGTAATAGGATCAGTGATCACTAAATCGTTATTGGTAATTTCTGGTAACGATTCTGGATCATATCCCTGAGCAATAAGAATTTCATCCCAGCCACCATCAAGGTCTTTCTCATGTGGCAAGTGAAGTTCAAGTTCTTCTGCTCGCTTCAAGATAGTTGCCCAACTTTGAGCAAGTTCACTATCAGGTTGATCCATCATAAGAGCAATAATTCCCATAGGATTTTGCAAGTAATTCTGGAACGCTTCTGCTATCTGTATATCTTCTTTGAATTCATGAATGTTATGTGCATCGGAATTATGCCATGCCCGCATAACAATTGCATGACCACCGACCAGGTCAAATCCCTTCATAACTTTAAAGGCCGCGTGTGTAATAGCACTACCGGCATCACTGAATTTTTCTTCCGCACCACCGGCATAACTAACGATATACTCCCCATTTCTCCACCCGATCTGAAGATTAGGAGCTGTCGAACCTGTACGAAGAGTTCCTTGAGTAATCCCAATAATACTATTGACACCATCAATAACTGACTGAGCCATGCTCTGAGCGAGGGCTTTATCTCCGCCATCCTGATCCCAAGAGAAATTAACTTTAAACTCACCCAAGTTGCGATCATAAACAACTTGAGACCAAGCCGCAGGATTTTGTTCATCTCCAAACAAATTCCCTATCACGGTTCCCATGACCTGCCCTATAAATGCACCGATTGCATATCCCACAAGAGGATTCAAACTCGTACCCAGTGCCGTAAAAACACTTTCAAGCGCACCACTAACAGCCTTTGACAAAGCCGATCCTGCTAAAATACCTGTATCAGTTGCAATTGATGCACCCATTGCCGATCCAAAAGACCCCAGTAATGCAGCCTGCTCACTCTCAGCAGAAACTACATAACCTGCAAGTTTCGAACTTGCATAAGATACTAGTGCATTTTGCACTTGGAATTGAATATAATCCCCTACAGAAACTGCTGTTCCATTAAAAATTATAGTTTTATCAAAATCAAATCCTAACTCAAAAAGATTTACTAATCTCGACCCATCTAAATCAGAAAAAATTACATCAAAAGCGCTTCCGATCACTTCAACAGAAACGGTACCTGCTACTGTGCTAGTAACTTCACCTACAACACCTTCCACACCAAGAATGTCAGAAACTTGGCGCCCTACAACTCCCCCTAAAACTGAAGAAAGTTTACCATTTAAATTTTCAAAAAAGCTTTCAGTCAGTGACGGAAAATCCTCTAGTATTTTCCAATCAACTCCGTTTACAGTAAAGTACTTCGAAATATTTATATTATTTCCAACTAACAATAGATCTGAAAACCCTCCAAAATGTTGGCCTAAAGTCTTCAACAGTGTTGAATATATAATTCCTTTGTACTCACTGTTTCCAGCCAAGTGCTCACCAAGCATAGAGCCGAGATATCCCCCGGCTTTTTGCAGCACAAATTCGCTAGGCCAAACAACCTGAATAACATTAGAATCAACAGCTATTCCCAAATCTGTATTAATATTTGTAAGTTGAACGATCCCATTTCCATCATTGCCCTCTACTATTTCTCTAACTATTTGAGCTAAACCATTGTTCATTAGGTTATTAGTAACAGCTCCTTGAACCCTTCCAAATTGATCCAATAATATCCGCGAATTTTGTAGCACTCGCTCCTGGCCAAAATCATCCACAGACTCGATCAATTTCTTTTCAACACTCAGCCCATTAGAAAGTCGAAATACCTCCCCCCCACTATCATTAGAAGAAACCATCACCCCTTGTAATTCAGCAAGGTCAATCAACTTTTGAAGAGCAAAAAATTTAGTTTCATTCGAACCAAATCTAAATAGGCTGTACAAAACCTCTGGAGTAAAATTAGTTTCCACATCAAAAAAAGGCGAATTTATTACAGACTGCTCTTCATAATGATACTCAATGTATCCGGTGGAATAAACCACCCCCAAGCTGCCGTCTACAATACCATTATCTCCATCCAATATTGAATATATCCTATTTGATAGAGAGTGATAATCTTCAACACTTATATCTAGATCAGTTTTTCCCAATTCAGACGTTACTATACTTAACCCTTCTGAAAATTGCCTCATAATGCCCATGAATATTGCCTTTTCGGCATTTCCTAATAAGGCTGGATCTGAAAACGATACATACGGAACATCTGACAGAGCCCCCTTCATAACGTATATTCCACCAGAAAATTCTATAGTCACACTTGGTAAATCCAAACCTCCATTCTTAACAAGTAAAAATGAATCTGAAGCGCCATTTGCAATGAATACATCTAGATTATCATCAAAGGTCATAGAAACCCCAGAAAGCCCCTTTGATATACTAACGTTATTTTTAGCTTGAAAAAGCTCCACACCTCCAACTTCTATTTTCCACAAACCTTCGTCAATCTGTGTGACAGAAGGAACAGAAAAAAATGTGTCTATTTCTGTTCCGACCATGCCAGATGCCATTTCTTCTAGCCGTTGAATTACTAACGTTGACTCTTGATTTAAATCTTCACCTGATGATACTTGCTGAGAAAAATTATTTAGAGTATCAAAAATCTTAAGATTGCCCCTCTGATCAAAAGCAATGCCTACACCATTTATCTCATATTGCTTAAAAATATTATCAGGATTTGAAGAGTTCTCGGTAATCCTAAGCTTATAGGAACCTGAAATAATTTCCCTTGTAGTATTTCCGTTTAGATCAGCAGCAACTTGCAGACTTGATGAAGCTATGTTCATCTCAAAGACAACTTTATCAGGGAGAGATTTTAAATACTCAGTGGAATCGCGCTGAATCTCAGCAATTCTGGATGTCATCACTTGTTCAAAATTTACTGAATAATATACATCAGCATAAAGTACACCTGCAAGACCCGCAAAAACATTCCCTCCACTTGCAGCAGCGATGGCAGCTCCAAAACCCAAAGCATACAAATCACCAATTCTATTGGAAATAACAGCAGCTACGCCTTCACCTTCATCTGCAGTGTAAAAGGCAACAGCATCACCAACAAAAGGAAGGCCTTTGGAAAGTTTTTTGGGAATAAAACTAACATTGTACTTATCAGGATCACTAATTAAATTGTTATCCCTCATATACTTTGTTACCACCTCATAAAGTGTATTTGCATTATCTACACTGGTATAAACAACTTCTACAACTTCATTAGACATTGGAAGTCCCTCCACTTTAAATATTTAATTTCAATCAAAATAATACCTTGCCAAATTGAGGTAAAATTTCAAAAGCATTCCCCGTAGCTGCAATAGAAATGTCATTATCCCATTTATTTAAACGACTCCCCATAATGATCCAATGCGTATAATCATCCATGCCGAGCTGCTTAGAAAAAACATACCAAACACATTCTTTTTCCTGAATGCATTCATCAACAGTTTGGGCTTTGTAAGTGGGTTTGGTTACAGAGTCTGCAAAAGCAAAATTAAAAGGGAAAAATAATAGAAAGAGTGGAAAAGACAGATATATAAAAACACGCAGTCCAGATACGATCATTCTAAAAAACACTCTGTTATAAGCTCAACGAACAAGAACAATAAAACAAGTTCAGGTGGTATTGTAAAGATAAAAAACAATTTTTATTTACAATTCAGAAATGAAAAAATTTCTATAGAGAAAAATTATTTCATCTCTGTGCTCTGCAAAATATGAATAGGAGTTTGAAGTGAAATTAAATTTGCCTTTAAAACTAATTGATTACCACAGTTTACTAATGTCGGTTCAAAAGCCAGCCTTACGATGCTTGCCCTCTGAGCGAGTCGTTCTTGCCCTATGACTCTCAGCAAGCCACCAATCGCGTCTACTGGCGAGCCTAGAGATAGCAGCACGAAAATTAAGCATACTTTGTGAAAAACATCTTGCAAACTTACACATTTTCTTACACACTTTTGGGTAAGTGAATTTTTTATATAATAAAATCAATAGTTTATGATGATGTTACCGCTCTCGAAAACCGGCGAAGGTGCGAGCCTTCCGTGAGTTTGACGACCAACGTTTCACAAGAAACGCGCAGACGCGGCAAGGACAAAGTCCGCAGCCAATCCCACCTCACCCGCCATCAGAATATACACCGTACTTTTCTCAATATTCCCTTGCCTTCGCGGCAGCTTTATTTATGTCTTCAGGAATTAAAGTTCTGAGTGTAATTACTTCAACAGCAAAAGATCTTATAAAAATCGGATTTTCAGGATTTTCTACGTATACTTTATTTCCGTGTACTAGAGACCATTCCAATGCCTCTACATTATCTTTTTTTTTGCAGCAACTAGAAAGAGATCAAAAGCCTTATTATAATCTTTATTGATACCGTCTCCCTTAAAATAGATAACAAAGATATCTAACGCTGATTCAGGCGAGCTAAAGCATCGTCCAAGACTTCTGCAAATCTATCCGCTCCAAGACGGTTCAAATGGTTATCCATGTAAGCTGTTTCGCTTTTGCGAATATCATCATACGCGCTTGTATTGAAATCAAGAACAACATCCCTATCAAGAAACAATTTATTCATTTCTTGCTGAAAATAGGGCCACTCTCCATTCAATTGACGGATCGTAAAATCCCTGTAGTTTAATGGGTAGTAATACGCGACAATCCGATACCCCTTCAAGCGCGCGCTCTCAATAACCTCTGCTAAAGCCTTATAAGCCTCAGGATCAATAATTTTATCATGAGGAGTAAAAGCAGGTTGGGCTATTAGGGCTGCAATTTTTTTATCCTGCTTCTTCGCAAATTCAGCATATGGAGGACGATGATCTTTTCGAACTTCGCTGATATCAATCATACCACGCGAGCTTTTATCATACGCAGCCTCACCGGAAAAATACCGCCCCGCTCTCGAAAGATAAGCATGAAGAGGAATAGTTGAAAATAAAGCACTTCGCTCCGGATCATCATAAGCGCGCGAGGGAACAAGTTTTAAATTATTTGTAAAGTAGGGGTAAAGACAAAAAACAAGAGTCCCAGGCCTCTTGTTATTCTCCAGAAAAGCTTCAAGAGTCGGACGAATTCTTAGAATATTGGTTCCCTGCACTGACAAATTATACATTTCCAATGACGCGATATTGCCCACATCAACGTTGGCAGAAACAGAAGGACCAATCAACAAACTATCAAAATGCAGTGGAATAGCACGTTGGCTCAAAAGATATTTAGCCGTCAAAGGATCTCCATACAATTGATTAGGCATCGCATGATCACGCCATAAACCAAAATCATTCAAGGCGTAATTCAACCCGACAAAGCCGCTACACAAAAGACCAATCAAACACATAACCGTAACGACATAGAAACGGAGAGAAATTCTCAGAGAAAAAATCGTTAGATCAGAAGTCAAAATAGATAAACTCCTGTGACAAAGTAGAATACATTAAGATCAAACTCATAAAGAAAACACACGATACCCAAACAGCATTCCAAACCGAAGAAACCCAGACAAACCGCGTTTGAGTTCTAAAAATAAATTTTCTAAAAATATCTATCATAGGCACATACAAAAGATCATGATGAGCAGAACGCTTGGCAAGATGCGTAAACATCATAGAATTCGGCAATAACCAAACGACAAGAGCGGATACAATTATGACCACCATAACCTTGTGATCCCTAACAAGATTAAGCGTCCCGCCATGATTTCCATCAAATAATTTGCACCATATATCATAGGCAATTTGTGGGGTTTCAGCCCGAAACAATACCCATAAAAGAGTAACAATTATAAAGGTAAAACCGATGCGTGAAGCACGAAGAAATCCCCTCATCAACATCGGTAACTCGGATTGAAAATCAGAAGCTTTTTGCCCCAATAAATGAGACGCAACTATAAACACCCCATGCAATCCTCCCCATAAAACAAAAGTCCACCCAGCCCCATGCCACAACCCTCCCAAGAGCATAGTCACAAGAATAGCTGCAAACTGTATAGCTCTGCCTTTTCTATTCCCGCCTAAAGGAATATAAATGTAATCCCGCAAGAACGTAGATAATGTGATGTGCCACCTCCGCCAGAAATCCGCAATTCCACTCGCCATATAGGGAGAAAAGAAATTCATGGGCAAAATAACACCGAACATCAATCCAAGACCAATAGCCATATCGCTATAACCTGAGAAATCAAAATAAATTTGGAAAGAAAAAGCCACCGCACCAATCCAAGCATCTATTGAAGACACAAGATCGGGCGTATTCTGAATTCCACGATGCAAGGAATCAACAGGGATAGCCAAGATGTCCGCCAAAATAACTTTCTTGAACAAACCAATACCAAACAAAGTTATGCCCAAGGACAAAAATCTATTAGAAGCAACACGATGCGTTGTATGCCGCATCAACTGAGGAACCAACTCTTTATAATGGACAATTGGCCCAGCAATCAATTGAGGGAAAAAGCTGATAAAAAGAGCATAAACGGAAAAGCGATCCTCCGCGATTTTACCTCTGGCAACATCCACCAAAAATGCAATTTGCTGGAACGTAAAAAATGAGATTGCCAGCGGCAACATAGCATTTAATACAGGAATGTCTTGAACTTGAAAAAGCTTGCCCACATTTTGCAAAAAGAAATCGGCATATTTAAAATACCCGAGCAGAAAAAGATTAACTCCGACACTGAAAAATAATGTGAAACGGGTAGACCTCTCCCTATTCCTCAAAGAGTCAAGCCGACGAGCTGCTAAAAAATTGAATCCGATGGACCCAACAAGCAAAGCCAAGTACGGGGGATTCCACCACCCATAGAAAAAAAGAGAAGCCGCAAGAAGCCATCCCAAAGACCATTGAAACTTTCCGTATTTTTTCAGCGCGGCAAAGACCAGCCACACAATAGGCAGAAAAAAGAATAGAAAAGACGGACTGTTAAAAAGCATAAAAAATGGATTTTCTCTTTAGTCGTTTTTATTAAGAATAGGACGCCGATCGAGAATGACTATAAAATGCACCTATCACAATTGCTCTAATACATACCTGCAAAATGCAGAGAAAACTATTGCATGAGGCGGCAAAGGCAAATATTATCCCATGACTTTAATGATATGCCATAAAACTTGCAAATAGATTTTATGTATATTTAAGGGGCCGCATTAGCAAACAATAAAGAGTCGAAATGAACCTGCTGAACCGTATCAAAAGTGCAAATAAAAGACTGCAATGCGCCAGTCAGTTCACAGGAAGCTATCTGGCGGCAGTCTATGGATTTACACGCTATAAACTCAACAGAACTTCACAAATGAATGGGACGTACAAAGACATCCCCTTCGCCTTCCGCTCTTCTGATGTAGAAGCACTCAAAGAAGTATTGGTCAACGAAGATTACAAATTTCTAGGCGACTATATAAAACAACAGAACAATCCCGTTATCATTGATGCCGGGCACCACATAGGATGCTTTTCTCTGTGGGCATTGGCTCAAAATCCAAAAGCAAATATTACGGCTCTGGAAGCAGACCCGAACACATACAAAGTCGCAAAGAAAAATGCGGAACTAGCCAAAGCAAAAGGCTATGACTGGAAAGTCCTGAACAAAGCCGCATGGACAAACAATGATCCTGTCTCATTTTCGTGCGATGGAGATACTATGGGGCACAAAGTTCTAAAAGATGGCACAATGACCATAGACGGAATGTCTCTTGAATCCCTTCTCGACCAAGTTGGAGAACCCGTCACCTTAATGAAGGTCGATATAGAAGGTGCAGAAGAAGCGTTTCTCTCAGGAAAAGACGATCTATTAAAAAAAATAAAAGCTCTCGTCATAGAAATTCATCCTAAATATTGCAACCAGAATGCCGTTGTCGAAACATTAAAGAAAAGCTTTTCTCACGTAGAATTTATTGAAGACAAGCAAACCGATAAACCGCTTGTATGGTGTACAAACAACCCAAAGCAATCTAACTAACATAACAAAATGTACAAAACGCTAGCAGACATCATATTCAGAATAAAAGTCTTCCTGTACAAAATACATCTTAATCTGTATGGAATGTGTAAGATCGGCAGGAACGTGTACATTTCCCCATTAGCACTCATCCGAACATCTACCGCCTATAACAAACCCAGAGGAAATATCGAGATAGGAAGCAATTCTGAAATTCATGACTATGTATCATGCAACGTAGGAAAAGGGTTTATCAAAATTGGAACAAACTGCTCCATACAAACATCCTCGGTGCTTGATGGATACGGTGGAATCACAATAGGAAACGATGTTCGAATAGCAAACCATGTATCTATAATTTCCGCTCAACACAACTATCTATCATCCGATACACTTATTCGGAAACAAGGGATGACAGCAAAAGGCATCACAATAGGAAACGATGTATGGATAGGTTCCGGCGCACGCATCCTTGATGGAGTAAATATCGGTTCAGGAGCGGTCATCGGAGCGGGTGCCGTCGTAACGAAGGATATCCCCGAAAACCAGGTCGCAATCGGAACACCTGCCCACATTATCAAAGAACGGAAAAAAATCATCCCGACTAATCAGCTTCCCTGAATTTCTTATGGATTAAATAAGAAGCAAATACAGCATAAGTGATCCGCTGCATAAACACAGCAGCGATAGCCCCCCATGTTCCAAAGAAATACACCAGAATCGGAACAGTTAAAATTTTGATGATCGTGCTAACAAGCGTTAAATCCCGAAAACTTTCGGAGTCTCCTTGGGACATAATATATTTAGTCTGTAAAATCGCATGATTTCCAACCGCAACGCTACACAACAACACCTGCGCATAAAGCAAACTATCTTCATAAGTTGAAGGAACAATA
>JAGRKB010000029.1 GCA_020442425.1 Alphaproteobacteria bacterium | reverse complement strand
CTGTCACCCCCGCGCAGGCGGGGGTCTGGATCCTCCTGCATTTTGCCGGATGCCCGCCGGAGTTTATCCCTGTAAAAACAGGGGCGGGCATGACAGCAGGCCGGCTCATTCATCCACGGCTAAAGCCCCATTTCTTTGTACTGTTCTGTCTTCGACCGCATAAAAGAAACTTCGTCTCTTCGTTCCTTCGCGTAAAACCTACCCCCCTCTCGTCATTGCGAGGAGCATTAGCGACGAAGCAATCCAAACATTCTATAGTCAAACAAATTTTGATTTGGACAAGGCACGAGCGACGACACCTAGTTAAGAAACCATAATTTGAAAGACTATATATCTACGGGGAAACCCGCCGTGCAAGCTCCTGAAGAGCAACATTCATATCTTGACGATAAGAATCAACATTGTCGGCAATATGACCGAATTTTTGTTCGGTAGAATAGTCGGCACGAATGAACTTGGCGGCTTTTTGAAATTGGTCTGCAGCCTGTTGTAATATATCAAGCTGCTGCTCGCTCAACGTCTCCTGACGGGCATCACAAACTTCACGCACACGAGTCATCAGATGGGAAACAGAAAAAGCAGCCGTTCCTGTTGGGACATGAAAATCATCCCTCACAGTACTGGTCAGAGCATATCCGCCTCCCTGCAACTCACTTTGCAATGCACGTTGCCCGACAACAGCACTCAAAAAATCTTTGGAAAAACAGGATATTTCCTGAACGCGATCCGCCACGGTCAGTTCATGATCTTGCTTTAAACGAGGATTACGCCGCGCCTCAGCCGCTTGATCTTTAACAATGCTCATACACACACTCTTTGGTTTATTTATATAAGTCTATTGAGTATAGCAGATATTTATATGACAAATCAACTTTCCAGCGAAGCCAAACGCGCAGAGAAATACTCATCCAACCGATCCAAAGCCTTTGAAAGAACATCACGCTCAACCGCAAAGCACAGCCGTAAATATTGACCGAAGCCTTTGCCGAACGCGGCACCGGGAGCCAGAGATAATCCGGCATCATCAATAATTTCTTTAGCCAGATGATAAGAATCAACATCACCCTCGACACGAATAAAAGCATAAAATGCAGCATTCGGACGCACAACCTGCAACCCGGGAATGCGATGAAGCCGCTCTATAACCAACTCCAAATTCTCCATCCAAAGCGCTTTTTGATTGACTAAAAACTCTTCCCCATGGCGCAAAGCTTCAATGCCGCCCACTTGGGTAAAAGTCGGAGGCCCCATATTTTCATACAAGATCAAATCACGAATTTTATCTTCGGCATCAGCAGGGCCAACCAGCCAACCCAACCGCCAACCGGTCATAGCCCAGCTTTTGGAGAAACTGTTAATCACATAAAGCCGATCTTCGGCACAAGCATAATCCAGAAAACTTGGCGCACGCTCCAGATCATGAACACACCGCCCATAAACCTCATCGGCAATAATCCAGATGCCGCGCTCACGGGCAAACTCACTCACGCGTTTAATATCATGACCGCTCATCGTCCATCCTGTAGGATTATTGGGCGTCACGATCAACAAAGCCTTGGTAGAAGCCGAGCAGCTCTCAAACAATCGATCAAGATCCAGCGTCCAACCCTCTTGCGTTTGCTGCATCGGAAACTCGCTAATAACACCGCCGGCCAGCTCGGTAATCCCGATCAAGTTTTTCCAGATCGGGGTCACAGCAACCACCTCATCGCCTTCTTCCAAAATAGACAACAGCGCATAATGAACAGCATTAGTCCCCGAACTGGTCACCGTAATGCGGTTGGTCGGAACCTGCACATTATAGATACGGGAATAATAGTTGGAAATTTCCTGACGCAACTCGGGAAGTCCTGCACCAAAACTATAAAAAGTCTTACCATCCGTTAACGCTTTATGAACAGCCTCACAGATAAAATCAGGAGTCGGACGGGTTCCCTCGCCCTGAGCCAGAGAAATACAACCCTCTTTAGACTTGCCGTATCTAAGCAAATCTGCCGCCTTGTTCTCTCCCATGGTTTTAAAACAGTTGCGATAGCTATTCTTGGACAAAGGAAAACTCTCCAACTGCATCGCAGACGGATCTGTCTCCGAAGTAGAAGAAAAATGGGGGTTAGAGCTGCGCTCCTGCGGATTTGTATACATCGTCATACCCTGATTATGGCTGTAAGGGATTAATATTTTATTGGTGATGAAGGGGGAGGTAAAAAGATCGTGCGGGCTAAGCCGCCGCACAGGATGCCGCTGCTGCTGCTTTGCCGGACATAACGGCAAACAGGCTCAAAATCATTAAGGCGGCATAAAAACTACTCATAGTAAAATGAAACCACGAAACAGATTCTTTTGCAACACATAAAACTTCAAATTTTACACGTGTTATCGATTGAAAAGACTATAATGGTTTTTTTAAATCCCTCGCCCCTTGGGAGAGGGAAGCGGCGAAGCCGCAGGGAGAGGGAAGCGGCGAAGCCGCAGGGAGAGGGAATTCCGAATGCTCTCCAGAACCACCAAACTCTTGGTGTCTTGGGGTCTTGGTGGTTTTTAAAAAATGAAACACGGAGGAACAGAGAAGCGGAGAAAAAAAGAAACTTCGTCTCTTCGTTCCTTCGCGTAAAACCTACCCCCCTCTCGTCATTGCGAGGAGTGTCAGCGACGACGCAATCCAGATGTTCTAATGGATCGCCGCGCGCCTTGCAGTCGCTCGCGATGACAGGTAGAGGTTTAAAAACGTTCTATTCATGCGAAGTCCCGAAGAACCGAAGAAAAAACACAATCCATTCCATTTGCAACCCCGTGCCTGACACGGGGTCTTTAACTCCTCTTCCACCAAATTCTTGGTGCCTTGGGGTCTTGGTGGTTTAAAAAAATGAACAGGTTCTTAGAGATAAAAAATTTTCCGTTCTCTCACTGTGACAGATGGACTTCGTAACTTCGTTTCTTCGCGTGATAAATAAGAGACATATTATTTATGCCTTGTGACTTCGTGGTAAAACAAGGAATGTTCACCGCCCTAACAGCGGGCAGGACAATAAAGCTTATGAAGGGTCGCGATCAGCTCTTTTATTTTATCCGATGCCAAAGAGTAAATCACAAACTGACCCTCTTTGCGCGAACGAACCAACCCCTCTTCTTTCAAAAGTTTCAGATATTGGGATGTCTGGGACTGTGACGCCAGCCCTTCTTCCTGAGCCACAATGTCTCCTGCGGTCATTTCTCCGCGCTCGATCAGATTGCACAAAATACTAAGGCGCACAGGGTGGTTCAGAACCCTGAGAACAGTTAAAACCTCGGTCATGTCGGAATGGTCAGCCATACTCCAAGTCTAACGCGAAAAAGCCCCCCTTGACAATCATATTAATTCGGTTTAATATTAAAAATAATTAATATGATAAACAAAGGATGTAAGAAATGCCAAAAACTTTATCATGGTTCGCCGGAGGCCTGCTTCTCGGAACGGTCTTCTTTCTCTCTGTGTTTTTGATCAAGCCGATAGGCGTTTCGACAGAATTTGTGATTGCCGACGGCATCATTTGGAACGCCATTGACCCGGATATCGTCATAGCAGATGAAAATTCCAAATCAGGATACAGCTCACCCAACGCTTACTTGGCCTCTTCGGACGGTAAAATGGCCAAAGCGATTGAAGAGCCTGTGTCCTACGGCGCACTCTTTGTTGTATCTCTGATCGTAGGGTCATTTCTCTCTGCTCTTCTCAAAGGAGATAAGCCCGAAGGCCAACAAAAAACGATGCCTGAAGTCTGGGAAGCACGCTTCGGCAACAGCGCAGCAAAACGCTATATTGCAGTCTTCGTGGCAGGCTTTATTGTTCTCTTCGGCGCCCGTCTGGCAGGCGGCTGCACCAGCGGACATATGATGAGCGGCATCATGCAAATGTCGGTTTCAGGCTTCATGTTCGCAGCCGGAGCCTTCATCGTCGGCATTCCGTTTGCGGCGTTGATATTTAACAAAAAAACAGACACTGAATAAGAAACAGGAGACACTCATGACATATGCCCTTCCTATTCTCCTTGGACTTCTCTTTGGCTTTGCACTGAACCGCGTCGGAGCCACCAACCCGCAAAACATTATCAACATGCTGCGCCTACGCGACACATTTTTGATGAAAGCAATCATGCTGGGCATCGGCATAGCTGCAGTCTTGCTGTTTGGCGGATTAATGGCAGGTTTAGTCGATCCATCCCACATCTCGATCAAAAAAGCCTACTGGGGCGTCATGTTAGGCGGAGCACTGCTTGGAACTGGCTTTGCACTGGCAGGATATTGCCCGGGAACAGGTCTGGCCGCCGCCGCAACAGGCCGGAAAGACGCTGTAATTTTTGTGATCGGCGGCCTGCTTGGTGCATTCGCCTATACTCTGATCTACGGAGCAATCAAAGACACGTCCCTCTTTGATAAAGTCCTCGGCGGCGCAGTAACGCTTGCAGATACCGGCAATGAAAAATCCACCGCCTTGATGGATGGACAATGGCTAGGTTTGGTTGTTGGTGCAGCCTTCATTGCGATAGCGACCCTTATCCCGAGAAAAATTCTCTAAAAAAATTCCCCACCAAGGAAACGGGGCGTCCTTTCTCGGGACGCCCCATCTTTATAAACAATTTCTGATAGACATAACTTTATTCAGCTATTTTTCCGAACCGAGAAACGGATCACCAGATACCCGACAACGGCTGACAAAAGCGAACCGCTCAAAACCCCAAGCCGCACAGAAGATTGAACGCTATTGTCATCAAACGCCAACTCTCCGATAAACAAGGACATGGTAAATCCAACCCCGCATAAGACGGACATCCCATAAACCTGTCCCCAATTCGCTCCCTCCGGCAATTTCGCCCAACCCGCCTTAACAGCCAGAAGCAGTGGCAAGAAAATCCCCAACTGCTTGCCCAAGAACAATCCGGCAATAATGCCGAGCGTCACAAGTTCGCCGAAACTATGCAGCCCCATTCCGGCAAAAGAAACGCCGGCATTGGCAAACGCAAAAATAGGCAAAATCATATAAGAAACCCAAGGGTGAAGGGCATGCTCCAACGTCTCGACAGGGGTAAGCCAAGGACGTTTTGGACAAGATAAAGGAATAGCAAAAGCGGTCAAAACTCCACCGATTGTTGGATGCATACCCGATTTCAACAGAGCAACCCACAGCACAAATCCGACCAAAACATAAGGGGCCGTAGAAACGACCTTCTTTTGATTGAGGGCAATAAGCCCAAGAACAGCCAAACCTGCCACTAGCAACGGAGTCGTCGCCATCCCGCCCGAATAGAAAAAGGCAATAATCAAAATAGCCATCAAATCATCAATAATGGCAATCGCTGTCAAAGTAATTTTAAGGGACACAGGTGCACGCGAACCCAGCAATGCCAAAATCCCCAACGAAAAGGCAATGTCAGTCGCAGCAGGAACCGCCCATCCGTGAGGAAGGCCGCCCTCCCCCATATTCAACGCATAATAAATAGAAGACGGCAAAGCCACACCGCCAATGGCCATGATAATTGGCAATAGAGCCTTGTCTCTTGATGCCAATTCCCCGCGCATAACCTCACGCTTTATTTCCAATCCGACAAGAAAGAAAAAGACAGCCATCAACCCATCATTGATCCAGTGCAGAACAGATTTATCCAGAAAGGGCCCACCATCATTTGGCCCCATAAAACCAATGGTAAAATTCACATCATTCAAAACAAAATCATACAACGCATAAAGAGGCGTATTGGCAACAATCAGGGCAAGAATGGCAGCTACAACCAGCATCACACCGCCCGAGGCTTCGAGTTTAAAAAACTCTCTCGCCATTCCGATAACTGGATGAGCATTGCGCGAGAACATGTCGAACCGTTCATCAAGATCAACAGGGGATGGTTGATTTTTATTATCGAGGTAATTTCCCATATATTTCGGCTCCTTAGACGGAATAAGTATAGGGTGAATTCCAACATTAGACCAGAGCAAAACAAAGACAGGAAACATGACCCTTTTTAAAAAACCCCTCGCCCTTCAGGGAGAGGGACACGGCGAAGCCGCAGGAAGAGGGACACGATGAAGCCGTCCGGTAACCTTTCTCAAAATCACTAATCATTATAAGGCGACCGCTGAGGAGCGGGACTTTGTTCTGATGATTTATATTGAAGAGGATCGGAATCAAAAAGGGTTTTTCGAACAATCCCGCGTTTTTCTTCACTGCGTTTATACACATAAATCCCCAGAACTGATAAACCGACCGCCCAGATAGTCCCGAGCTTTTCCATGGCATCAATTACCAACGACGCCTGATCTGTTTCAAACACGATAATATAGGCCAAAGCAAACATCTGAGCGCCCCAAGTGCTCGCAATGATATAACCGAACGTAGGCCTCATCCGCCGTACATAAGGATCACTCGACGCGACCTCCGCACGCAGACTTTCATTCACCTGCGAGAGGGAGACTTGCCGCTCTTTGGATTCAATCGCCTCCATGGCCTCCATATGACGATGGAGCTCAGACATCTGCTCTTCCGAAATCTCACCCGAACCGAAGGCCTCTCCCAGCTCTGATAAAGCAGCAGCAGCACCTTTGGCGACAGGATTTTTGATATGGGATAGCCCCTCAGCCAATCCTTTGACCAAAACAGGAAGACCGATTTGAGCTAATAAAGAAATCGCCACAATGTACCTCCGCTATTCTCCGGCCAAACGATAAAAAATATGCCGACCGATCACAGCCACAGGCTTTTGCCCCTTAGCCCAATAGGGCTGAACAGAGCGAGCATGATAATGCGTAGCACCTTTGGTCGGATCGCTCAAAAATCCGAGCAAAGCACGTCGCGCTACACGCACCGCTGTAGAAAAATAGGGATTATCTAACCCGACACTCAACAATTTCGGCATATTGGGATCACTCTTGTTCCAACAGGAAAATTGATACGGCTTGCGACAAACTTCAATGACAGAATTTCCCCACCAATACCCACCGGCAGCCCGCGCAATCTCGGCACGATTAAGAATAACCATTGCCACAGCTTCCATACCGGCCTTACCTTCTCCACGCGCCTCTCCCCAAAGCGTACGCGCCAAAATATCAACTTCCATCTCCACATGGGCTGCGCGCAACATCTCATTCGTTGCCCCCGTACGCTTGGAAGGCAACGCCACCAATTTTGGTCTATCCATGATTTTCTCCTGATTAAAAAATTAACTAGAACTGTTTAAATTTTTCTCAGCTTTTAAAGCCGTAGCATCCAGCTTGGCTTCAATCCTGAGCAAATGTGCAGTCAAACGATTCTCAAGCAATCGCAAATCCTTGGTCTGGGCATAGGTCCTTGCAACATCAACTTTATGATCGCTCAAATCCTCCCGCAGCAATTGCAAAGCACTTTCGAAATCGCGTCTTGAATTCCAGATCATCCAGAACAAAGCAGATAAGACAGGCAGCTCAATAACAGCAATCCACCAGCCTAAAGTTTGCAAAATTGTCTCCGACATATTGATATCCTCTCACACTTCAAATTCTGTTTTGGCAAATTGCGCTGACCCCCGCCCTCCTTGCCATGCCGGACGAGTACCCTGTGTATAGGGCCGCTTGATCCGAACAGGAGCATGCGCAATCGCGCCTGCCACAGCATCCAGACAATCATCATGTCCGCGAGAACCGTTTCCTTCAGGGCGCCACTCTTCCATCTCCCGTAAAAACGGTGTGTTAAGAACACTGCGATGAACGTGAATGGCACGCGCCGCCAAGGGCGCATCAAAAGCCTTCAAAATACGATCATTTTTTGGCTCTTTGGATGTCATTTCTTCAACAGCACAAGATAATCCCGCCATCCCTAATTCTCTTTTCAAAACACTGGGCAAAAATTTTCCAAGACCATTGACCTCAATCCGCAAGGACGGCAAATAATACTCACGCACAGCCTCGACAACGGTCATACATTGCTGCGTCGCCTCATCCATAGAAGAGGTTTTAGAAACCAGAATAGGAATAACCCGATGCAAATAATAATCCCCCTCTTCATCCACATAAACGATAGCCACAACACTACGATCTCCGCGCGTTAAACCAAAAGCAGGGTCCCACCAAGCAGAAGCGGCAATCATGCGACGCCCATCCAAAGATAAGACAGGCTGCCCTCCCGCCTCGCGATAAATCAACTCGGCAGAATAAAGCTGCAACTGATCCGCAGAAAAATACCCCTCCAGAATTTGAGTAGGCTCGCACATCATCTGGCTTTTAAAGTGAGCCGGTCCTGTTCGCGTTCGGATCGCTTCGATTTGAGAGATCGGAAACCGCTCCGGCCAAACGCTATCGCCCTGCTCATTCAAAACGGGTAAAACCAAGCGCTCGAAACCATCCAGAAAAACCTGCCGCTCTCCATAGTCCGTTCTGGCCTGCGCAGCATAAATCGAATGATAACAATGCGGCGTCCCGACATAAAGCTGTGTCCCGTCAGGAGTTAGAATATAATCCAGCTCCAGCAACCGCTCTCGCAAACTCTCGCGTTTGCCAAAACTATTGCTGGTCTTGGGAACCTCAACATCATCACAAATAATAACATCGGCACGCGTTCCGGTCAGGTTGCTGACAATCCCTTTGGCCAGCATGGACGGATCTCGCAATTCTTTGCTACGCTTAATCGTAAAACGATCCGCGCCCCATTGATCAATACTCTCGGGCTTCAAATGAACCGTCAGAGGATGCTTCTCCAGTATCCGTTTAACATTCCGCACCATCTTTTTTGCCAAAGCCAGATCCGCCGATAAAACAAGTATGCGAACATCAGGCGACCGCAACAAAAGCCATACGCAAAACAACCCGACGAGAGTAGATTTTCCACAAGCCCGAAAGGCCATCAGCAACAAACGTCGTTTCCCTTGAATCCAGCTTCGTTCCAGATAATCGGCAATGACAAAATGGACACGAGGCGTCATCTGGTTTTGCAGCCTGTTCCACATGGCCACGAAAAACGGAAACGAACATGGCGGCAAATCAAACTCCTGAAAAACTAAAACAAAAACTAAAACCTAAACAACAAAAACCCCCTCAAACCAGTGAGGGAGGTTCAATTCTGAATCAAAATGACTATGGCGAATGCGCTATATCAATCAAGTTCCCGAAAGGCCGCAATATCTTCCTCAGCCAACGCCAAAATATCTTCGGGAATAAGCGGAGCTTGGTCTTGTGGAGCAGATTCATCAACCCATTTTGCGAGCTTAATCAAAAGCTCGACATGAGAAATAGCAACCTTGGAATCCTTGTGATACGTCGAAAAAGAAAAATCTGTTCCCTTAATATCCTGATCCATATGCGCGTGATAAGAGGCCAGAGCTTTCTCCAAAGCCCTAGGCAAAAACTCAGCCAACTGGTCACGAACACAATCCTGTAATAAAAGTCCTTTCAAATACACCTCCTGAATATTCTTGTTACTTTCAGCAAAAAAATTAGAACTTGGACAAAATAAACCACTGCCCCCCATCCGACACCACGGTCAATGCTTCATACTGCGAAGCAAGAGGCTGACTAAATCCGTCAGGCCCAGCCCCCCCGAATTCACTAACCGTGATAACATTGGCCGATACATCAGTTTTCTTGATGGTAATTTGCCGCCCTATAGCCTCAGGCGCATTGGCAGGAGGAAGTCTGGCCGTCATCGCCCCGCCAAAACTGGAAAGCAAATAAACATCGACAGCCATATCAATATCGTAAACACCGCTTCCATCAAAAAATCTGGTATTCCCCGGGGCACGGTTCGATGAAATCACAAACCACTCGGCCCCATTGGACAACAACACCACGAAATCATTTTCACCGCCCAGATAGTAAGAGCGATTATCAGGCCCCGATCCGGCAGCCTCTGTAACGGTCACAATATTCTTGGAGCTATCAATTTTCTTGACCATCATCATACATCCGACAGCAGCAGCAGCGTTGGGCAGTTCAACAATCAAAGCTCCACCAAAGGAAGAAACCAAATGCACAGAATGGGACAGATCAAGAGACACAGTTCCACTTGCATCAATAAACTCGGTATCATAACGCTGCATAGTCGCCGTCATATCCGTACACAAACTCCGCTGCATGCGGTTCTTATAAGGGAATCCGGCATTAAAGGCCGTATATTCCCCGCCGGATAAATCCCAAATTGCAGACCCGTCACTCGCAGACAACAAATTATATATCGCAGTTTCAATAGAACCGGATTCCAGTTTCACATTGGGAACAGAATTAAAAGACTCGGTATATAAGTTCACAAAAAGCGTTTTATTCGACCCGCTTCCACAAAGAACACAAGCCTGCGCCGTTCCGTTCACATTGACTTCCAGATCAGTAAAGCTGTTGTTAAATGATCCTTCCTCGACATAAACCCCTGCGCCTGAAGTCGTCGCCCCCAAAGAATAAACCCGACACTGCACAAATCGGTTGGCATTGGGCGTATCCCCCGCACCTGATCTCATCAAATGAATACCATGAACAAATGGTTGAGCCACCAGAACGCGAGTAAAATTATTCCAGTAAGTTGGCTTAAGACCATCACTCCCGCCATCCAGCAAAACTCCCGTCTGCGCCTGCCAAGTTGAAACATCAACCACAGCATTCTGCACACAAGGATTAGAAATCCCGAGAAACTTGATCCCGACATCTCCACCAAACAGTTTAATATTTTTCAATAAACCATAGCTTCCGGTAAACTGGATCAAAGGAATAGAAGACGAGGTCTTGATCTCCGAAGAATCACCAACTCCGATCAAGCTCTGCCCCTGTCCGATAGCAATGGTACTGCTGACAATATAAACTCCTGCCGGAACAAACACAGCAGAATGCGCTGTCAAAGCCTGTTGAAACGCAAGCGTATCATCGGTTAATCCATCACCCACCGCACCAAAATCCTTAACCGAAATCATATCGGAAAATTTATCGGAACTGCTACGGGTTTGAGCCCCAACGCCGACAGCCGTAAAATCAGGAGCCGCCATAGCCCCCGCCAAAGACACAGCAACAGGATCACCATTGCCATCGAACCCAAGGGCTTTTCCTGCACGAATAGAACGCGTAGGCAGACTGGTAACCGAAGGCTCTTCACCATCATCATATTTAAGCATCGGCGCCTGATCTCTCGAGATTTGCTGCAATCCCGCAACCAGATAATCCAGCTCAGTATTAATGGCAGAGGCCGCAAAATCTCCACCTTCGATAAAATCAGTCAAACGCTCGAACGCCATACGCCGCTCTAACGTCACAATCACTCCGTTCACAGGAGCCGTATCAAACGTAACACTCCCCCCCGCACTGTTTCCGGCACCTGAAATAGTAAATCCTGAAATCTGCTCGGCACCGTCAAACAAGACGTGCATATCTTCACTAGCAAATACAGGAAACGGATATTCAAAAACAGTTTGGACCCCGTTTGCCAGATAACGGACAAGAGGTGCCACATCGGGCATTTTAATATGCTCGGCCATAAAAACTCCTAACAAGTAAAGTGATGAATTTTAGAATATATCAGTCAAAGCATTCAGTAACGTCTTGTCCTTGAGCTGTTGCTTTTGCAGCAAATTCAACTGCCGCTGCTGGGACAGCCTTTGATTAAGAGACGCATTATCCAGTTGATACTCGTGCTCGTTAAATTGACGCTCAACATCAGAATCACTGGCAAATCCTGTCAAGACCGCCTCGCTAGACCCTGCGCCGCTTCGTATCCCTCGCCCTCCGAACTCCGCACGTTGCGCAGACAATAATTTCTGGAGCTTAGCCCGCCGCGCCGTCTCGTCCTGCTGCAAATTGAGCAAATTCTGCTTCTTCTGCAAAGCAGTTTTCTGTTCCAAATTCCGCAGCTCCATATCTCCCGAAGAATTGGACTGACTTCTTGAAACGAAAGGCTTAGAAAAACTAGCGACAGTTCCTAAGGCTTGCCCAACTTGCATGATCGGCGCCAAAGCCGAAGTAAAACTACCCATTATGATCTCCTTTTCAATGATTACGAATTAGCAATGATTTCCATCTGCACAGACAACAAAGCAAACGGCAAAGGAATGTCTTGCTCGATACGCCACAAAGGCTGAGCCATATCATAAACCCAGCCATAAGCCCCGACGCGAATATCCCCCGACACAAGCGGAAGTGGAGCATCCAAAATGTTGTCTTCTCCAATCTGACGAAGCGAAACATCTTGCAAACCACGTCCGACATCCAAGGAAAGTGCCGCCGTACTGCTTAAACGAAAAACAATCTCGCGCAGCCTAACGGCCCGTGCCGATCCGACCCCCGACACATTCGCGGGAGGCAAAGGTTCGATAATATGCGAAAATGGCAAACCAACCTGCACCGAAGAAAACGCCTGAGATAGAACAATCTCACCGCCAGCGACAACTTCATTTTCCTGAACCCGACCATCTGCCACAACAGAGACGCTCTGCCCTTCAAGATAGCCCAACCCACTCCATGTGTCCGTGGCTGTTCCGGCTTCACCCGTTAAGGCAGAATCCAGAGAAAGAGCATCATCGACAACCTCAATAAAATAAGCCCCGTTTCGTTCAATCAGAAAATAAACATCATCTCCGGCAACAGAGACAGATTTCACAAGCCCAAGCGTTTCGTGCAACGTCCAAGCAGCAACAGCCTCCGCTCGATAAACCGTCAATGTTGCAAACTTCCCGTCTTCGCGCACAAGAAACAGCAATCGACGACGCTGATCAAAATCTTGATCAACAGGTGTTGAAATAATATGTTTTGAAAGCAATGCCAAATCCGTAGACTGATAGGCAGCCTCAACATCCGTATAAACAAACTCCCTCAACTCTTGCCCGTTCCGCGCAACAAACAGTGTCGCCCCATCGACATCCAAAGGCGCGATATACCGCGTAACCATAGACCCGACACGCGTCTGCCGCTTGATCTGCACCGTCGAAGGCGTCAATGGATCACCGGTGACCATCCACTCGGCACCACTGGTAAAAACCTGCAAATGACGCCCCGAGAAAACGCCGCGAATAGCATTCACCTGATCCGAGAAAATTCCGAATTCAATCGCCTCGGCATCAAGGCCAGTCCCCAAGTCAAAATTAAACAGATCACCCGACTGCGAAAACCACAACCTGTTCGGCAAATCTCTCGACCCACCGATCACCAAACGATCCTGATGAAACGCCACAGTCTGCGGATACCCCCTAACGGCAGAAAATGCTTGCTCTTCCCAATCCACCGTTGCAGAAGTAGAAACCAAAGCCTCGATCACACTGGCCGTTACGACTGTCGGAGAATTCACCAATGTGATCTCGACCTCCCGATCTCCAACCCGCAACCTTGTATTCTCGTGTCCGGTTTCAAAGACCGCCGCGGAAGCCGTCAAACTGATAGAACCTGTCGTCGCACTTGGAGTAATCGTAACCGCAGCATCTGCAAATTTATACATAGGCTGCGTTTTGCGCCCCGCATCGGTTTCAAAAAATGCCCAATCCGAAACATTCCATACCCCAAGGCCCGAGCGTGTAATTTTCTTTGGATCATAATCAGGATGAACCAGCAACAGAGTATCCGCACTTTGCGTCCAAGCAAGGTTAGCAATATCTGCCTCTTCCCAAGGTGTTGAAAGAGTTGTCTGCAAGACGCCATCCGCATAAATCGCGGTCTGCAAATCTGTAACAACCAAAAGATAAGTCTGCTCTGTATTAAATTCAAAGGCAATCAGTCTGCCCGTTCCCGAGACCTCATCAAGATAGCGAAGCCCCGAACGTCGTTTAACACCACCTGTGGGCTGGATAAAAACATTTCTAAGGCGCAAAGCACCATTCTCATAGGCGCGCAAATCTCCACGCCCTAAAAGGTCAACCGATACTTCTCCGGCCGTAAATGTAGTTTTGATTTGTGTTGTCCGTGCCATAATCTACTCCCGCGCATCAATAAGGGAAAAACTCTCAAGCCTGTTAGGAGTATCCTGCTGCGCATCAAGTTGCCTCGCCCTAACAAACTCTTGTTCAGCTAATTTCATCAGCAACTCTGCTCGAGAAACATTCTCGGTGAGAGGCAAACAAAACTCGGATGCCAAACGCGCAATCAAAACCATATCAAAAAACGGAGGAAATGTTTCTTCAGCAGGGCGATAGATGTAAGTTAGCAAAACCTGATTAGAATCGGTATGCAATTGATCCCCGACAATGCGATAGGAAATCCCGCGCCCGCGAGACCCCGTGCCGGCAGAAATCGCCCGCAAAAAATCATTAGGAAGTTGATAAGCATAAGCATAATCGGCACTCGGGCCACTTCCTAATTGCGTTAAGGCGACCTGCCCCGTTGCAAAACTCCAGGCATAAGAAGACAGAACAGCATCCCTTACAAAACCATATAGCAATCCTGCAATCTCTGAAGCCGCTGTACCATCAGCAAAAGAAGTAATAGGATGAACCCCCAACCGTACCAAAGCACGCGAACACAATCCTGTATCAGTTAAAGCCATAATGAAACCTCATAAAAATTTGTAAATAAAGATGGTCGGAGGACATATCCCCCGACCATCAAAATCGATACTGGGCAAGCAACTGCCGACCCAACCAAAGGCAGGAAATTAGGCTACAAAGGCAGCCACAGTCACAGCAGAACCGGTGTTCGCTGTTACAATATAAAACACCGTAGAAGGTGTGCCGTCAGTATCGATATTGGCAATAATCAGATCATTGACACGTAGCATGGTTGCAGCAGAGTTGAAATATCCAACGCCGGTCACAGCCGCATCAATAGTGGTGTAATGCCACAAGGTAAAATTATTGGCATAAGCCAACACACTCAGGTCTTTACTTTCGAAAGCCATCTAGGAACTCCTATAAAATTATAAAGTGAAAAAAGAATTTAGATTCGAAGAGATTTGAGACGAAAAGCCGATGATCCGAGAACCGGAGCGCAGCGTACATAAAAGCACGTGAGCACCGGAAGCACAGTATCATCGACTCTACATCCCAATTGTCTAAGAATGACCCAAGAAATTAGTCAGGGGTCTCATCGCAGTTAATGGTAACCACACCGCTCTCATCGATCAAAGCTGCCCCTTGAGACATCATGTTATTGACGAAGTGCGCTGCGCGATCTCCATGCCATGAAATATCGGTCTGAACATCAGAACCGGATGCATGACCGATAGCGGTTCTGTGGAACCAGAAACAGGATCGAATATCATTGACGTCAATCGGCAAGCCTGAATGCGGGATCCAAGTTGTCCCCAACCATTTCTTGGCTTGAGTTCCTTTGTACGGCAGCTCATCAGGGCCGACAAATTCACTCGATGCAAATTCCTGAATTTTCAAAAGTTCAGACCATTGCTTCCAACCGATCACGGCAAAACGACCGCCGTCATCGGGAATGTCGTTTTCACCAAGCAACTCGAAAGCCTCTAAAACTTTATCACGAGTCAAACCGATATTGGCATCAGCAACACTCAAAGTGCTAGCGCCAGATAGAGCCGTAATAATCAGATCATCAGTTTTACGACCCAGCGCATAAGCACCGGCATTCGCAATCACATGGCGTTCATCATGATTGATTTTAAGCTCGTCAAGCTTATCAACCCAATCACCCGCATAATAATCTTCCAAAGCACACTCGATAGAAGAATGCGAAAGATTCATGACAGGAACCATACCATGGGTCGATTTGGTGGATGCCGTCCCTTTGCCAACCTTCTGGAAGACAACGGATGATCCTTTTACATTGTTGATAACACGAACCGCACCACGCAGTTTGGAACCTTGTCGTTGATAGGCTTCGTGAACCTCACGTTCGAATTGCTTCACGAAAGCCTGAGGAAGTTCAGTACTCATAGAGTTCTCCTTATTAGAATATGTTAAGTTTGAGAAGCTTTGGGCAGTTATCGTACATACGGCTGCATAAAAGCAGGTTGAAGTTGCGGGCGCGGGGTTAGCGCGTTATCCGCTGCATTGCATTAAAATTGCCGTAATTGGCGACATTTAATCACAACGAAAAACTTGTAATTTTAATACAAACACACTATATTAGTGGTGGTCGGTCGTTACGTAAATTGCAACCTTGCGTAACTTAAATATGGTGTTCGGTAACTGTTTATGAATGTAAATTTACACTAGACGAACACGAGGTCTTAAGTATGCTGCAAACCATTATGTCAGCACTCAGTTTTAAAAAATCATATTCTTCCGATGGCAACGATGGCTTCACATCGCGCAGATCACATCCGCGTCGCTCTTGCGATCAATGCATCGGCTTTATCAACGGCAAAGCCCATCCGATTCTGGATTGGAGTCCCGGAGGAGTCAAAGTCTTCGGCGACCCACGCCCGATTGCGCTTGGCGACGAAATGGAAGTCGAAATGAAATTCCATTTGCGTGAAAGCCTGATCCAGATCAAACACAAGGCAAGAGTTGTCCGCAAAATGTCCGAAGGGTTCTCGTTACAATTCGAGCCACTCTCTCAAGACATTCGCAAGACATTCCAAAATGTCATTGATGACTTTAACGCCCGCGAATTTGCAGGCTCACAAGCGTAACCCCCCCCTTGCACGCGTAAAGCAAAACCTGTTTAATGGCATCATGATAAAACACGTGGTGCCATTGAATAACACATCCTGCCAGGAAACCCCTCAAACTGAAAAGCTGGCCCATATCTCTGCAATTCATTTCAGCAAAAGAGACTAACGGCTCTTACTTATCCTCTCCAACAGCATCCTCGAATAGCTTTCGTGTCTTTTGATTCCTTTCTTCAGATACATCAGCTCGACTAGATTCTTTGGCTGCAGCATCTTACTTACCCCATTCTTCGGAAGTAGAGGAAAATAAAAGGTAAGTAAAACGCAAGGTGTTGAAGTGGTTACTTCCCTCCATAAAGCTTTTCAAATCCGGCACTGACCTTCGCAATAAAGGCCGGATTACGATCACGCCAGTAACGTGGGTCTTGCATCATCTTGCGCAAGGATTTTTCATCACAAGCTTCGGCGGCATCACCTTCGGCACGAATAGCAGGCATCTTCCCGTCTTTTTGCATCATGCGATACAAAGCCATCACGCCGTCAAACGAGCACGCCATCCCTTCATAGGCCTGATGAGGCAAAGCTTTCTGGCCATAATCTTGTAACTGACGAGAAATCTCCTGCCACTTGGTAACGCCTCCAAACGCCTCAATCAAACGCTCGATCTCGCGCTCTGCCTGAAACTCAGCTGCCATTTCCAAAATCAGCGGTACCAATTTTTCACCCGCGAGATCATAAACTTCCTGTACCTGCTCCACAGTAAAACCTTTCTGATGCAAGCGACTGTTCAGGTCGGGATCAATTGCCAGAAATTCATTCCCGACAGTAATATCATAATCTTCAGCAGACTCAGGACAGCCCAGCATTTTGTGCAAACGCTTTTTATCCTCATCACTTTCTGGAACAGGCATCATCTTAGAAAGTTTCTTTTCCAACTCTCTATAAGATTTCAGCAGAGCATCAACTTTAATCTCTTTTTTCTCATCATCCCAGAACTTGGAGGGAACATCACCCTGCCCGTCTGCACCTTTTTCAACAGCTTGATCTTCAACAGCCATAGTCAATAATGTTTCACTCATTGTTCATTTCTCCTTCTTGAACGGTCTGAATTGGTACGATTGGATTTAAAAACACTGCAGGAACTCCCAGAGTGCGTGCAAAATAATCAAGGACAGCATCCCCATCGATGCGCGCCGAAGTATCTTTACCTAAAGACTGCGCCAGCCCTAACCATCCCATCAATGTCTGGATATGAGCCGATGATTGAGCTCTGGCCAAAGGCGAACGATACTCAATCGCCAAAGTCCGACCATCCAAAGGCAAATCGGGGACGGCTCCTCGCTCTCTGAGAATCTGATAGGCACGCTGCAATAAAGGATTCAAAAACTCGACCTGCAACCGCCCGAACATAGCGCCAAGCAACATGGCAATTTGTCCGGAACGTTCCATGATTTCGGTTGCCGTCATCTTTCCTCCCCCCACAGAAGGCAGACGATCCACCAACAAAGCATGACGAATACGCGCTCTCAAATCTTCCAGTACGAGCTGTGACACATCAAATCTCGATGGCATATCAAGAGGCGTTAATCCTCTTGATCCAACCGCCTTCGGAATAATTGCGCCGGGAACCAACTCTATCGTTGCCGGATTAATCACCCCGTCATCATCCGCTTGCCAAATACCGGTCACAGCAATCGAGGCATTTTTCAAGATCAACTCAACAACCTTGTTGGCCGTTTTAATATCCGGCAAAGCCTTCATAACAGGAGAACGCCCATAGACATCCCCCGGCGATTTCATCCATCTGAAATTGATATAAGGAGTCTCGACCAAATTCTGGACAGCAAGAATATCCCCACGATCTT
>JAGRKB010000028.1 GCA_020442425.1 Alphaproteobacteria bacterium | reverse complement strand
AACACCTTATCTAGGCCAGCCCCTAGGTATTTTTTTGCTGATAATTTTGCCTTCTTTAGGGCTACTAAAAATCATGTCCAAAATTTTAAAAAGCGCAGGTTACAAATTTATTTAAGCTATAGTTAATTAGTGTATTTGTGGCGCATTTACATGATGACTAAATGATCTATAATAACTTAGATTTGCAATTTCCATTAATCTGTAAGCATTTTGAGCTTCAATTTCCATTACATCTATGGCGAATGTTGTTTGTTGGGTTATGTGATTATGCCTTCTTTCAATAGCTGCGCGAGTGCTTTTGCTAAACCCTGCACCTAGCTTTCTATCTTTTTCAATTGATTCTTCTAATGCTTGAATGGCTTCTTGTTTAATTTCTATTTGGGCCATTAGGGCAAGTCGTTCAATTTTTGCATTGATTTCTAGAGTTAATTTTTCCCATACAGTTTGACAATTACTGTGCCCATTATTACGAAGTTCTAATGAAAATGGGATTTCTTTTCTCGTAATTGTTCTACCTTCTTCTGTAGCACTTAAATCAGGATAAACCATTTCGCGTAGCCCTGTTGCTGCATAGTAAAAAGTATCTGTAACTTCTTTTCCCGTGATTTGCATTTTGTAATCCTTTTTCTATTTAGTTTGAATTTTATAGGGTAATCTCCTCATTATGTCAAACTTTTTCTTGTGTTGCTTTTAAATTATGCGTTTGCTTTAAATTCGTTGATAATCGCAATGCCTATCTTTACGATTTGAGCCTATTTTTACATTGAGTTATAGAGAATGTTGAATCCTAACAATCATCACAAAGTGACCCCTTGGAAGTCGATTACAGCGATTGTGATTTTGGGGCTGTCTTTTGCTTTGTTGCAATTTTCTAATATTGAGAAAAAGGAGCATCAGGAGAAGGGCGCTGTCGCTGAGTCAGTTCAGCTTCCGTTTCAGGGAAAATTGGCGTGGTCTGAGACCCGTGATTTAAGTTCTGCCGAGAATGCGACGCATCATTTTGAAAAGCATGGAAAAGAGTTTGATTTTCATAATGAAAAGTCCTATATTCAAGCCGCTAATGATTTTGTGACCAATCCCCCCGAAGGGACGTTGACGGTTCAGCAGGTGGATGGAGATCATGTTTTTTATCATCCGCAGAAGAATTGGTTTGCTGTGGTGAGTTATAAAGGACAGATCAGAACTTTCTATCGGCTTGATCCCAAAATACATGGCTATAAAAGTAATACAGAGTATTTTAACGCGCAGGCTTCTCGTCGTTAGTGTGTTTTCATACTCTTTGACATGGAAACAGGCTGCGTAAATTCAAATGACACAAAATACCCCTAACATGTTGGCTCAAAGATTTGTAGAACTTGCGCAGAAGCGTATTCGTGATCGTCTGAGCTTCCCGATTATATTACCTTCTGTTGATGGCGGGGGGCAATTTCAATCAATGACAGTTGATTTGCTTCTTCTGAAATTCAGATCTTTAGCTGACCAAACTCCCTATGCCTGTGTTGAAGAGATTCCAGAGCAGGTGGGTGGCTATCAATTTGTTATTGACTTAAGCGCTTTTGAGGAAGGTTTCTGGGATGCGTTTGATGAGGCTTTGGTTTTGATTGATGGGCCATTCAAGAATTTTTGTGAGAAATATGACGCTATTGTAAGAGGAGAATACTCTCCACTGAATGATCCGGAAATACATTTTACAGAGGAGCAGCGAGAGGATTTGGAGGGAGAACTTTTTGATCGTGATAGTAATTTTGATCCGAGCAAGAGGATTCAGAGGTATGGTAATCCTGAACTTGATAGGGGGGCGCGATATGTATTTGACGTGATATCCCTTCTTAAGGAGGCGGGAAATCCAGCGGAGGCTATGTTTGAAGTGTTTCAGAGAGAGGGCAAATTTGAGGCCGGTCTGTGGAATATTCCGGTAGACAGGTACAGAGATATTGATGCGTCTGATTTTGAGGTTGGGTTTTATTATTCCAGACTTTTGAGCGATTCCTATGATCGGTTGATCTTATCTTGTGAAGATCCCGTGGGTTTGGCTGTGGAGTCTATCTGTTTTGCAATAAGAGAGGCCATTGCTTATCATGAGTATCGGGCTAAAGAACATAGTGTATCTGTGGAAATCAGGCTGGATCTATTAAGGGGTGATGCTGATGTAGAGGAAGAAGAGGTTGAAACAGAAACTCTGGCTGGAAATGATTCTGATTTTGACTTCGATGATTCTGAAGATGACCAAACTGATCCGGCGGCTGACTTTGAAAGTGGTGGGTCATGCGAGGATGTTTATGCTGCTTCAATTGAGGATTTATATCTGTATTTGCAGTGGTTTCAAAAATCGGCTTATCAAGTTGTTGATCCTCAACTTACTATGAGTGGAGATGTTCATGATGTTGACTCTGCTGCGCAAGTCTTGAATGGAATATTTAGAAAACAACGTGGCCTAGGAGAGTAAATACTGCTACAAATTGGATTATTGGAGTTGCTGAAGAATGGAGCATTCTTTCTTTGACCTTTTGTGAAAAAAATCATAAAAATAGCGGATCATGACCTATAACCCCGACTTACTTGATAAGGCTAAGCGCCATCCTGAAAAACAGAAGAATCCTGACCGACCGATGGGGAAGAAGCCTGATTGGATTAGGGTTAAGGCTCCTCAAGGTGGCACTTATGGGGAAACCCACACCATTGTTAAGAATTTCAAATTAACCACTGTTTGTGAAGAGGCAGGGTGTCCTAATATTGGTGAATGCTGGAGCAAGAAACATGCGACCTTTATGATTATGGGTGAGGTTTGTACGCGGGCTTGTGCGTTTTGCAATGTTGCGACGGGTAAGCCGGATGAGCTGGATAAGATGGAGCCGTTAAGAATTGGTGTTGCCGTCGAAAAAATGGGTTTGAAACATGTGGTTGTGACCTCTGTTGATCGTGATGACTTGGCCGACGGTGGTGCGGAGCATTTTGTTAAAACGATTGAGGCTATTCGTTTCAAGTCTCCTGAAACTACGATTGAAATCTTAACTCCTGACTTTAAGAAAAAGGTAGGAGCTGTTGATATTGTTGCGAAATCAAAGCCTGACGTTTTTAATCATAATTTGGAAACGGTTCCGAGATTGTACCCCACTGTACGCCCTGGAGCTCGGTATTATACATCATTGAGACTTCTGGAGCGTGTTAAGGAAGTAGATGCTGATATTTATACCAAATCAGGCCTTATGGTTGGTTTGGGAGAGAGTTTTGAAGAGGTTGGGCAGGTTTTGGATGATATGCGGGCGGCTGGGGTCGATTTTTTGACTGTTGGCCAGTATTTGCAGCCTAGCCCGAAACATGCGCCTGTTGACCGTTTCTGGACACCGGAAGAATTTCAGAAGCTAGAGAAAGCCGCATATGCCAAGGGTTTTCTGATGGTTTCGGCTTCGCCTTTGACCCGTTCCAGTCACCATGCCGGAGAGGATTTTGAGAAACTTCGGACTGCGCGCGAAATTTTACGTGCCAAAGCTCAATAATCCACAATCAATAGTTTTAATTACATAATGTTTTCTTGCTTTTTCCGGAAATAAAGGCTATATCGTCGCATGCCTTTTAGTCTTCGCCAGACCGCTGATCATTATCTTGTTCCTGCGTTTGAAACAGCCGCAGGGGTCTTGCGTAATTGGGGCTTGTTATCTGATAGCGAACTTCAGAGATTAATTCTTGAGTTTAGGACTGCTGTTGGTTCACTGGGAAATTTTGCTGTTCGCAAAAATATGTGGATGACGCGCGGAAGAAATCAAGTCGCTTTGGGAAATCTTGATCCATTTCATTTTGCACTCATGACTTCGGCATTGGTTTCTCGACATCAGCATTCAGGATTTAATTATTCAGACTATCTTGATCGTGTCACATCATTAATTTTGTCAGATTCTATTGAAGACGTTATGATGTCGGCAGATTTTCGTGATAACCGTATTTTTGATAAAGTTTCTTATGATAGGGTTTTTGCTGAGTACACTCGTGTTGTTGAGGCTTTGTCTGATCGCGAAAGTGTAGAGGGAGAAATTGAACGGTTGAATCGGAGTGCTGTTAATCGCGCACGTATAGAAGTCTTGCTGATTGATATAGAGGCGGGAACTTCTTATAGGGAGAATAATAGTTCTTTAAAGCCAAGAATTACTGCGGCAGATATGCAGGAAATTTTCAGGGCTTATAAATCCAGAATACCCGCTAATGATGACAGTAAGCAAGGCGCTCTCAATAGAGATCCTAAGTCTACTTATGCATTTGAACATAGAGTTATTCTACCGATTATTCGCGAACTATTTGCTCAAGGAAAGATATCTGAAGAGCAGGTCGTGTTATTGTTGTCTGCCAATTATCATGCCAAGGAAAGGCGTAATAGTTCTAACTTGCCTGCTATTACGCATGCGTGTGCAGTCTACAAAGTGATTGATCGTTGGGCTATTCATTTTGGTTTTAAGCCTGAAGAAATTCGTCTTATGAAGCTGGCGGCTTTAATCCATGATATTGGTGAGAAAACCAACTTTGTTATGGCTCAGCATTTGAAAGGTATTGTCTCTGACGATCTCGTTCAGTTGGTTAATTTGGTTCATAAAGAAAGTGATGAACTTTATTTTGACGAATATGTAGGTGCAAAATGTCGTTTTAATAAAATGGCTGCATTTATTAAATTATGCGATATTTGGCATAATTCGCTGGATATTGATCCTTCTAATCCGAAATTTAAACAGGCTTATACTTATCCGATTGCCGCGAATTACCTTCTCTACGTTTTGCAATGCGAGGATGAAGATCCTGTCTCACTTGATGATTTTGTCGTTCGTGAGGGGATGTGTAATCAAAAGACCTGGAAATTTATTAAAGATTTCACCCATCATAATCATAAAGTTGCAGTTTCCGAGGTTGCTGCTAATATTCCCTTGTTGGAAAATTTAATTCCGATTCAAGATATATTCACTTCAAACCCTCATCGCGTTACTCATCATTATGCCCACTTATGCCGAGAAAAAGACTCTTCCCTACACAGCCGACCAGATGTTTGATCTGGTGATCGATATTGAAAAATATCCTGATTTTTTGCCTTGGTGCATTGATTGTAAAATTCTGAAACGTAAAGAAAATGTGATTTTTGCCAATTTGGTTATTGGTTATAAGCTTTTTCATGAGTGGTTTCAGTGCAAAGTATTTATTCGGGAAGATAAGTCTATTGATGTCGAGTATGTGAATGGCCCATTGCGTCATTTAAGAAATAGTTGGAAATTTATTTCACATGTCGATGGAACTTGTACTGTAGATTTCTTTGTAGATTTTGAATTTAAAAACCCTATGTTTGAAAAGCTGGTTGGTGTTTTCTTTTCTGAAATTGTAAAGAAAATGGTTGGAGCATTCGTTAAAAGAGCCGAGGTTATATACGGCGCTGGAAAGACCGGCGGGCTTATTGATTATAATGAAGATGATGATCAAAACATTGATTCTGAATTGATATGATTTTTTATGGAGATTTTTATGAATAAATTTTTATTTGGTGTTTTGGCTATCGGAGCATTTTTATCTTGTGCAGGATTTTGTATTTCAGATGCCAATGCTCAGGAATTGTTGCCAACTTTAGAAAAAGGGCAAGTCCTAGTAACTCTCTCGGCACAAGACCAGATGGATGCAGATCAGGATATGTTGGTCGCCGGATTGCGCATTGAAGTTGAGGATGCAAATCCTCTAATTGTTCAGGACAAAATCAACAGGGCTATGAAATCAGCTGTTGAAATGCTGAAGGAAAATAAAGATTTTGAAGTGTCTACTGGACAGTACTATGTCCATTCATATTACCCGAATTCTAGATCGAAAATTTCTTTTTCTTCAGAGGAGCAAAAGGAACAGCTGATCTGGAAAGGTTCTCAGACCGTGGATTTTAAATCCAAAGATTCTCAAGCTTTGTTGGAAGCTGTCGGAAAAGTTCAAGCTATGGGATTTGCCATGAACCAGTTGAGTTATATGCTTTCTCCGGAAAAGGCCGAGAGTTACAAGGATCAATTATTGGTTGGGGCGTTGAAAAAGATTCAGGATAAGGCCGCTTTGGTTGCTAAGACACTTGGTAAATCAGGTTTTGATATTGTCGATATGAATATTGACGGGTCTTATATGCCGTCTCCGATGCCTATGATGCGCGGGGTGCAGATGGAGATGATGTCTACTTCTCCGGCGTCGGTATCTGCGCCCGTGGCGGAACCGGGGAAGAGCATTGTTAATCTTAATGTAAATGCGCGGGTTATTTTACAGCCTTAGCCGTTTTTTCTGGCTTATGATTATCACTTGGGAGGGCGCTGTCCTCCCAAACTTTTTTCCAGTCATAAAAGGGTGGGAGAAGGCTTTCATATTGCAGATGGACTGCGCATGGGTGGAGGGGGCTAAAGCCCGGAATTTTATCAAAAAGACGATTTGTGGTTTTTGCTTCTGATCCACGTTGTCTTTTCTTTTTGTCGCCGACGAATTTTGTGTTCTCAAACAGTTTCCAGTTCTTACGAACAACTTCGCTATGGGTCATGAAAGTGTGTGTTGCATGGCGCATTGTTCTCCAGTGTCCGTCGGGCATGGTGAGGATATAGGACGGATAATGGTTGTAATGCAGAATTGTATGTTCTTGAGGGTAAATGACGAGATGGGATTGAAGGTCTTGCGCTGTCTTTTGGTAAAAATGAATGAGACGCGCAATTCCATTTTCTTCGTGAAGGAAATCATCTTCAACACAATAGACCATGCCTGTTTCTGATTTGCAGTCGCTAAATTGCTGGTGAAGGGATGCTCCTTGTCCGGCTGTTTTTGTTGTTTTCCAGTTTGTTTCTGCTAGGCAGAGCTCAAGAAGATCTTTGACTTTTTCAATGGAGCTTTCGTCGGAGCGATCATCGAGTATTTTGAAGCGAATGGTTGTATCGGGGCAGTTTTCTGTAGCGTGATTGATACTTCTGATGAGTGACCAGATGCAGTGAAGCGCATTTTGAATATCATCAACACCAGAGACTCTCTGTTGAGGGTTTTTATTTCTTTTTTCTCTGAGGCATGTTCTCAAGACTATAGTTAATTCGTTGAGTTGGTCGGCATTTATGGAAGGGGTTGAGCCTAGAGATTTTCTGGCAAATTTTATGTTTTCTCCATTCTCCGAAATGGCCTCAAGAGTAGGAATTTTAAGAAAGTTCAGGCCTTTGTATGGGCGAAGATGATACCCTAACGGGATCAGACTTTTTGAAAGGAGTTTGAGTAGATCATTCATGTATAGAGTTTTTCTTTATTCTCCGATTTTGTTGAGGACTGTTTCTAGTGCTGTCTTTGCTGTTGCATAACGCACGGCGCTTCTGTCCCCTGTAAAGATATTTTTGGCAGCGAAGCTTTCCCCATTCCTTCGAGCGAAAGCAATATAAACAAGGCCTACAGGTTTTTCTTCTGATCCTCCTCCGGGGCCTGCTATGCCTGTAACGGCGACAGTGATATCGGCTTGGGAATGGAGCAGGGCTCCTTTTGCCATTTCTTCTGCGGTTTCTTTGCTAACGGCTCCGTGTTGGTCAATTGTGAGTGGAGAGACATCCAACATGTCTATTTTTGATTGGTTCGAATATGTTACAAATCCACGGTCCAGAATATCTGAAGAGCCTGCCAAATCGGTAATTAGCATGGAGATTAAGCCACCCGTACAGGACTCTGCAGTTGCGAGTTTTAATTGTTTGGTGCGAAGAACATCGCTGAGTGTTTTGACTAAATCAGATAAATCCATGAATCCCCCATAGTATGAGCAGAGTATATAGTCCTGCCATTAGATCGTCTATAATTACTCCGGCTGCCCCTTGGATATGTTTGTCCAACCAATTGATCGGCCACGGTTTTAGAGCATCAAAAAATCTGAATATTACAAAGGCGAGTAATGTCATAATCCATGTGGGATTGGGCATTAGGGCAAAAACCATCAAAATGGCAACGACTTCGTCAATGACAATGAATGAGCTATCATGTTCTTCGGTTTGCTTCTCTATTTTTTTGATAGACCAATATCCAATCGCCGTGAGGATCATTGAGACCAATAAAGTAACGATTGGCGAGGTTAGATATAATAGGGCAACTCCAAAGATCCCTCCGCCGATAGTTCCCCAAGTGCCTGGTGCGGGAATGAGGAGGCCTGAGCCAAACCATGTGGCAATCTGAAATTCCGGAGATGACACATTGAGTTGAGAAATGAATTTTTTTCTTTGCTCGGAAACTTTTTGTATTTTTGCTTTGAGCTTGTCTTGAATTTTATTGAAGGTCATACCGGAAAGCTCGCTGTTATAATGGATTGTGCGGCAATGCCTTCGCGGCGACCAGTGAATCCCAATTGTTCGGTTGTTGTGGCCTTGATGGAAATAGCCGAAAGAGGAAGTCCTGTGATCGTTGCAATTTTCCGGCGCATGGCTTCACGGTGTGGGCCGATTTTTGGGGCTTCACAAATGATTGTTGTATCGATGTGGTGGATTATAGCTCCTTTTTTATTCAAGGAAAGCAGCGCTTCTTCAAGGAAAATTGCGCTGTCTTTCCCTTTATGCGTGTGGTCGCTTGGCGGAAAATGGGAGCCTATATCTCCGTCTGCCATAATGCCGTATACGGCATCTGTTATGGCGTGAAGAACAACATCTGCATCGGAGTGCCCTGCGAGTTTATGCGAGTGGGGGATGTCTATCCCTCCGATCCGAAGTGTTGGAGCTTCGTCTCCGAAGGCGTGGACATCGTAGCCTATTGCTGTTTTTGGGATCATCATTTGGTTGAGGTTCCTATTTTTCTTTTCAAGCAGGTAGGATATGAATTCAATGTCATCTTTGGTCGTGATCTTTGGGTTGGGGTGTTGTGAGATGACGGCTTTGACATCGTGCCCCGCTTGAGACATGAGGGCTGTGTCATCTGTATAGGTTTTATCTTTTAACTCCTCATGAGCTGTTTTTAATTCTTTAAAACGGAAAGCTTGAGGGGTTTGTAAAATCAAAGTTTTGTCCCGATCAATGGTTTGCCCTAAAATCTTATCATTTGTTTTTCGCAAAGTATCTTTTACCAACGCAGTTAGAGATGCTGCAGTTTCTTCTTTCATGGAATCGAGAATGGCATTGAGGTCATCTTTATGTAGGCACGGGCGTGCGGCATCGTGGATTAAAATAATTTCATCATCTTTGGTATCCAATTCACTTAGGGCATTTAGAGCATTTTTAACTGTGTGTTGTCTTGTTGATCCTCCTGCAACAGTGAGGATTGGAAGAACAAAGTCTTTTGTTGCCTCTGTATAGAGGGCTTGATGATCCGGATTTATGGCGACAATCATAGATTTCAGGTTTGGATGATTGGCAAAGATATCCATTGTATGGCGTAGGATGGGGCGACCGCTTAAAGTCAGGTATTGTTTTGGGATATCGCTATTCATGCGGCTTCCGGAGCCTGCGGCTACGATTATCACAGAAAATGGGGCGGTTAGATCTGATTTTGTCGTCATAATTGTATGGTTTAGCTTGCTTTTTTCCTTCTGAACAGGGATATTTCGGCTTATGACGAAAACGGCTTCTCCGCAAGGTTTTTTTGGCTCTATGCGTGTTCCTGTTCGGCTTTTATGGCTCAGGAGCCGTTTGCGCTCTTCTTGGGATGGGCGTTTGGCCTTGCTATTTATTTTTTTGGCGATTTTGGCGGGGGTTGCCACTTATGCTGCTTTGAAATCAGCGCCGCCGTTCGGGGATAGTCCTGATGCCGTTATCTGGCTTTTGAATCTAGATCTTATCATTTTATGTGTTTTGGGGATTTTAATTGCGCGGCGCGTGGTGTCTTTGTTTACGACGTGGCGTCGCGGAATACCCGGTGCGAGGTTGCACTTAAGGCTGGTTTATATTTTTGGTCTGTTGGCAATGGCTCCGGCTGTCATCATGACTATTTTCTCTTTGTTCTTTTTTCATTATGGCGTTCAGACATGGTTTAGTGATCGTGTGAGGACGGCTGTTAATGAATCTCAAGAAGTGGCTGAGTCTTATTTGCGCGAGCATCGTCAAGTTATTCGAGCGGATATTCTCGCAATGGCGAAGGATTTGGATCATGAAGCTGATCTTGTTTATTCCAATCCGGCAGGGTTTTCGAGATTTGTAGAAACCCAAAGTGTTTTGCGTGGGTTGTCTGAAGCTGTTATTTTTAACAAGTCTAAAGTTATATCCTTTAAGGTCGGGGACATTTCCGAATTTTTGGAACAGGATATTCCGGCCTATGTCATGGAAAGCGCGGATGACGGGGATGTTGTTATTTTGACTGCCGCCGATGATGATCGTGTACAGGCTTTGGTAAGGTTGAGCGGTTTTGCAGAGGATCTTTATTTGTTTGTCGGGCGCTCAGTTGAAAGTAATGTTCTGAAGCATCTTGAGACCTCTCGGGCGGCTGTCAGGAAGTATGACGAAATGGCAGATCGATACATTGGTTTGCGGCGGACTGTGACGATGATTTACATTGTTGTAGCCCTCATCCTTCTTTTTTCGGCTGTTTTCTTTGCTTTGGCATTTGCGCGGCGTTTGGCGACACCTATTACATCTTTGATTGAAGCATCTGATCGTGTTCGAAAAGGGGATTTGACCGCTATGGTGTCTGATAATAGCGGGTTCGAGGAGTTTGATCATTTGGCGAGGTCTTTTAACCGTATGACGCGGCAAATTATGGATCAACGCTGCGAATTGATACAAGCCAACCAGAGAATTGATGAGCGGCGGCAGTTTACCGAGACTATTCTTGCAGGGGTCACGTCCGGTGTTTTGAGTTTAGATAAAGAGGGGCAGGTTACGCTTGCCAATGCCTCTGCGGCAGGAATTTTGGGGAGAAAATCAGAAACTCTGTTATCCCTTAATATTCGAGATTTGTTTCCTGATTTGGTTGAAGTTATTAGTCTGGCATATTCACGCCCTGATAAAGTGCATGAAACAGAGGTTTCTGTGCAAACTCTTGAAAAAGGACGGCGTACTTTATTGGTTCGGGTCGGGATTGAGCTTTTGGGGGATAAGGATGTCGGGGCGGTTATTACGTTTGACGACATTACCGATGTGCAGTCTGCACAGCGAAAAGTCGCTTGGGCCGATGTTGCGCGTCGAATTGCTCATGAGATCAAGAATCCTTTAACGCCGATTCAGCTTTCTGCAGAGCGTTTGAAAAGGAAATATCTCAATCAACTGGGCGAAGATGATCAGAGGATTTTTTCCCAATGTATTGATACGATTATTCGTCATGTGGGGGATATTGGCCATATGGTGAGCGAGTTTTCAGCTTTTGCTCGTATGCCTGAGCCTAAATTTCAGGATGTTTCTATCGGTTCGGTTGTTTCCGATTGTGTATTATTTTCTAAGCAAGCGCATAGTGGTGTTCACTTTTCGGGGACGGAGTTTCCGATTTGTGATGATTTTATTGTGCGATGCGATGAGCAGCAAATTCGTCAAGCTCTAATTAATCTCATTAAAAATGCTGAAGAGTCTTTGGTTGAGCATCGTAAAAAAGTAGAGTTTGAGCCGGAAATTTGCGTTTGTTTATCCTCTTATGGTGGTGAAAGTGGTGCCGATGGCTCAAGGGTCTTGATTGTGGTTCAGGATAACGGGCCGGGATTTCCTGCGGATACGACACCAGAATCTTTGACAGAGCCGTATGTTACCTATAAAGAAAAGGGTACGGGGCTTGGGTTGGCTATTGTAAAGAAAATTATGGAAGACCATAACGGACAGCTTTGCTTTGGAGTGGATGATCGGGTAAGATCGATTCCTGATTGGAAAGACTTAAGAGGGGCTTGTGTAGTTATGGATCTCCCCTTTGCTGATCGCTGATCAAACTTTTTGAGAAAAATTATTTACGCATGACAAAATCCAAAGCTGATATTCTGATTGTTGATGATGAAGCCGATATTCGCGCTTTGATTGTTGGAATTCTCGAAGATGAAGGATATGGAACTGGGCAAGCTGAAAGTGCTGCTCAGGTATACGAAGCTCTGGCAAAAAAGCCCTATTCTTTGGTTGTCCTCGATATCTGGCTTAAGAACAGCGAATATGATGGTCTTTCTATTTTAGAGAAAATTAAAGTTGATTATCCGAATTTGCCGGTCGTTATGATTAGCGGGCATGGAACGATTGAGACGGCTGTGAAGGCTATCAAGATCGGGGCTTATGATTTTATTGAGAAGCCTTTTAAAACAGATCGTTTGTTGTTGATGATTGATCGCGCTCTTGAAACAGCTTCTTTGCGTCGCGAGAATGCTGTGTTGAAAGTTCAGGAAGAGACACAGTTTTCTTTGGTAGGGCGTTCTCATGGATTTCAGTCCCTTGTGTCATCATTGGATAAGATTGCGCCAACTAATAGTCGTGTTTTGATTAGTGGGGCTGCGGGAGCGGGTAAAGAGGCTGCGGCGCGTTACATTCATAAACACTCTCAGCGGGCTAAGGCTCCGTTTGTGGTGGTGGACTGTGCCTCTTTGGATGCAAATAATCTGGAAGAGAAGCTTTTTGGGCATGAGGAACGTGGCGTTGTTACGCCTGGTGTTTTGGAACGTGCCAATGGTGGAACCTTGTTTTTGGATGAGGTTGCGGATTTGCCTTTGGAGACGCAAGCAAAGCTTTTGCGTGTGTTGCAAGAACAGTCTTTTGTTCGTCTTAATGGGCAGATGCCTATTAAAGTTGACTTGCGAGTGATTTCTTCTACGGCTCAAAGTTTGGAGGAAAAAATAGCCTCTGGAGAGTTTCGTGAGGATTTGTTTTATCGTTTGAATGTGGTTCCGGTGTCTGTTCCTCGTTTGCAGGATCGAAAGGATGATATTCCTTTGTTGGTTCGGTATTTTATGGAGCAGAATGTTCGGGGAACGGAAGCTTCGGATATCAAGTTGCGAGAGCTTTCTGATGGGGCGTTGGTCGCTTTGCAGAGTTATGTTTGGCCGGGTAATGTTCGTCAATTGAAGAATCTTGTCGAATGGCTTTCTGTCACGGCCAAGTGTGATATTTCTGCGGATGAGGAAGGATGCCCTCCTATTCAGTCTAATGAATTGCCACAAGAAATTACCCAGTTTGTTCATTCTTCTTTGAAGGGGGATTGGAAGACGGATATGATTTCCTTACCTTTGCGCGAGGCTCGGGAAGTTTTTGAGAGAGAATATCTGTTGGCTCAGATTACGCGTTTTAACGGGAATATTTCGCGCACAGCGCAGTTTGTCGGAATGGAGCGTTCGGCATTGCACCGTAAACTAAAGATGCTGCAAATTTCTACATCGGATCGGGAAGAAAGCCTTGAAGAAGATCGATTACTCAAAACCGCTAACGCCTGATTGTGCCACTCCGCATCCTGATGCTATTTTCTTTGATTGGGATGGAACTTTGGTTGATGGGCTTCCACTTGTAATGGCGGGGTATCATCATTTGGCTTCATCCTTTCAGGTTCCTGATTTCAGTGTTGAAGATATCAAAAAATTTATGAGGCGTTCTGCGCGTGAATTGTTTCCAGAGTTATTTGGGAAGAGAGCGGCAGATGCTCAAAAGGCTTACTATGATTTTGTTATGCGAGAGCATATCAATTTTTTTTCTCCACTGGATGGGGCGGAGGATTTTCTTCGCGAAATGAATAGAAATAATGTTCCTTTAGCTGTTATTAGCAATCGTCGTCATGATTTGTTGGTGCTGGAAATTAAAGAGCGTGGTTGGGATATCTATTTTTCTTCTATTGTGGGGGCTGGACAAGCTGCTTTTGATAAGCCGAAAGCTGATCCTTTGTTATTGGCTCGTGATGAAGCAGGATTAACTTCGACAGATGTTATCTGGTATGTGGGGGATAGTGAGACCGATATGGTTGCTGCTCTGGCTGCTGGTATGGTTCCGGTTTTCGTTGAGGGAGGGATGCGGAGACTATCCGATTGCCATAATATTGGAATTTACCCTCATTCCTTTGCTTGTGTACGGGATATACATCTATAAATTGAATATCCGTCATATTATTTCAACATAGCTCTTGCCGAGAGCAAGGATGTTGATTATTGTGCGACTGAATTTACATTAGTGGCTTACATACGTAGTGGAGTGTTTTTTTAAAATGAATGATAAAAGCCAAAATATTCAAGATGTGTTTTTGAATCGTATCCGTAAGGAAAAGCATACGGTTACTGTGTTCCTTGTAAACGGCGTAAAGCTCCAAGGGATTGTAACTTGGTTTGATAATTTCTGTTTGTTGTTGAAAAGAGATTCTCACATTCAGTTGGTTTATAAGCACGCTATTTCGACCATCATGCCTTCTGGCCCATTATCTTTGTATGATGGTGATGAGTCTTCTGCTTCTACCGAGACTGAAAAATCCGAATAGTTTTATATTATGATTGAAACACGGGTGAATGAGGCGGGGGGAACCTGTTTGATCGTTCACCCTGTTTTGCATGTTGCGCATACAGGTGATGCGCAAGTGTCTGCTTTACGTGATACTGAAGCTATGAAAGCAGAGATTGCAGGATTAGCCGAGGCTATTTCTTTGAAGGTTCTTCAGGTAAGCGCTTGCTCAATTCGTAAAATTTCTCCGGGGTATTTTATAGGGAAAGGGCATCGTGAAAGCGTTTCCCAAATAGTGGCAGAGCTTGAACCGAGTGTTGTTATTGTGAATGCAGCTCTTTCCCCTATTCAACAGCGTAACTTGGAAGTTGAATGGAAAGCCAAGGTTATTGATCGCACCGGGCTTATTCTAGAAATTTTTGGCGCTCGTGCGCAAACGCGTGAAGGGAAGATGCAAGTTGAGTTAGCGGCGCTGAGTTATCAGCGGTCGCGCCTTGTTCGGTCGTGGACTCACCTAGAGCGGCAGCGTGGGGGCGCGGGCTTTATGGGGGGGCCCGGGGAAACGCAGATCGAGCTGGATCGTCGTATCATTGATGACAAAATTACTTCCTTAAAAAGTCAGTTGGAGCATGTCCGTAAAAATCGTGACCTGCAGCGTAAAAGTCGGGAGAGGGTTCCATTTCCTGTGGTGGCTTTGGTTGGGTATACCAATGCGGGTAAGTCTACTTTATTTAATAAGTTGACGGGGGCAGATGTCTTTGCGCAGGACTTGCTATTTGCGACGCTTGACCCGACGATGCGCAAATTGAAGTTGCCTCAGGGGCGGTCGGTTATTTTGTCGGATACTGTTGGTTTTATTTCCGATTTGCCAACGCATTTGATTGCAGCTTTTCGGGCGACTTTAGAGCAGGTCGAGTATGCCGATGTCATTCTTCATGTTCGGGATATTTCTTCGCCTGAGACGGAAGCGCAGAGAAAAGATGTGATTTCTATTCTTGGTGATCTGGGCATTGATTATGAAGTTGATGGGCGTGTGATTGAGGTCTTTAACAAGATTGACTTGTTGGATGATGAGACAGAGCGTGGAGTTTGGTTGCGTGATCCGGAGATGCGCGGGCGACAAGTTCCGGTATCGGCTTTGACGGGGGAAGGGTTTCTCGACTTACTCAAATCTATTGAGGATATAATGGCGGGTAAGCAGCAGCAAATAACGCTAACGCTGGATGCCGGAGATGGCAAGGCGTTTTCGTGGTTGCATCGCCATGCGTCTATTCTGGATCGTCGATATGAAGAGGATAAAATGGTTGTTATGGTTTCAATTGACGAGGCCGAGTATCAAAAATATCTCGGCCTCTTTTGTTCTTAGGGTTTACTATTTTTTCTTAACAGTTTTCTTTGCGTAGCGTTGTTCAATCAAAGTGAAGATTGTTCTAACGCCCATTTCTTTACCGCCTTGGGATCGTCCGGGTTGCGGTGCGTTTTGCCATGCGCGTTCGTCAATGTGCACCCACGTGGTTTCCGGTGTTACGAAATGTTGCAAGAAGAGAGCTGCGGTGATTGATCCTGCGGGATTGCCTGCCCCTGAATTATTGATGTCGGCAATAGGAGACAAGATATCTTTTTTATAGTTTTGCCAGAGCGGTAAATTCCAAAGAGGGTCATCCAGTTGCAGGGATAGTTTTTGGATATCGTGTCCCAATTTTTCGTTGTTTGAGTATACGGCTCCTATGTCATAGCCAACAGCGTAATGTGCGGCGCCTGTCAGGGTGGCAAAGTCAATTAGCAGGTCAGGGGATTCTTCGCATGCCATGGTTAGGCAATCTGCCAAAACTAGACGGCCTTCGGCATCTGTGTTCCCAATCTCGACGGTCTGGCCTGAGCGGGAGGTCAGAATATCACTGGGGCGGTAAGCGTGACCCGAGACAGAATTCTCTACGCAAGGAACAAGTAACCGCAAATAGACGGGGAGTTTTGCGCTCATAATCATTAGGGCGGTTGCCATTGCCATTGCGGCGCCGCCCATGTCTTTTTTCATTAAAAGCATTCCGGAGCTTGGTTTTATATCATATCCGCCTGTGTCAAAGCATACGCCTTTACCGACCAATGTGATGTGCGGGTGGTTGGGGTTTCCCCAAGCGAGTTCTGCGAGGCATGGTCTGCGCTCTGATCCGTCGCCGACGGCATAGATTAGCGGAAGGTTTTCTTCCAGTAATTCTTTGTCTTCTGTGATGCGGTACATAGCATCAAAATTTTCTGCGAGTGTGACAACGCAATTTGCCAGTGTTTTGGGGCCAAGAGCATTTGGGGGAAGGTTAATCAGATTTCTGACCAGATAGGCTGCTCTTGCTGTTGATTCAATGCGGGTTGTATTTAATTTTTTTGGAATAATGAGGAGTTTTTCTTCTGACTTTTTTTGTTTGAAATGGTTAAAGCGGTAGTGCGCCAATAACCACCCGATACAGGCGTTTTCCAAGTCTTCCGGTTTTAGATTTGTACTTTCGAGGAAATATTCCCCTGATTTGACTTTTTCTGTTGCGGCACAAATTGTGAAAATTCCTACGGACTTCTCGTAGCCGACATAGAGGGATTCCGTGTCCCCGTTTTCATCTATCAGAGTTACGAAGCTTGAATCTTGAGCTGTCCAGCCTGCGTTTTCTATTTGTTTTTGGTGAAACGAACTGAGTTTGGAGGCTAATTTTTCAAATTGTGCTGTTTTAACAAAGTGTATAGGGATGGTTTTTGTGTCTTTTGACGAAGGAGACGTTACCAATATGTCGGGGAGTGCTAGGAAGTCGAATGTTTGATCTGATGTTGTCATGGTGTGTAATGGATTTCCGATGTTTCAGGTGAGGCTAAATTCTAGTCCAGAATACGCCGTTTTCTACGACTGTCTATCGAGAATTCATAATTATTTAATATTTTACATATATTATTTGCTGATGAAACAAATATAGAAGGAGAATTCAAATGGCGGGTAAGGGTTGGTGGAGTAGAATTCAGCAGGGTGCTGGAGAAGTGGTAGGTGGTTTGGGGGAAGCCGCAAGTCAGGCTGCTGATGCTGTTGGTAATGTTATTCAAGAAGGGCAAAGAAGAGCGGAGCAGGCTGCTGGTGCTGTTGGTAATGTTATTCAAGAAGGGCAAAGAAGAGCGGGGCAGGCTGCTGATGCTGTTGGGAATGCTCTGGAAGAGGGGGGTGAAGGTGTAACCAATAGAGTCAGAAGAGGAGCGGAGCATGCTGTTGATGAAGGAAGAAGAAGAGCGGAGCAGGCTGCGAGACAGGCTGGTAAAAAGGGAGCAGATGATGCTTTAGAGACTGTTCGAGACAAAGTTAAAGGAAAACTTGGAGATCTGATTTCTGAAAACGGGACTGATATTGGCGGTGGAGCGACCGTGGTGGCTTCTGCTGAGGTTAAACCGGATGCTCCGAAAGTTGATATTTCTCAAGCCGGGCCAAACGGGCCTGTCGGTATGGGGTAGAAATAATACTATGTTGTTAGAAGTTAAAACCCGAGACCGTCATTCCGGAAGTGTTTTTTCGAAGAAAAAACTGACATATCCGGAATCCATATGTGTCCGGCTTTGCCGGACGCGGTTCCGGATCCCGGCAGCCTGCCCCGGCAAAGGCCGGGGTGCAAGCGTGTTCATGGACAAGCGCCAACGGGATGACGGGTTTTTATTTCAAATGACTATAAAAGCTTGAAAATCACCGTTTAGGAGATTTTTTTCTTGCAAGAAATTATAAAAATCCGATAGAATTATATATAATTATAGAGCGGTATATTTAACCAATTGAAAAATAAAGTTTTTTGAGGTGTGTTTATGGGAAAATGGTTAGACCCGAAAGTTCTTCAGAGGGCTATGGAAGCCAACAGAGAGCAATTTCATTCAAGAAATGAAGCTTTTCGAGCGCAGACAGAGAATGGTTTGCGTCGTGGTGTTGCTAGAGATCTAGAGCGTGCCGTCCGTGATGTATTGGCTCCTGTTTTGGGACCTATGGAAGAAGCCGAAAGAGCGTCACGTGGGGCCATGGGCGATTATATGCGGAAATTGCGTGACTTTGGTCGGTATGGAAGCCAAGGCAACCCTCATGGGCGCGGAAGTTACGAACGTTCTTACAATGGCGGGCGGTTTCAAAGACAATCTTATGATGGTGGAGAGGCCCCTTCGCAGGATAGCTTAAGGGATCGTCGTGGACTTATTCAAGAGGCTCTCGGCGTTGGTGCAACTACTGAAGCTCGCCGCATGACTGTGGGTGAGTTTGTTGAGGGAGTAGAGAAGATTGCTTTGAATGATGGTGTGGATCAAGATCGTGACCGTCCTATAGGGCGATGGGAAGATCCAAGAAGACTCTTGGAAGAAAATGGAATTAATCCGGAATCTTTTGAATATGGCAGCCCCTCGAAGCCGTTACTTACTCCGCAACAGGTCGCGGAGTTGGGTGGTGGTAAGATTGGTGAGATAAGGGAAAATGCGTCCCTTATTACCGCTTATGCTGGTAGTGAGCATGGCGCGGTGAGCCATGCGATTGATATGGGGATAGATGCTGACACTCCCCGCCCTGCTAATGCAGGATTGGGT
>JAGRKB010000109.1 GCA_020442425.1 Alphaproteobacteria bacterium | reverse complement strand
AGCTTAAAACCCCAATATGAAGCCTGGATGATTGTGGCTCCGCCCCGGCAGGGAGCAGAGAGTTTGAATTTTCTTGCTGAGGATGCTCCGTCTGTTCTTAATCCGGGCTCTGTTCAGGCGACCTCTTTAGATGGAGAATATGTGCGTTTTAAGCAAAGTCTCCGTGGCCCCGCGGTGGCGGAAGTCTTTATCAAGCTTGATGGGGTCTTGAAAAGTTTAAATGACAAGACCAGCTTTCGGGGCGGAACCGGGCGGTTGTCTAATGCCGTTGATGTTGCCGACCATTTTTACAAAAATATCAAGATTGATCCGATTGGCGATACGGGGAGTGTGCGGTTGACTTATACTCATCCTGATCCTGAATTTGCAGCTAAAAGTTTGAGGTCCTTGGTGAAGATCGGGGATCAACTAATCCGAATGGATGTACGCGCCGATGTTGATTCTCGTATTGATTGGCTCAAACGGGAAATGAAAACCCGACTTAATCCAGACCACCGAAAATCTCTCACAAGACTTTTGATGGCAGAAGAGCGGCGACGGATGTTACTTTCTATTGAGACACCTTATGCTTTGAGTGTCATTGAGGAAGCGAGTGCTTCTCCGCGAGCTGTTTCGCCACGAGGCGCCATTTTATTCCCTGTCCTATGTTTGTTCGGTTTTATTTTGGGGCTTTTAGCTTTTACTCTTCGGCAAGAATTGCTTGGCCGCCGAGACGTTAGTAATGCTTTCTGATATGCGCCCCTCTTACGCTCTTTCTCCGATTCCTGTTTCTGTTCTGGTTGTAACAAAGAATGAAGAAGCGCGCATTGCTGATTGTTTAAGGGCATTACAGGATTTTGGCGAAGTGATTATTGTCGATTCTCATTCCAAAGATCAAACTTGTTGTGAGGCTGCAAAGAATGGCGCTCGTGTTGTTTCTTTTCAATGGAATGGTCAGTACCCGAAAAAGCGTCAATGGTGTTTGGATCATTTGGAGTTGAAATTTGATTGGGTCTTTTTTGTTGATGCCGATGAGATTGTTTCGACCGTATTGATTGATGAAATTCGTTCCTTGTTTCTGGAGCATGAACCAGAGGAAGCGGGATTTTTTATTACTGGTCGTTATCAGATAGGTGGGCGGCTTTTGCGTTTTGGAATTCCGAACAATAAAATCGCACTCTTTCATAAAAGTAAGATGAAGTTTCCTGTTGTGGATGATCTGGATCTTTTAGGGATGGGGGAGATAGAAGGCCACTATCAACCGGTTTGTCTGGAAAAAGATGGGAAGATTGGGGCTTTGCGATCATATCTTGTCCATCTCGCGCTAGAGGATGAGCGAGCTTGGGCTTTTCGGCATGAAAAATATGCGATGTGGGAAGCAGGGATGAATCGTAAGCAGGCTTGGCCTCAAGACCCTGTAAGATGGCGGGAAATAGTAAAATCCTTTTTAAGGCGGTCCCGATATCGGGCTGAGATCATTTATTTTCTTGGCTATTTCTTGAGGTTTGGGTTTTTGGATGGAAAAGCCGGGCTAAAACTTGCAACATTTAAGTATAAGTACTATAGACGCATATCAAGTATTACGTAAATGATTGGCGCGAACTTATGATCGAAATGCTTTTGAAGATGCTATGAGCGGCTGGCATTAGACTCTATCTATTGTCATTTGAAATAAAAAACCGTTTCTGTCATTCCGGCAGCCTGCCCCGGCGAAGGCCGGGGTGCAAGCATTCCTTTGGAATGCGCCAACGGGATGACGGTTTCTTATTTAAAATTACTATAATTCCGATGCCAGTTTTTTATTGCCCAGAATAGTTTAGGGTTAAGGCGGCGGAGAAAACTCGCCGCTTTTTGTTTTTGGCTAATGAATATATTTTCCCCTAATGGGACGCCGCCTTCCTTTCTGGCTCGGAATTGTTCTTCTCTTCCCAGCCTAATATTCTTTTGGGAGATACCGCCGCCTTCAAAGAT
>JAGRKB010000027.1 GCA_020442425.1 Alphaproteobacteria bacterium | reverse complement strand
ATGGTTGTCATGTTGATGGTTGACAAGTTCAATGCAATAACGTCGGTTGCCGCAACACCAACCTGATAGTTGAAGTTGTAACCACCGTCAATCAGTCCGTCACCGTTAAACTGCGTGTTGGTTCCGATTGCCTGAGCTTCCGTCAAGAGCTGCTGATATTCCGTGTTGATGAAGCCACGAGATGTTGCATCAACAGAACCGGAGTTCGATTGTGCCGCTAGTGATTTCATACGTTGCAAGATGTCTCCGACACGAGACATCGCTCCATCGGCTGTTTGAAGAACAGCACGGCCCTGGGTCGCGTTAATCGCCGCTTGTTTCAAAGCGGTGGTATCAGCTTTCAGAGCAGAACCGACAGCAAGACCGGCAGCGTCGTCACTTGCACGAACGATACGAGAACCGCTCGAAAGTTTGGACAAAGACTTATCTTGTTCACGGGAGTTTCTGTTAAGGTAGATGAGTGCCGAGTTGGCAGAGGTGTTGGTTGCAATTACTGGCATGATAGACTCCTTTCTCGAGTTTGCTAGCCATTATGTAATTTCAGACTCCATTCTGAAGCCCGGGAAACTTCATCGCAATTCTAGCGAATCAATTTCCTAATTTAGCGATAAACAGTACATGAGCTGATTCAGGTTGTGAATCCCCAATATCCAGCGCTAATTCCTAAGGGTAATGCTTTTCAGTTAATAAAAACTTTATTTTTGTGAAATACCTGCGTAGCATTTAGAAAATTTATGAGGCTTTTCGTCGTGACATCTTCTTCTCCTGCACAAACATTGATTAACAAAGGTGAGAAATCCCTTAAAAGTAGGCGCTTCCCCGAGGCAGAGCAATTTTTTGCCGAAGCTATTTCTCTGGATGAGCAAAATGTTACGCCTTGGTTTAAATTGGGACAAACTTGGCGTGCCATGGGAAAGAAATTCGAGGCGGTTGATGCCCTCACTATGGCGCAGCAACTTAGTAACGATGATCCTCAAATTCTTTTTGAATTAGGAGCGGCTCTTATTGAAACGGATCAGGTCGAAACAGGTTTATCTTTTCTTGAGAAATCTTACAAAATTCAACCCACTAAAGATCTGGCAGTTTTGTTGGGGGATTCTTTTTATAGACTGAAAGATTTTCAACCCTCCTGCTTTTATTACCTTAGCGCATACAAAGACAATAAGAACGATCAGATTCTTCAGTATAAACTGGCGATTGCCCTACATAGAAACGGCGATCTGGATCAAGCCATTGGGATGATGGTGCGTCTCGTTAATCAGAATCCAAAGAATAAGCAGTATCTTGATATCCTTGCGGATTACTATCGCCGTTTCTCAAATCATGTTTATAATGAAGAGGTACAAAAGGCCGTCGAGATTTGCCTAAAACAAACCCATTTAAAATTCAACAATTTCCGCTCTGTTTGGTCCAGCCTGTTTTTAATGAACCCTGCGATGGAAAAGCTCAGATCTTTTGCCCGTCACACAGATGAAGATAGCATCCGCTCTATTTCCCTCAAGGACATCGAAAAAGATTTGGGATCGGATTTTTTATGTAACGGTCTTGTAAAATTAACGGCATCCGGCATCCCTCTCGAGTTTATGTTCAGCAATCTCAGACGTTATTTTCTACTACATTGGGAGGAGGCATCCCAGTGGGGTCGCCCTATTCTACAATTCCTTACATCTCTGGCCGTTCAATGCTGGCACACAGATTTTGTTTATTTTGTGAGCAAGGAAGAGAAAGATATTCTTCCCAAACTCAAATCAACTCTTGAAGAAATATTGAATTCAGACAAGAAGCAGACTCCAAATGATGTCCATGCTATGTGGCTTGCTCTTTATTGCTGTTATGATCCTTTGTACGAACTTTATCATTCTGAAGAAAAGCTTCCACTTTCCAAGAGTGCTCTTTATATTTTAGAGCCTCTTCTGGTTCATCAACTAACAAATCCTTTACAAGAGTCAAAATTATTTCATTCCATTCCTAGTTTTACAGAGATTGCTGATGACACATCTCTGGCCGTGCAAAGCATGTATGAGCAGCGCCCTTACCCTCGCTGGAACTCATCGGCCGTTAACGCCCCTCAACAGGATCTTCAGAACCTCAGTCGAGGCATTGAAATCCTGATTGCAGGCTGTGGAACAGGGCAAGAAGCTGCTTTTTACGCCAATATGGCGCAAGAGGCTCATATTACTGCCGTTGATCTCTCCCGAACCAGTATTGCTTATGGCATGCGCCAAACCAAAGAAATGGGTTTTCTCTCTCGCATTAACTTTATGCATGGAGATCTGGTTGAAGTTGGAAAAATCGGAAAAACCTATGACTATATCGCCAGCTCCGGCGTTCTTCACCACATGAAGGAACCTGAAAAAGGCCTGGCTGCGATTGTTGCCTGTTTGAAAGAAAACGGGCGCATGAGTTTATCTTTATACTCAAAAGTTGCACGGGACTTTACTTTAAACCCTGCTTTGGACTACATCAAAGAAAAAGGTTACAGCTCTTCTCTTGATGATATGCGGCAGTTTCGGCGGGACTTATTCTTTATGAAAGCCGAGGACCCCATTTTACGATGTACCACGGCCTCTGATTTTTATAACCTTGCTGAATGCAATGACATGCTGTTTCACGTTCAGGAACATCGCTACACGCTTAAAGAGTTTCGAGACATGGCAGATCGTCATGGGCTTGAACCCATCCACATTGCTATGCATCCGGAACGAAAAAAAGCTTTCTTTGAACAATTTCCTGATGCCACCTTATTGGATTTTGATGCCCTGACAGAATTCGAAGAGAAAAACCCCAAAACCTTTATTGAAATGTACAAAATTTATTTCAAACCAAAAGGCTGCTCTACCTCCCATCCTTTTGATCCATTAATTCTGTTGGAAGCCATTTAATTTCCCCTAAAAAGCCCTGATTTTCGGGCTTTTTTTTATTTTTTCAAAAAAATTTCAAAATTTTCGCCCAATTTTCCGATTTTACTCGTTTAACCGGTTGTAACTGCCTGAACTGTAACCGGAGAGTAAATTTTATGGCAAGTATCACCCAACTATCCAGTGCAACTGATCTTTCTGCCCTAACCGGTACGAAAATTTCGACCGCCGCTTCTTCTAATAGCGTTACCAACAGCGCAGAAGAAAAAGCAGAAGAATTAACAAACCAGTTTTTGAGCATTTTGTTGACACAAATGCAGCACCAGAACCCTTTGGATCCTATGGACACCAAAGAGTTCACCGGACAACTTGCTCAGTTCTCTTCTCTTGAGCAACAAATCAGCACCAATGTTAAACTCGATACATTATTGGGCAGTCTGCAACAAACTGCTGTTGCCAGCTCTTTCGGGTATATCGGGCAATATGTTGACCTTGATACCAATTCAAGCGCTCTACAAAATGGGCAAGCAACATGGACATACGCTCTTCCTAGCAGCGCCGAGGCCGTAAATGTTACGATCCGTGATAATTCGGGCCATGTTGTTTATACGGGCAGTTTACAAAACGGTAGCGGTTCCTCTGAAATCGGGGCCGGAACCTATAGCTTTACATTGACCCCAGAGGATATAGCAGCATCTTTACCTGAAGGTACTGTTTTGAATTTCTCCATATCTGCCCAAGATGCCAATGGTGACGCTATTTCTGCGGACATCCATTCAACAGTTCGGGTCGATAGTATTCAATCTGATAGTAATAACACTTATCTCCAAGCCGGAGGGTTGTTATTCGAAATCAGTGATATTCAAAAAATTGTTCAATCCACAACCAACACCACAACAGAAGAAAATACTTCAGTTTAAATAGCCGTAAAGGAGAGTAAAAATGAGTTTGAATAGCGCCCTTAATGCCTCGGTATCCGGTCTTCGTGCCCAGTCAGCTGCCGTTGCTGCCGTGTCCGAGAACATCGCCAACGCCAGTACAGCCGCCTATAAGACACGTGAGATTGCTTTTAAATCACTTGTCACAGGGAACCAGACTTCCGGCGGTTTCAGCTCAGGTGGTGTTATTTTCTCATCCTATCAGGATCTCGCCCAACAGGGACAAATTCAGGCATTTGATACATCCACATTCGTTGCTATCAACGGTAACGGCTTCTTTGTTGTCACTGATGATGTTAACAACCAACCTTCCGGTTATACCTATACAAGAAACGGAAGTTTCTCGACTGATGCACAAGGATTTTTGATTAACACCGAAGGCTATTATTTGCTTGGACAGCGTACAGATGATTTGGGACAAGTTATCTCAGGAAGTTCTAACGATTTGAACTCTCTTACACCGATTGATGTGAACCAGATTTCAGGGACAGCTCAGTCCACAACAGAAGTTCGTTTTGACATGAACTTGCCTGCTGACGCAGCTGCCCTTGATACGTTCGGCAACTCCATCGAGATTTTTGATGCGCTCGGTGTCTCCCACACAATTTCCATTACCTGGACAAAGAACGCGGCAAACGACTGGACGGCATCTTTTGCAGACCCTGTTCAAACAACAACAGGCTTGACGTCCGGTACGATTGATACCGATCCGCTGACAGCCGGTGTTCAGACCACAATTAACGTGACCTTTAACGGTGACGGTTCGATCGCGTCCTTTACTCCCGCTGCGCCAGGTTTTGACATTACCGGCTTTACTACTGGGGCTCTGAACAGTTCTGTTTCTCTGGACTGGGGTACGGTCGGCCAGACAAACGGTTTGACGCAGTTCTCTTCTAACACAACGAATGCAGGACTTGAAATTTACCTGATTGACCAAGACGGTGTACGTTTCGGTCAGCTCAGCGAGATCACGATTGATGAAACCGGTCTAGTGACAGCTGCCTTTGAAAACGGTGTGCGTCTTCCGGTTTACCAGATCCCTATCGCGACATTCCCTAACCCGGGCGGATTGAGCCACGTTGAAGGTACTGTTTATGACGAAAACGAAGCCGCAGGTAACTATAACTTACGTTTGCCCGGCCAGGGGAATGCAGGTAATATTATCTCCAGCGCTCTTGAACAATCCACTACGGACACCTCTGAAGAGTTTAACAAGATGATCGTTGCCCAGCAGGCCTATTCTTCTGCGGCGCAGGTGGTCAGTACTGTGGACGAGATGTTCCAAGATTTGATCAGCGCTGTTCGTTAATAGATCAGACCAATAGGAAACGGATATGGAACAACTGGAAAGACTTTTGAATGATTTTGCAAAGGATAGAGATATACAAAAATTTCTCAATGCCGGAGTAACCTTAGACATTCAAGTCGTCCAGTCCCATATCCAGTCCTTGCCCGACGAACAAAGAGTAGAATTCGAGTCCCGTCTGGCAGATGTCATGTCAGCTTTGGATGACCATATTCAAAAGCTGACCGATGACAGAGATGATTTAAAGTCCCAGATAGAAGGTAGTGTGAAATCCGAAAAAGCTTGTCTTAGCTACGGAAGCGCTCAAGGCCTCTCTGGTCATACAGACAAAAAACAAGAATAGAAGGTATTAGCATGGAACACCATATTTCCCATTCCCCTCTTGAAGCTGACGAAGATATGGTTTTTGAATTCCTTGAAACATCCCGTCGCTTGCTATCCTTGATCGAGCATGAAAACAAGATCATGGAAGAGTCCGGATGTTTGAGTATTGAATCCTACCTGATGCATCGCGATGCGCTGCTTAAAAAGTACGAAGATACAGTTTTCGGCTTAATGAATGAAATTGATAAAGTCGGAAATATCGAAGCTTTAAGCCAACTTATGGCTGAAGAGATTGTTACGCTCAAGCAAGCCTTGAATGACAATACTCACAAAAAGATTAAGAGCTTACAACAAGCCCTTACCACGTCCCAGAATTCTGATATTAATTCTCAGGGAGATGCATCATGGCACTAACCAGCGCCCTCAACATGACCCTGAACGGGATGATGACGACCGAGTTAAAAACAACGTTGTCTTCCCAGAATATCGCGAATGCTGATAAGGAAGGCTATACGAGAAAGTCTCTGAACTCTCGATACATCACCACCAATATTGGCTCCGTTCCTGTATCAGGCGTGATTGTTGGCGCTCGGGATAGCTTTCTTGTTTCTGCTGTGACCAAAGATATTACCCAGTACTCTTATAATGTGGCGATTAGCGACTCTCTGGATTACTACAACACACAGTTGGGAAGTACCGAGGGAAGCTATACACTTAGCTCTTACATTGATGATATGTATGCCAGCTTGAAGTTTCTAGCAACCAGCCCTGAAACCGCTGCGAACAAATCCGAAGTCGTCAATGTTGCAGCAAACCTTGCTAATTCTTTGCGAGACTTGTCTTCCGATATTCAGGGTCAGCGTATGATTGCTGAAGGGCAAATTAATTCTTCTATAAATAATGTAAACTCCATTTTGGATCGCATTCATTCTCTTAACGGGAAAATTTCTTCTATGGGTGGAAGCGACGCTGGCTTGGCTGATTATCAGGATCAAAGAGATGTTGAACTTCAAAATCTCGCCAAAGAAATGGATATCCAGTATTTTTACACCTCTGATAATATGTTGCAGGTCTATACCCGTGCGGGGTCTTCATTGCTTTTATCTGAGCCGCATTACCTATCTTACTCAACTACGAATGTCATCCACAGTACAACATTATACCCTGCGGACTTCTCCCCAATCCTACTGGATGGGACGGATATAACGACACAATTGAGTGGCGGAAAATTAGGGGCCAACATTAATCTTCGGGATAATATCTTTGTTGGAGAACAACAAAAGCTTGATGAGCTTGCTCGTGTTCTTAAGACCGAAGTGAATACCATCCTTAATACAGGCGCTTCTATCCCCGGTCGATCCTTAATGGAGGGTTCCTTACAGGCCCTGACTCCGGCGACAGGCTTTACTGCAACTGGAAGCATTCGCGCTGCTGTTGTTGATCAGAACGGCGTTGTCGTCAATTTTGCGGATATTAACTTAGCAGCGATGACGACCATCAATGATGTGACAACGGCTTTGAGTGCCATTCCGGGTCTTACTGCTACTCTTAATGCCGATGGTGAGCTTTCCCTTTCCGTTGTTCCTACGACCAATGGTATTGTTATTAATCCATTGAACAGCAGTGTGACTTCGTCAACAGGCGAGAGCTTTTCTCAATATTTTGGTTTGAACGACCTGTTTTATGGACCGAATGCAGAGACTATTAAAGTGTCTGATTATCTTATTTCCCGTCCTGATTATCTTTCCACAGGTACACTAGACCCTATCGCAACACTTGCTATTGGTGATCAAGGTGTTGCTCGCGGAGATGGATCGGTTGCAGATGCTGTTGCCAATTTGTTGACTTCCACGCTTAGCTTTAGTGCCGCCGGCAATTTTGCTGCCCAATCTAACTCTTTACTGGCCTACTCTCAGGCGTTTATGTCAGATGCAGCCACACAAGCCAGTATTGCTCAAGGAGAGGCGGATACATCCTATCTCGTCTATTCAACCAGTTATAATTTAATGACCAGTGTTTCCGGTGTGAACGTGGATGAAGAAACAGCCAAAATGTTGTTGCTTCAAAATCAGTATGAAGCGTCCGCTCAAGTGATTGCCACCATTCAGGAAATGCTTGACGCCTTGATTAATGCGATGAGGTAGAACAGGAGAAGATCATGGTTAACCGCGTTGCTACATTTCCGTTTACCAACAAAATGATTACAGACAATATGCGTCTGCAGTTGAAATATTCGGATATCAATACCCAGATTAGTACCGGACTTAAATCTACCAGTTACAAGGGAGTTGCCGGAGACACCCAATATTTGCTTTCTGTTGAAAGTGCTGCGGATCGTCTGGAAGCTTATAATACAAACAGCAATATTGTTCTTGCCAATGTGAACACGATGTACGAGGCGCTTCGCCAAGTCGAGGACATGGCGAACTCTATGTTGTCTGCGGTTACTGCAGCCCTTGGCGGCCCACTGGTTCCGACAGCTGTGACAACGGATCAGGCCGATAATGCCATGAGGGAAGTTGCCTCAATTCTCAACTTAAAAATTGCGAACCGCTACGTTTTTTCAGGAACTTACATCGATATTCCTCCTGTTGACCTATCAGATCCTACTTGGGTTCCGCAGACTTCTCCATCTGTTGCTAATACCGGATATTATCAGGGCAACGCTGTTATTAATTCTGTTCAAACGTCAGAGAGTAACTCTGTAAATTATGGCGTTTTGGCGAGTGACCCAGCGTTCGAGCAGCTTTTCCGTGCTTTTAATCTTGTCTTTAATAATCCAGGCAGTAACACTGAATATGCCGAGGCTTCTGCTCTCATCCAAAGTTCGATTGACGGGATTGCCAATATTCGTTCTGGTCTCTCCATTAACTCTCGCTCAATTGAAGAGCACATTTATCAGAATGAACAAGATGTTGTGTATTTGAAGGAATTGGTCGGAACATTAAAAGAAGTCGATTTACCGACTGCGTCTGTCCAACTCACTGAAATACAGACACAAATGGAGGCGGCTTACACCTCCTCCGTTCGGGTCTTAAATCTTAATTTGCATGATTATCTGCGCTAATTTATAAGCTTTGTGTGCGGCAAATTGCCGATAGCCCCATCTATCGGGTTTGCTTATATATGAGACATGCGTATGAGAGATTTTGATTTAAAACGGAAAGTCCTTTCCTATGACAGAGCGGTTCCACGGTATACAAGTTATCCGGCGGCGCCTTTGTTTCAATCCGACTTCTCTCCCTCAACCGTTTTAGGATGGGCAGACTCTCTTGCCGACGGGTCAAAACTCTCTCTTTATGTTCATGTGCCTTTTTGTCCGAAGCTATGCCATTATTGCGGATGTTTTACGCATATCACTAGTCGATATGCTCCGGTAGAAGATTATGTGCATATTTTGCGTCGCGAGATCGCCTTGATGGGGAAGAGACTTCAGGGAAAAAACCATGTTGTCACTCATCTGCATTTTGGAGGAGGTTCACCAACTATGTTGGTTCCTCAAGACTTCAGACTACTAATGGAGACATTTCGGGAATTTTTTGTTTTCGATTCGAATGCAGAAATTGCCGTTGAAGTTGACCCTCGCCATATGAACCAAGAGTTAGCCCAGACTTATGGCGAACAAGGCATTAACAGGATTTCTCTTGGCGTTCAGGATTTTGATGACAAGGTCATGCAAACGGTTAACCGAGTTCAGCCGTTTGATGTTGTTTATGAAGCTGTTCGTCACTTGCGTCAGGCCGGTATTCAGGATTTTAATTTGGACTTTATCTATGGCCTACCGTACCAGAGCGTGCGCAGCCTCACCCGTTCTATGGATTATGCCCTTTTGCTAAAGCCATCTCGTTTTGCGATGTATGGATATGCGCATGTTCCATGGAAAAAGAAGAATATGCGTCTTATTCCTGATGATAGCCTTCCCAATGCCGATGAGCGTTTTGATTTGTTTCAGGCAGGCGCCAGTGTACTGGAAGAATCAGGATATCGCTCTATCGGCATCGATCATTTTGTCAAAGATGAAGATGATATGGCCGTGGCACAAGATCAGGGCAGTCTGGGACGAAATTTTCAGGGCTATACCAACATTTCCCCTGACGCTTTGATCGGATTTGGTGTTTCTGCAATTTCCCAATTCCCTCAAGGGTACGCGCAGAATACAACCGCCTCTCATGCCTATCAGGATGCAGTCCTTCATTCAGGGATGCCCCCTATCGCAAAAGGTTATGAGTTCCAAGGCCAAGACATTGCCCGCAAATCTATTATTGATCGATTGATGTGTGATCTTAAGGTTAATATTTATGAGATTTGGGATATTCACGGGCATGACCGCAATGATCTTCAGGCCTCTATCGATCAACTCACCCCTTATATTGATGATGGTCTTGCGCAGTTTGATATCAGGAACGGACTAGTTTCTATTCCTCACGATGCCCGTCAGATTGTGCGTCTTGTTGCAGCCTGCTTTGATGAGTATTTGCCGCCGGTCGAGACCCTTCAACGCCATTCTATGGCTGTTTAATTTCCAGTAAAAAAACCGGCTTTAGAGCCGGTTTTAGATTTCGTTTTATATCTAACGTTATCTAGGCAGCTTTACGATTTGCGTTGGCCGCTGTGATTTGCTGTTCGGTTTGTCCAACATTTGCGCGGGTTGCAACTTGTGCCAAGTCACCGATAGAGACAACGCCGACCAATCTTTTGTCGCGATTAACGACTGGCAGGCGACGTACTTGAATTTCGCCCATGTTGTTACAGATTTCTTCTACGTCTTGATCGTCGTAGCAGTAATATGTTTTTTCGGTCATTGCTTCACGTACTGTTGCCTGAGACGGGTTTTGTCCGGCGGCGGCTGAACGGATTGCGATGTCACGGTCTGTGATCATACCAATCAGGCGGTCATTTTCTCCCACAGGAAGAAAACCTATATCTTGGTCGCGCATTGCTTGGGCGGCTTGGGCAATGGATGCTTCCGGGGCAACCCACTGACAGTTCGGGGTCATTACATCTTTAATCTGAGCCATTTCTTTCTCCTTTATGTTCTGAGTGTTCTTAAAGTGTAGTGTTCACTCATTAAAAGCAAGCTTTTTGTAGATTTTTTTGGCTCCGACCTGATTCATCAATCCCATTTCACCTTTACAAATAACGCTTCGCCGTTTGTTCAAGACCTAAAAGTCCGATAGCGTCATGCTTTATTAAATATACCGGAATTTGCTCGTTATATCCGCTCATTCTTCCTTTGTGGGTGAATTCTTCCCAGAAGCGGGATTTAAAGAAATAGTCTCCGAGTTTGGTTGGAATGCCGCCTGCGATATAGATACCGCCTTGAGCACCTAGCGTTAGGGCTAAATTGCCTGTAGCACGTCCCAAGAAGCCCAACATTAAATCCAGTGCTTCTTTACAAACGACGCAAGAACCTTCCATAGCTTTTTTCGAGATTTCGGGAGCTTCTAGATCTGGCAAATCGAATTTATGATCTAATACTTTGATAGCATTGTAGAGATTTTCCAGCCCCTTCCCTGAACAAACGCGCTCAGCGGAAATGTGGCTATATTTCACGGCCAAACGCTGAAAAATATGCATTTCTCGTTCGTTTGTAGGCCCGAAAGTCGCGTGTCCGCATTCGGTCGGAACAGCTTCATATCTGTTTCCTGCCCATGTCAGATATGCAACGCCTAACCCAGTTCCTGGGCCGATAACTCCGATTGGCTTGCGGTCAACAGGTTCGCCGCCACCGATTTTGCGGAGCAAATTTTGTGAGATATCAGGGATTGCCAATGCGTTGGCTTTGAAGTCATTCATAACTTCGAAATGTTTCAAATTCATATCTTTTTGGGACGTTGATACCCGAAAAGTCCACGGACTTCCTGTAAAATTGATCAAGTCTCCGTTTACCGGACCCGCGACAGCAAAGACTGCAACTTCCGGACGTGTCTTACTAGAGATTTCTTTCAAGTAATGTTCAGCGGCTTCGACGGGACCCGCAAAATTTTTCCCCTCCAGATAGATCAGGTCATGCAACCCATTGCTATCAACAATCCCAAAACGGGCATTTGTACCGCCGATATCGGCTATTAGGACAGACATTCTTGTTTCCGACTATGTTCTTAATTTTTATGGATTATTACTTTATATACGCTCTATTTCGCCTATGCAAAAAATATCTTGCCCTTGGTGCCAGTGTTATGTATAATTCTGCCTATGAAAACTGTTCAAAACTTTGCTGATGCGGCCTTACTTGTTATTGATATGACTGATGAGGGCTTGCACGGATTCACAGCACGTGAAGTCCCGGACATGGTAAGGCTTGTCGAAGTTTTCATTGAGACTTCAGGCATTCGACCTATCTTCTGTGATACTAACTTTGGATACAGGTCTAACGCAAAGAACCTTGTTCAAAGCCTTTGTGCATGGGATACCCCTAACGGGTATAGCCTTCGGAAAACATTTATAAAGGCACATAATTCCGCTTTTGTTCATTCCGAGACATCTCATGGCATCACTATTGATTCCGGATTAGATAGCTTCCTAAAGAGACAATCTATTCAGAAATTACTGATCTGTGGCGTCGAAGCCTCACTATGCTGTTTGGATACGGCAGTCGACGGCTCTAAACGAGGATACGATGTGACTTTGTTGAGCGATCTTACTTGGACTTCCAAAGGGATTTTAGCAAAAATTCCTGCTGACTTGGGACAAATCCACATGACAAAGAGTGCGGACTTTGTCATGTAGCTCTTGTGAATTTCCATTCTCTTATTTCTCGCGAGGCGAATATTAAAAGGGGCTGTCCTAGATAATTACTCTTAGTCTAGGCCAGCCCCAAAAATTATTATGTCTAATTTGTTAGAAGCTATTCACAGTTTTATACAAAAAAGGATATTATTTTTTGACTCCACTGGGACTATTTCAGTATAAATTGATTACGCGGAAAATAAAAATATAGAGGCATTATAATGGTAAGCACTTCTAAGGCGAATAGAGATATCTCTAACGCACCAGACTATTCAGGAGATATAAACATGAACCCTGTTGGATTGAGACTCGTTGGAGAGACTGAAGAAGAACGCGCAAATATACAAACTACAATAGTTAGTGAAGTTTTAAATGCCAAAAAATCCGGCCGTACAGTTGTTCTTATGTTCGATCTAGACCATACTGTTGGGGAGTATCAACCTGGCAAGAATAGTGGCATTTCAAAAGATACTGAAGCGGACCAATATTTTGTGGACATCTCAGATGCAGGAATTGTGATAGCCTTTAATACAGGGCGTCCCGCTTGCTTTGTAAAAGAAAGATATCCTTTGACCGCTAGCAAGATAGGCTTTTCACAGCATTTGGCTATATCAACAGAAAATGGTGCGAGAATTCGACTACCTGATCATAAAGAAGTTTCGTTTGCGGTCGATCACATTGAAGAGCTTCGTAAAATAGCTTCAGAACAAGCAAGTTTGCATCAGGGCACTGTAGTTGAGCTAGAAAAAGAAAACACTGTTACGCTTTCTCTGGCAAAAACATTTAATAGAGATGCTGCATATAGTCACTATATGGAATTTTTCTTGAGACTTTCGCCTTCTTTTGGGGACTTTTCTATTATTTCAGGCGTTAGCCAGACTGATTGTTACATTGAATTGGTAAACCCTCAAACCAATAAAGGGGTGGCCTCAGATATTATATATGATCATTTTGATCCGCGGAGAAACGGACTTTTAAAATGTTTCGGGGATAGCGCGGCAGATGTACCAATGAAAGTGAGTACACGCCGTCGTGGAGGAGTAGCCGTTGGTATTGGTCCAAAAGCTTGCACTGGGAATAGCTCCGTTCTTCTTGCTTCCCCTTGCGAAGTGCGTGAAGTCTTAAAGAACATAAGACTTGGACTTTAGTCAGAAAGACTTCATATTTTGCAAATTCCTGCATCTGAATAATCTATCGTTTACTTGTTAGAATATGACTGAGCAAAACAACTGGTGGCGGGGAGCCGTTATCTATCAAATCTATCCACGTAGTTTCTTGGATATGAACGGAGACGGGATCGGAGACCTTCCGGGGATTGAACGCCGTTTGGACTATCTATCGAGCCTTGGGATTGATGCAATCTGGATTTCTCCGTTCTTCAAATCCCCCATGAAAGATTTCGGATATGATGTGTCCGATTATCGCGCAGTTGATCCTATTTTTGGACACATCGACGATTTTGATCGTTTGTTACGCCATGCACATGACCTCAATATCAAGATTATCATTGATGAGGTTTGGTCTCACACTTCTGACCAGCATCTTTGGTTTCATGAAAGCCGCATGAACAAAACCAACGCCAAAGCCGATTGGTATGTTTGGGCAGATGCCAAGGCTGACGGGACGCCCCCTAATAACTGGCTGTCTTATTTCGGTGGGCCTGCTTGGACTTGGGATGCGCGCCGCGAGCAATATTACTTGCACCATTATCTTGCCAATCAACCAGCTCTAAACCTTTGGAATCCTGAAGTTGAGAAGGAAATTTTTGATATCGCTAAATTCTGGCTGGATAAAGGCGTCGACGGGTTCCGTCTTGATGCCATTCATACATATCGACATGATCCTGAACTTAGAGACAATCCTGTCAGAGATCAAAACGCTTTGCCTCCAATGGATATGCCTTTATCGAACCCGATGTCTCGACAAAAGCGTATTTACAGCATGTGCACTCCTCATGTCATCCCTTTTACCGAGAAAATGAGAGCGTATGTTAATCAATGGGACAATCGGTGTTTGCTTGGAGAAGCTGCTGGTGATGATAGTGAGGCTCTTGCTGCATCCTATGTTCAAGGGACTGACCGTCTTCATTTGGCGTATTCATTTGGCCTCCTCGGGTCACATCTGTCACGTCATGACATCACCAGCACTATCAAACGCGTTGAAGAGAAGCTCGGAGACGGTTGGTTGTGTTGGGCGACCAGCAACCATGATGTTGTAAGAGCCGTCACCAGAATTGGCGCCCCTGCCCATCTTCAGAAAGAAGCAGCTCTGTTGATTATGGCTTTAGGCCTATCTTTGCGCGGGTCTTATTGCATGTATCAAGGGGAAGAGCTAGGATTGCCTCAAGCTAAGCTTGCGTTTGAAGATTTGCGTGACCCATATGACATTGCTCTATACCCCGAGCATGCTGGACGTGACGGCGGTCGCACGCCGATGCCGTGGCACCCTGAAAAGCCGCATGGCGGATTTACTTTTGCGCATGAGCCTTGGATTAAATTCTGGGAGCCCCATAAGGACTTATCCGTATGGACACAAGACAATGACCCAGACTCTGTTCTTGCTCATTACCGGAACTTTATCGGTTTCAGAAAGCAGATCCCTGCTTTGCGCGTTGGCAGTATCAAGTTACTGGATAGTAATGAGCCTTTTGTTGCATGGATACGGGAGGCCGATGACTACAAAGTTCTGTGTATTTTTAACATGTCTCCGGAACCCTCTTCCTATACCTTGCCAAGTGACGGGAGCTATTCTATCCTTAACAATATCAGCCGCGGAATATCTCTAGACAATTCCGGATTAAAGGTTGACTTTGATGCCTATGGATATGGATTTTTTGGATTTATCCATGACGAATAAAAAAACTCTTATATTGATGCGGCATGGAGAAAAGCTCGAAACACAATCCTGTGACTATGAGCGTCCATTGAGCGAAAAAGGGGAACGACAAAGTCGTTTCGTGGCGAACCAGTTTAACATTCGCGGAATAAAGCCCGAATTAGTTTTGTACTCCGGAAGCCCTCGTACCAAACAAACAGCCGAACAGTTTGAAAGTCAGTTTAGTCACTCTTTCGATAGAATCGATAGTGGACAAGAGCTTTATCGCGCGGCTTCAGAGGACGCCATGATGACGGTCATGGCCAAATATATTCCTGATACAGCACAGAATGTTTTGGTTGTCGGGCATAACCCAGGTATTTGCTTATTGGTTCATTATCTGGCGCGCAATGCTCCGCCCCAGATGCTTGCCGCTCTCCAGAATAACTACCCGTCTTCTACAGCCTGTTTATTTGAGATTTCTGCAGAACATTGGTGGGAAATAGAGCCTCATAATTGTTCCTTGAGCTTTATTACATCCGGTGATGGTTTAATTGTGAACCGTCCGGTTCACATCCCATCCAGAACCATCTAATCAAGTCGTTTAGTCTTCATCACCGTTTACATCCGTCATAGCAATTTTGATCAGTGGCTTCGTCAACTCGCCTTTTTTCATTGCGGTTGCTGTTCTTATTATTTTTTCTATTAAAGAGCTCATCCCGTCCCAAGACCGATCCATGCGCAGTACAATATAATCCAGTGCTGATTGATCTATTTTGAAGCTTTGATCTGAGAAACGTTTTGCCAGCACTTTGATCAACAATTCATCATCAGGAGGCTTGATTTCTGCGGATTGCGCTGCTCTTATTCTTGAGGCAAGATCCTTAATTTCAAAAGGCAGTTTTTCCGGCGATACACTCGACAAGCCCAGAAAGAAATTTCCGCTTTGACCAAAAGCATTGTAGAGGTGGAATAGTTTTTCTTCCTGTTCGCGATCACCGATCAAGAATTCCATGCGATCAATGACATAGTTCGTGTCTTCTTCCAGCAAGCTTTCGAGGGAACGAGATGCAAATTCTTCTAACCCCAAGCTTACTGCGCCCGAGCGATGTTGCCATACGGCTGCCAAATGGCTTTTTCCGCAGCCCTTGGGGCCATATAGAGTCAAGGCCGGATAATGTTTCCACTCTTCAGGCCAATTTTCTATCATATAAACGGCATATTGATTGCATGCCCCAACCATAAAATCCTCGCGCCCCATTGCAGGAGCAAAAACCAGATCGAGCGGTAGCTGTTTTAGGGATGTCATCATAGGATTACAGTTTCTATTTCTTCTTTACTGTTTCTGTTTCCGAAGGAACATCCAGTCGGTAGTAGATGCTTGATTTGTACCTTTCAATCAGGAAGGCTGCAATCACCCCAACGCTGGCTGCTACAGGAATTGAGAGGAACATTCCCAAAAGCCCAAGAAGCGATCCTCCAGCCATAAGGGCGAAAATAATCCAGAGCGGGTGAAGGCCGACGCTTTCTCCCATAATTTTTGGTGTGATAAAATTTCCTTCGACGAATTGTCCAAACAAGAAAATGCCCAAGACAATCCCCATAAAGACCAGGTCTCCTCCGGATTGGAGGTAAGCCACTCCCATGGAGGTCACCAGCCCCAGCGCAGATCCTACAAACGGAATGATGGAGAGAATGCCCGTTCCTAAGCCGATCAAAAAGCCATAATTCAAACCTGCGATACTAAGAGCTATGGCGTAGGCCAGACCCAGAAGAAAACAGATTGTAATTTGCCCCCTTACAAAGCCTGATATTTTCTTATCAATTTGTCCTGCGAGATCAGAAATGGTGCCTGCATGTGTTTTGGGAAGAAGGTCTTTGACGAAGGCCATAACGCGCGGCCATTCTTTTAACAAGAAATAGGATACGACGGGTGTAATCAGAAGGGTTGTGAGGAAATCAACAATCGCCAAACCGCCCGATGTAATCCCGCCCAAGACGCCTTTACTGACTTGCAAAGCCTTGCCGATATTTTCTTTTGCGGCTTCTTGAATTTGGTCGAGTGTGATTTGTTGCCCTATTTTCTCCTGCACCCACAGAATTTGAGGCTCCAGAAGGTTCCATATTTTATGAGCGAATTCTGGTGCATCTTTTATAAAGCCAATCGCTTCTTTTACTAAAATCGGCAGGATGATGGCCAAGAGAACCGACACCATTACGATAAAAGTTCCAAGGATTAGCAAGACAACCCAACGGCGGCTTATGCCTTTGCGAACAAGCTTATTAACCACAGGGTTCAAAAGATAAGCGATTGCTCCCCCCAGAACAAAAGGCAGCAAGATTGATTTGAACAACCAAATCAACGCACAAAGACCCGCAAGTGCCAAAGCCCAGAATGTGGCTTGTTGGGATGGTTTCATTTTTGCTAACTCCTTTTAGATTTTATGCTTTACTGGCCTTGTCTTGACAAGCGCACAGACCCGTCTTGATTCATTTCTACACGGTATCCTGATGTGGCTAAATCTTTCATTACAGCAGGCCAGTCCGCATATGAAATTGATAGAGACGCTTCCCTGACTTTTACAGACTCTACATTATAAGATGAAATGGATTTGCTGGATTTTAATGTACGTTGTAGCGCTGCCCACTCCATGATGGTGCCGTAACTTGCCACAACATGCTTTTTTCCTTGCGCAAAGGTAGCGGCGGCGGGGGATTTATTTTGCTCAGGGGTTGTAGAATAGCTGAGACCTCCTTGGTATGGAGTTTGAGTCATTGATGGTACTTGCTCTGCCGATTCCACCCTTTGATTGATTGTGGTTTGAGGCTCTTCATGGGCAAAATCTCCGTACCGTTCCTCGACAGGTTTCCATTCTGATTGCAAAGCCTGATTGAGGATCAGAGCCGCTTTTGTGTACACCGTTTGATCTGTGGATGTAAGAGCGCCAGAGAATGGAATAGTTTTGACTAGTTCTACGCGGCTTTGATCGGTGCGGTACATGTCCAAAAGAAAATTCCCTCTACCTGCGGAACTTTCACGCATCGTAATGACGATGACTTCTCCAACCCCATAACGCTCTTCAATCTTTCTTATTGAGGACATGGATATCAGGTTCGGGTCTTTCTCCCATACATCCGTGCTGTCTGAAATTGTTCCTGTTGGTAGTTCATACGCTCCTGCCGAGAATATCGGGTCATTTTGTAAGGCCAACCAGAAATAATTCCGGTCTTTTTGCCAGAGAATATTTTCTTTTCCCATTTGCATGAATGGAAGGATTAGAGCCTTGCGACCATTGTTCTCTTGCGCATAGGAGACCGTGCTTTGGCTGTAAACTCCGTGTCCAAGATTTGACCCAAAATAGCTATTTACAGCTTGCTCGTTGAACCGAATAGTAAAGCTGCCGCGATATCTTTTGCTCGAGAGTTGTTCTTTCTCGATCTCAAAATCCTGCACTAAAGAGGCCAGCATTTCTTGCGATGGGCGCTGTCCTTTGTGCCCAAACTTTTCCGCCAATTGCACAAAGGCCTTTTCCTGAGCTTCTATAAAGGCCTTATTTCGTGCTTTGACCGAGCTCTCGTCGGAAACATCAACGCTCACTCCTGTTATTTCATAAGGGCTGGCTTCATATTGAGCCATTGACGATTCTGGAAAACAGAGTGCCCCTAAAACGAATGAAATGCTTAATATTATTAAAGAAAAAACTATACGGCTCATGGCAAAACGTCTAAATACTTGTCTTAAATTACAACTTTGTCCTGTTAGTGATACTTATTTATAGAAGAAAGGCGCACTTTTCAATGAAACAGAGTGCATATAAAGAAGCTGGTGTTGATATTGAGGCAGGAGATGCTCTGGTCGAGCGGATCAAACCTATGGCTAAGTCAACTCATCGTAGTGGCATGATGGGGGCTATCGGTGGATTCGGCTCCCTTTTTGATGTTAAAGCGGCCGGATATGAAGATCCTATTATTGTTTCTTCAACGGATGGTGTGGGCACCAAAATCCGCGTTGCGATTGATTGCAAAAGACATAACAGCGTCGGGATTGATCTCGTCGCCATGTGTGTGAACGATCTGATAGTACAAGGAGCGGAACCCCTCTTCTTCCTTGATTATTTTGCCTCTTCCAAGCTGGATGTTGATGTGGCGGCAGATGTTGTCTCCGGTATTGCCGAAGGCTGTCGTCAGGCGGGTTGTGCCTTAATCGGTGGGGAAACAGCCGAGATGCCAAGCATGTATGAAGACGGGGATTATGACCTTGCGGGATTTACCGTTGGAGCAGTTGAACGGTCTAGACTTTTGACAGGTCAAGAGATACAGGCCGGTGACATCGTCCTTGGACTGGCGGCCAGCGGACTTCACTCCAACGGGTACTCGCTTGTTCGAAAAATTATCAAAGATCAGGGCTTACATTACAACGATCCGTTACCATACGATTCGTCTCGTAACATTGCTGATGAGGTTCTAATTCCAACCAGAATTTATATTCAGACGCTTTTGCCAATTGTCAAAAATACCAATCTTATCAAAGGCTTGGCGAACATTACTGGTGGCGGGCTTTTAGAGAATATTCCGCGCGTTATTCCGGATGGGTTATGTGTTGACCTTGATGCCTCAACATGGGAACTGCCTCCTATTTTCCGCTGGCTTCAACAAGCCGGAGGGATTGAAAATGAGGATTTGGCTCGTACTCTTAACTGTGGAATCGGTATGGTTGCGATTGTCCGCGCGACAGATGTCGCGACAGTCACTGCCCAATTAACAGAGGCAGGAGAGACAGTTTATAATATTGGTGTCATTTCTGAAGGCGCCCGCGAACACTGTGTCAAGATTTCAAACCTTGATTCCAACTGGATGTAAACTGTGAAAGAAAAAATCGGGTTAGCCGTCTTAATCTCGGGGCGCGGGAGCAATCTGCAATCGCTGATTGATGCCTGTGCCTCTGAGGATTTCCCTGCCGAGATCAAGCTGGTTATCTGTAACATTCCGGGTGTTTTTGGCATTGAGCGCGCCGAAAAGGCCGGTATTCCTGTTGCTGTTATCCCGCATAAGGTTTTCCCGAGCCGTGAGGCCTTTGAGCAAGCCATGTTAGACGAAATTGCCAAATATCCTGTTGATCTGGTGTGTCAGGCAGGATTTATGCGGATTGTTACACCGACCTTTATTTCTCCGTGGCGTGGTCGGTTAATTAACATCCACCCGTCCCTCCTCCCTAAGTTCAAGGGACTTCATACTCATGAGCGGGCCATTGAAGCGGGCGAGACCGAGGCGGGATGCACTGTTCATTATGTGAATGAGGGTGTTGATGAGGGGGAGATTATTCTTCAAAAATCTGTGCCTGTTTTGCCGGATGACACGCCTGATACGCTCGCGGCTCGCGTTCTGGAAAAAGAGCATATCGCCTATCCCGAGGCCGTCCGACTTTTGGCCCAAAACATTCTGGAAAAACAATAGTTCCCCTGCCTTTGCCGGTGTTTTTACACATAAAATTAATCTTTGTACGCGATGGTATAAGGGCAGATTCCTGCATGGGTTAATCTTTGGCTTTTATGGCAATCATGGGCGCTCGTTTTAAGGCATATATTCTATCACGTTTTTGGGGGACAGTTATTTCGTCCATGACCAAGACCGTCCTGCTGTGTGCCCTTTTCCTTTTAGCATGCCCGTCTTATTCAGCCTATTCGCAGTCCCAAGGCTCCTCTTCATCCGGCCAACTTCGCTATGCAGGTTCAGTCCTTAGTGATTTTACAGACCGTGTTGATATGAAGGATCGTTTTTACTTTATTGACGATCCTCAAAACTCGATGACAAGAACACAGGTCGAGGCCATTATACGTTCAGGAAAACTCCACCCTTACTTGTCCAAATCTGCGCGGATCAATATGGGATACAAAGGTGGCTCCGGTTGGTTGGTGTTTCCGATTTCCAGTATCAGCTCATCCGATAATTGGAAACTCAGTCTGGGCAATCAGTTCAAGGGGCGTTATTCGACCCTTAAAGCGTTTTCTCTTTATGATATGAATACGGGGAAATACATCTTTGATACGGATACGATGAGCAATCCGTCGCTTACAGTTCCCGAAACGTTTAGAATTTCAGCTCATCCCAAAACCACAACTTATCTGATTGCCTATGTCAGAACAGCCCCTGCTATTTTGACGATCCTCTCTCCCGAGTTGGTTAACCCCAAAAAAGAGACCCCTTTTCAAGGGTGGATGAACTGGTTGGTTACTGCTGTCTCTTTGGCCGGACTCATCTCTATGTTGGCCATTTATAAAACTACAAGAAACACATCTTATCTCTTTGTGTCTGTTATCTGGCTGTGCGTTTTTATTCGTCATGTTTTTGTAACGACATATCTTTATACCAACTTCATCCAGACTGATACGCTGATCCCTTTAACGTGGATTATAACTCCCTTTATGATTATCGGAGCCTTATGGACATCTCCGGGGGCAAAAGACGATCTTCCCGCTTCTCTTATCATTGGCTCTACCTGTATGTTCCTTATTTCCTGTATTACAGGAATGATCCTGATGCATCCGCTTCCGCATCTGGCTACATTTTTACTGTATGGGCCTATCGGTTTTGCATGCGTACTTACCTCTTTTTCGACCTGGCCTTTTATTTTCGCCGGACGCAGAACCGAACTATTATGCCTAGCTACATCCACTCTCTTCATGGGGCTTATGATATTCTGGATTATGATTTTATCTATCGAGCTGATTGATCTGAGCGATATCAACCTGATGGTTAGCGAGATTCTATTGTGCTTGTCTATTCTATCCTCTGCCTTCTTTGCGAGTGCTAGACGGGAGAATGGAACAACACTAAAAAATCTGATTGTTAAAAACAATTCTTTCGAAGATGATTCTCTTGATCTTGAAAATTCACCTCTCAAGGAAGCCAAAGAAATCTCGGAACATAAAAGGCTGATACAGGTTCTGGAGCGAGAGCGGAAAAATATGGCTGATATGCAGTTGCAATCAGCTCGTCAAACTGAGGAAATGCGAAAATCCAAGGAAGCTGCGGATGAAGCCAACCGCGCTAAATCTGCGTTCCTTGCAATTGTTAGCCATGAAATCCGTACGCCGATGACCGGAATCATGGGTATGATCCGCCTTTTACAAGATACCCAGATTTCCAAAGAACAACGGGAATATGTCTCGACCATTAAAGATTCCGGTGATGCCATGCTTGCTTTGCTGAATGATATTCTCGATTACGAGAAAATCGAAAGCGGCAAAATGGAGCTTGAGATTATTAACTGTGATATTCGCCGTCTAGCCAGAACTATCCATACTTTGATGACCGGTCATGCCGCTTCGAAAAATGTTGAGCTTATTCTGGAACTTGATCCAACTGTTCCAACATGGATTAAATGCGACCCCACTCGCTTGAGGCAGGTTATTCTAAACTTGCTGAATAACGCGATCAAATTTACAAGCAAAGGGAATGTTTATTTACGCATCCGTAACTTGACGAGTGAAGAACTGTCTAAACAGGGCATGTTTCAATTGTACTTTGCAATTCAGGACTCGGGGATTGGTATTTCTCCTGAGCAACAAAAGAAACTCTTTATGCCTTTTGCACAGGCCAATACCAGTATTAGCAGGAAATTTGGCGGGACAGGTCTTGGGCTGGCGATTTGTAAGCGTTTGATCGAGACTATGGGCGGCGGCATTAGTATCAGCAGTAAAGAAGGTGAAGGATCTACCTTCTTCTTCACTCTGGACTTACCCGCCGGCGAAGAAGGAAAAGATGAAGGTCAGGCTGGAGACAACAATGCTCCTTTGGAAGAGGGAACAGATTCTACAGCACTCCAACTGAGCAAAACACTCAATGCTCTGGTTGTTGATGATAATGGTATCAACCAAAAAGTTGTCGGTGGTTTCCTGAACAAACTCGGCGCCACGTTCGAAACGGCGGGCAGCGGTCAAGAGGCTCTTGAGGAACTTGCGAAGAACCAATTTGATCTAATTTTCCTTGATATTGAATTGCCGGATATGAGCGGTATGGAAGTTGCAAATCGTATTCGCAATCATACACTGGAACACAAAGCGGGGATTCCAATTGTAGCGTTGTCCGGTAATGTCGCCGATACTGATTTGATGGCCTATCGCCATTCCGGTATGAATGACTTTGCGCCGAAGCCTATTACACTGGAAACTTTAGCCGAAATGCTTTTGAAAGCCGATCAACAGAAAGACTTTGCATGGAATACAGAGTTTATTCGCTTTCCGGCTCATAATAACTCCGAGAAAAAGCCAGCTTCGAGTGCATTAGATGAACATGTGACGGCATCATCCTCGGAGACAACAACGCATGATGTTTCTGATTTCTCGGGCACAACTCATATCCCTACTCCTCATTCTATGAATATTCCTATTGAGCATACTGAGAATTTCAACTCGGGTAACGTTCTCGAGAATCTGAGAGTTCAAGGTCAGGATAGCGGCTTTGTTACTGTTGAGGAAACACACACTCCGCTGACACCTTTAAATGAGATGGCAAAAAATCTTGATGCGGCAGCCACGTCTTCTCATATCTCATCAGAAGACAATGAAGGCCTCTTCGATCCGGAAGATGCACGCCTTATCAATACAAATACGGATTTTCTAGATTTAGATGATATTAACTTGGATGAGGATGAGGATTCTTTTGAAAGCGCAGTTCGTCGTTTTGAGGAAAAGCCACCAGAGACGGATTCATCTCAAGATGTCGATCCAGAGTCATTGGCTGCCTATGGATTGGACGAAATTATGCTGACCTCATTGGCAACTGGTCTTCCAGCCGACACGATGCACGAAATCCTGATTGGATTTTATGAAAAAACAGATGAGTTGGTAGCGGCTATCGGGACTGCCTTTATTAACGGCAATCCCAATGAACTCCGTGCCAGAGCCCACGAATTAAAAGGAATGGCCGGAAATTTCGGATTTAAGGAGCTTTCGCATATGTGCGCCCATATAGAAAATTCTGCACGGAATGAAGATTTAGAAGCTGCTAAGGAGGCTACCCAGCACCTCGGGGAACGCTATGCTGTTGCACGTGGTCGTCTGACGCAATGGTTAGCCGAGAAATAGTTGAAAAAATACGATTTTAGGGCTTGCCTTATAGAAATGAATTGTGTAGTTTCTGGCTCGCTTTGAATGTTGGGGCGTCGCCAAGTGGTAAGGCACCGGTTTTTGGTATCGGCATCCGCAGGTTCGAATCCTGCCACCCCAGCCATCTCCTATGATAATCGCCTGAGCATTATCAAAAGACGCGAACAATCAGGTAAATCAGCGTGGCTGCAAATCTAACCGTATTCACCGGCAATGCAAATCCGGATCTGGCAAAGAAAGTTGTTAAGCATTTAGCTATCCCGTTAGGCAATGCCGAATTAGGCAAATTCAGCGACGGTGAAACGTCTGCCGAAATTCTGGACAATGTGCGTGGTAAGGATGTATTCATCATTCAACCCACCTGTGCACCCACTAACGACAACCTGATGGAGCTGCTGGTGATGGTGGATGCTATCCGCCGCGCTTCGGCCTTGCGCATCACCGCAGTCGTTCCTTATTTTGGCTATGCTCGGCAGGATCGTCGCGTACGCTCAGTTCGAGTTCCCATTACCGCCAAGGTCGTCGCCGATATGATGTGCAATGTCGGGGTGGANNTAAGGCACCGGTTTTTGGTACCGGCATTCGTTGGTTCGAATCCAGCCGCCCCAGCCATTTATTTTCATAATCGTTTATCAGAATATAAGCCTAAATTTATAAGGGGTTTCGGGACATGATCTTGAACCACTTCGAAGAAGTGCGCGCGGTTAAGCACAAAGATTGCACCGTTTCTAACTCGCTAAAGATAGCGATTTCGATGGTGAATTTCATAAGCGCGGCGCTCTATGATCAGAGCTATGGCTGAAATACTGCCAGCAACCTCTCTAACCTATTGAAACCATTCACCAGCGGCAGTGAGCACTCTTTAGAGACTGGAGACTTTTTTCGCCTACTTGTTTTTAGTTTATGGAATTTGGTATTTTTGAAACATGCTGAGAATCATAAAACGAAACTCAAGCTGTATGGTAAATAATGAAAAGTTAAGAGGGTATATTGAATTTTAAATTATCTAAAACAATAAATGAACATGCTTTTTTCCTTAAAGCCACAATCATAGCTTCAATGGCTTTTGTGGCTTTTTTTATCGACAAGGATAATTCATGGCTTCATTGGACATGGTTTATTTATGTGTCTTTAACCGCTGCCTTATTGCTGCTGGAATATCATGATAACTGCATGAAAAACATTAAGCCGCTTGACAGGGCGAAAAAATATTTAACCGATTATTATGGCTGGAAATCATCGGGTGGCGATAATTATGAAGACTATTATGAGGCGGCTCCAGAATTCATAATCTCTACAGCAGATGTTGATAATTTAGATTTTACCCAAGAATGGACGCGCGGCGAAATAGGCAGGCATTACGATACAGGTAATGCTGCATACTATAGGAAGATATTTTTCCATGGCACTTTACTACACGAAATTCATATGGTGAATTTCGATGGCGGGAAAAAGACCATTGTAGCACCTGATTGGCGTGCTGTCGGAAAAGGGCGAATATATTTTTATCTGCAAGACGGCATTGAATATGCTTATCAACAATTTACCACAAATGTGTATGGTGCCGATCATTCTATTAATCTAAGAAAATCTGACAGCGGAGCTTTTACAATTCCTGTTTTTAAAAATGAGCAGGAGCTGGAGAGCTTTATTGCTTTTTGCCATATGGATGCAAATCAAGACCCTGAACAAGATCAAGAGCTGCAAACTCAATTATTTTACGAGCTATTGAGAAAATATGATGAATTTAAACCAACAAAATCATAAGCAAAATCCACCTGCGAATTAGAGACTCTGTTCCAAAAAGGTCAGTCTGCTGTGCGGTTTTAACAGATCGATCTGTTTAAGTTTGCGGTATAATCGTTGATGCTCTAGCGGTTGTGCTGAAGAACTCAAAGGAAGCGGTGAGAAAAATTCAGAATTACGTCAAATAAATTCATCTTAACTATCTGATTTAAATAAGTAAAAATTGGATACTCAGTTTTTATTTGGTCACTCTGGGCCGCCATCTAGTTATCTATTTTCCGAGACAAGAGAATATTACAACTCTTCTTTTATGGATGCTTTGTCCCACAGGGCATTGAATATCTTTTTTTGAAGGGCCGCCAGAGGTTTGTTTTTTATTACGATGACCTTTCGTTCATCATAAAGCATCATGGCGTAGTATGGACCGAAGATAAAACAGGGTGTTGTATCCGAGAAATACTCTTTATGCAGAACTCTATAGCTCTCTTTAGGGTTTACTCTTTCTTCAATTGCTACAGCCATGTTTTCTTTTATCAGTAGACGCTGGGAAAATCCTTTGCTTCGCAATGGTTCAAGATTTTTTACAACGCTTTCTCTTTCTTCTTGAGATAAGTTCTCTTCATTAATTCCCAAAAGACAGGCTTCTTTGATCTCTTCGTTTTGTATAGCTTTGTACATGTATTGTATGAATTTTTCGGCGAAACCTTCCCCTTGGAACGTATAGAGTGTTTGGGGGCGCATTCTTACGCCGTCCTCAATAAATTCCACCCCTGCCCTTTCCAGAGCTTCACAAAGTGCCGTCATCGTCTTAGCCGTCGCCCTAACATTCCCCTTTTCGATATTTGTAATGGCTGTTTGGGAAATGCCAGAATTTGCTCCCAGCTCAGTCTGAGACCATTCCAACAGCCCGCGCGCGGCTTTGAGTTGTTTCGTAGAAATCATACTGATGTTCCAGTTTTTGACACTTTTATTCAATATATGCTATTCCCAAGAAACTCAATAATATATTTTGTAAAATGACATGAGCTACCAATTCTCTGATTTTGACAATCTGCTTATGTATTTTAGGCAGCAGCAGGCGGATATTAATACCAGCCCTGAATATTCCAAGGTATTGGAAGCTGTCAGAGGCGGGGATCTTATTATTGATGTTTTACTCGCGCCGCCTCGTACAGGGTCAACGGCGACCGCCTTACAAATCGCAAATTCTCTCCTTTATGATGGTTGCTTTTTGGAACCGGAAGTTTGGCTTGGTGAAGATGAAAGTCGCCTTGTTCAGACTTGCAAACAAATTGACACCATTTATGAAGAGCTCAGGGAGAATCGTAAATCTACCAACCCTATTAGAATTCTTCTAAAAGTGATGACGGATCAATATGGAGCAATGCAGGATTTGCAATCCTTGATGAATCTGGCTCATAAATTTGTTTTGATGGTTCGTGATCCCGTTCGTAGTTTTGAATCCACTTTACTCTATAGATCAAAAATTCTTGATGCTCTTGGCACAGCCCCCACAACGATCACCGGATTAATGGAAAAAGGGTATGTGGATTGGGGAGCCAATTTATCTTTCTTATCTCAAGCCCCCCAAGACGGAAAAACAATTTGGCAACAAATTATCGACCATATGGAAGTTACTCGGGACTACAGATTTCTTGGGCCTCAGATGTTACAGGACACCTACGGATTAAACCGACAAGGGCAGTTCCAAAAAAATATCTTCTCTTGGTTGGCATGGCAAAGCCCGAAACTGCATCACCCTGCTGCTTATGATATTTCATACCTTGATTATTTGCCAAAATTAGACCCAAAAGTTAGTCGCTTAGGGCAGTGGCAGAAGGCTGTAGAGGACGGTCTATTACTATGGGAAAAATCGGGGAATGCAAAAGTTGATATAAAAGATCTTCCCCGTCCGCTTCAGATTTTATTTGAAGGATGGCATTTTGGGTGGAACTCTCTGGTTGTTTTTCAATTTGCCATGGCTAGCAAGCTACAAGATGAGATTTACGATTTACCACACCCTCCCTTTCTAATTTTTGATTTTGATGTTTTTGCGCAAGAACAAGAGCGCGTTTTAAAGGCTCTGTCAGAATTTTATGGGGCTGTGATGCGAACAGATGATCAACGCCCTGTTATCATGGATCGCTATGGAGAAACAGAAAATTCAAAAAAAATTGCCTCACTAGCATTTGGGCGTGTAAAAGGGACATCCGCTATTCTTCCGGACTTGCGCCCTATTATCCCCCTAGATCATTTCCCTGAGTTTTCCAAGCTCCATCTAAAGCATGCCTTGATGGCATATGGTGAACTTATGAGCATTCAAAGGCTGCAAGAGTTTAGAAAGAGATCGCCAGAGCTATTAGGCCCTTGCGGCCTGACATACCACTTCAGGAAGGCAACTGACCCCGTCGCTCAACTCGCCAGACTCCGTGCAGAAAACCTTATACTTGGAGCTTGCTTTGTATCAGCCTATCAAAAGCTTTATTTATATCAAGGCCAATGGCTTAAACAGTATCGTGAGCTTTTTAAAATTCCTTGTATCGCCCTTAAAGCATATTTTTTTATTTCCCAGCAAAGGTATGTTAAGGAAAGACACACCCAACACGAACAATATTTTAAGGACGTGGATACAGAGTCTCCTGCTCCTATCTCATTTCCGTTATCAGGAGGTTTTCCGCTGATAGACGAATTGAACGAGGAAGCCCCCTTCTCTCCCTAGGGCTTCCAACTCTCCCCATCAGTAAAACTTTCTCCGGTTGAAGATTAAATTTCTTTCTGATGTAAGCTTCGAATCTTTGACTTAATTTCTTTGCATTTTCTAATTCATGAGTATCTTTTGTGAATTCAATTTCTTTTCGGATATAGTCGGAAAAGACTAGAAGCATGTGATTTGGGCTGAGTGCCAAACCAAGAAGATCTGCTGTTAACCAGAATTTTTGAACAACCATCCCCGCCTCTAATAGTTGTGAAATCTTTTCCGCTTTTCCAACGGCTATTGGACATGAAAGGGACAACATGAAGTAACCTGCGCACGCGATACCAGGGCATATGTCTGTTTCCCATTGGTAGAGAAATAATCCCCCCGGAACTTTATTTATAAATTCCTGTCTTTTTCTACTCTTTGAAAAAAATTTTGAAATCATGAGTGTTAATGGATCTAATCCTAGAGAATGCGCAGGAATTTTATCGGCGCTATCTTTTTTTTGCCATTCAACCACTTCTTGGTGTACAGAAAATGTCTCTTTGATGGATAGCCTGATATGCGTAGCACCCATGGCAAGTCGTGCCATTGAATATCGTTCTTTAAGACTTTCAAACCAATCTACTTTTAATGTCGATCCTAGTGCTTTTTCTAAAGCTTTCTTATCTTCATTAGATAGTGGTTTATATTTGTATGATCTCCGATCTACGCTTCTTGTACGAATTCGTTGATACAAGCGATTGTCCTCTGATGATGCTATATCCAAAGAGTCCATAAATTTTACTCTGATAACTGGTTTTTTTGCATCCGTACTATCCTGAATGGTCCATTCCACTGACTTTCCTTTGTGGTTTGCACTAAGAATGATGTTTTCCAACATCATTCCAACACATAAGATTGCAGTTTCGTTATCTCCTAAATTCAGGACATTCTCTTCCGACTGAACATAGATATCCAATATATTTGGGGGAATTTTTTTAAATCGCCAGGGCTGCGTATTATGGCCGCTTGGCGCCCATCTGGCATCGTCAATAATAAAATCCAAAAAATCAGTCATTTCGATAACTCGTATGTATGGTTGAGAAAATACGTAAAACTCTCTAACGTAAAATTCCCCCCATGCTACGCGCATGACCGTTAAGAATCTATAAATTATTATTTTTTATGCTTTTTAGACTATTTATTATTAATCTTTCTACTTTTCTACTCTGTATATTTTTTAAAGTTTTTTGAGCACTGAAATAATTATTTCACATAATTATTAAAACTTGAGAAAAATTTGAGGCAATTTTTTACATTTGTATTGAATGACTTCTTTCTTATGCTCTAGATCGTGCAAAGAAAAAATGAAAGGCTCCTAGTTATGAAATCACGCGCTGCGGTTGCGTTTGGCTCCGGACAACCTCTGGAGATTGTTGAAATTGATGTTGCCCCTCCACAAGCTGATGAAGTGCTGGTTCATTGGAGCTATCCACAATACCGCTAAAGTCAAGCCCGGTGAAACTGTCGCTGTTTTCGGATTGGATGGTATTGGTCTAGCTGTTATTCAAGGCGCACGCCAAGCAAAGGCTGGTAGAATTCTGGCCGTTGATATTAATCCTGACAAGTTTGACCTTGCTCGTGAGATGAGGGCTACTGATTGCGTAAACCCCAAAGATTTTGACAAACCTATTCAAGAGGTGATTGTCGAAATGACTGATGGCGGCGTTGATTATTCGAACTGTAATTCACTTTGACAAAAAGTTAGCTTAGTCATTATGGAGAAAATTGAACACCATGCCAGTTTTGGCGGACGCCAAGAAGTGTGGAAACACTCTTCTTCAGTTTTGGTCTTCAGTTTTGGGGGGCGAAATGCGTGTGGGAGTTTTCATTCCGCCTCAAGCTCAGGAAAGAAAATGCCCTGTTTTTTATTGGCTCTCCGACACACGTGCCTTGGGGGCAAAATATTTTTCAACATTACTTAGGCGATGATTCTGGTCAATGGGCAGAATGGGACAGTTGCTCCCTCCTCACTCAGGCAGACCAAAAACTCTCCCTTTTGATCGATCAAGGTAAGGATGATGAATTTCTTCATCAATTGCGCCCTGACCTCTTGGAAAAGGCTGCACAAACCGGAGGACATCGGCTGACATTGAGGCAGCATGAGGGGTATGATCATAGTTATTACTTTGTCTCAAGCTTTCTGGAAGATCATTTTGATTTTCATGGCGCCGCTCTTTTCAAGAAAGCAGAATAATCTTTTTTACTTTTTTCTTGTCATCTTATGGGGAAATGTGTTTCCATTCCCCCATGAGTTTAATTTTTTCAACCAGAACCACCCGCCGCACCACACGACGAATAGTCGCGTTGCGTCAGGTTGCTATACGGTTGAACTAAACTTTTTCCCTTTACTCCTGAAAACGTAGCGCGCCCAAGCTGGCCTTCCGGTGCCTATCTTTATTAATTTTTTCAGGAGTATTTATATTATGAATTTATCAACACAACCTGTTCAGTCCCTCTCTTTGTCTTCCGGCTTTTTGACCGCTGCTGACATTCATATGATATTGTCTTTGCAGGCCTTGGTATTCCAGAGCTTAGATGGATTAGAAAAGAAATACATTGTCCCCAAAGATGCCGCAAAGCTCGAAAGCCATTTTCAAAAAGGTGGAAAAGCAATTGGCCTATTTGATGATCAACAATTGGTTGGCCAATGCATCCTTCACCTTCCAATCAATGAGAATGATAAGCCTGGTGTCATGGTTAGCCCACTGTCCGATCAGGAGAAAGCTGCTAGCTCCGTCATACAAGGTATGGTCGTTGCCCCCCACTATCAGGGACAAAACCTTGCTCACTTCCTTGTTCATGTCTGGAAACAAGCAATGGTCGATCTTGAAAAACCACACATTTTAAGTGAGGTTGTTGTTAGCAATATAAAAAGCCTCGCAGTCTTTCTGAATATGGGGCTACAGATCAAAGTTTGCACCTATGACCCTGAGGATGAAGTTTTTTTATACATTCTTCATGCAAATCTTCATAAAGAACAGGGAATCGTTTCATCTCTGCCCACGGCTATAAAATTCGTCGACTATACGGATATTAATACAATTAAATCTATGCTTGAGGACGGTTATATCGGGCATTGTTGGAAGAAAGGAAATCCATCTCAACTCGGCTTTAGCCTCGAACTGCCATAAGGTGGGATAAGTCGACTTGAAATAGATATTGAAATCAGGCCGTTACGTAGGGTTTCCCGTTGCACGGGGATTAGAAACCATGCTAGAACGCTTGAATTCAATGAATATTAACATATTAACCATAAAACACAGGAGCTAAATTATGCGTGTGGTGCTGCCCGATGGGTCATTCAAAGAGTTCGAGACAAATGTAAACGGTCTTGAGGTCGCGAAAACCATTAGCACTAGCCTCTCGAAAGCAGCCGTCGCCGTCCGCGTGAACGGTGAGCTGCGCGATTTGTCTGACCCTGTACCTGATAACGCCCAAGTCGCAATTCTGACATCCAATGATGATGACGGCCTCGACATTATGCGCCACACAATTGCAGCGCAGGTTTTGGCGCGTGCGATTAAAAATCTTTACCCCAAAGCACGTCTGGCGATTGGCCCGACCATTAAGGACGGCTTCTATTACGATATCGCTTTTGAAAATAACATTTCTTTGGATGATCTCGAGAAAATCGAAAAAGAAATGCACCGCATTATCAAAGAAGGTCACAAGATCGAGAAGAAAGTTTATAACCGCGCGGATGCGATTGCCCTCTTTAAAGAGCGCGGCGAAGACTACAAAGTCAAAATCATCGAAGACACTCCGGACTCGGATGCCTTCCAGATTTACCACCAAGGCGAAACCGCTTTTATCGACTTGTGCCGCGGCCCACACTTGCCGTCATTGGCTAAAATCGGAGCGTTCAAGCTGACCAAACTGGCTGGCGCCTACTGGCGCGGGAACAGCCAAAATGAAATGCTGACTCGTGTCTATGGCACAGCATGGCGCACACAAGAAGAACTCGATGCGTATCTGCACCAGATTGAAGAAGCCGAAAAACGCGATCACCGTAAAATCGGTAAGGAAATGGATTTGTTCCACTTGCAGGAAGAAGCCCAAGGCTCTGTCTTCTGGCACCCGCACGGCTTTACAATCTACCGCGAACTTGAAGCCTATATCCGTAGCAAAATCTATGCTGACGGATATGTCGAAGTAAAAACCCCACAACTGATGCACTCCAAATTCTGGGAAGCATCAGGTCACTGGGATAAATACCGCGAGAATATGTTTGTGGTTCCTGATGTTGTGCCGAACATCGAACTCGATGGCCCTGTCTTCAAAGAAGAGCCAAAAGAATTCATGGCTTTGAAACCGATGAACTGCCCCGCGCACGTCCAAATTTTCAAACACGGCATCAAAAGCTATCGTGATCTGCCGATCCGTATGGCGGAAATGGGATGCTGTCACCGTAACGAAGCCCACGGCGCATTGCATGGTCTGATGCGTGTTCGTCAGATGACCCAAGATGACGCGCATATTTTCTGTCGCGAAGATCAAATCGGAGAAGAAGTCAAACGCTTCGTCGCCCTCTTTAAAGATGTCTATAGCGACTTCGGCTTTACAAATATCAAGCTCTTGCTGGCAACCCGCCCTGAAAAGCGTGTAGGCACAGATGAAACATGGGACAAGGCCGAAAAAGCCATGGCTGACGCGTTGAACGAACTCGGTCTGGAATTTGAATATGCACCGGGTGAAGGTGCTTTCTACGGCCCGAAATACGAATTCCATTTGGTGGACTCCATTGGTCGCTCATGGCAATGTGGCACATGCCAGCTTGACTTTAATCTTCCCGAGCGTCTTGATGCATCGTACATGGGCGCCGACGGAGCACGCCACCGTCCGGTGATGATCCATCGCGCCGTCTTTGGCACGTTCGAACGCTTTATTGGCCTGTTGATCGAAAGCACTGCGGGGATTTTCCCGCTCTGGCTTTCCCCTGTTCATCTGGTAATTTCAGGCGTAACTGAGGCTAACAACCCGACAGCCGAAGCACTGGTTGCCAAGTTCAAAAAAGAGGGCATTCGCGTTGAGTTTGACGGACGGAACGAAAAAATTTCCTACAAAGTTCGTGAACACATGAACGCCAAAGTGACCTATGTCGGGATCATCGGCAACAAGGAGCAAGAAGAAGGCACGATCACAGTGCGTCGTCTGGGCGTCAACACTCAAGAAACATTCACTGTTGACGAGTTCCTAGCCAAGATGAAGGAAGAAATTTCTTCTCGTGCGCTAGCGCCTCAGGCATAACCCCTTTTTCTATTTACCAATTTTTGAATGGCGTGGTGTTTAAGTATTTATAGGCTTGGCTATACAAATTGATTGATGGCCTTACCTTTTTTGGTAAGGCCATTTTTATGCGGTCGAAGACAGAACACCACGGCTTTACCCGTGGGTATCTATTATTCCAAAATATCTTTGACTGCTTCTTGCCAAGGCCTTGGAACCAAGCCGAATTCCCGCTCTATTTTCTTTGTCGAGAGAACAGAATATTTCGGACGAACGACTTTTGACCCAAAATTCTCAGTTAGAATAGGAGTAAGAGAAACCGAACCCAGAAGACCTGTACATTCCAAGGCCGTTTCGGCTAGATCATACCAACTTGCCTCTCCGGCATTTACCAAGTGGTACAGATCACATTTTTGTATTTTTTCCAGTTGCGGGATAATTTTTTCGACCATCGAGGCAAGATCAGAGGCCGATGTCGGGGTTCCCGTTTGATCGTTTACGACGGTGAGGGCTGTTCCTGATTTGGCGCGTTTAATGATTTTACTCAGAAAATTATTCTCTCCTTCCGAGATAATCCAAGCCGTGCGAAAAATCGCCGCGCGCTTGCAATGGCGGAGAATCTCTTCTTCCCCTGCGCGTTTGCTTTTTCCGTAGATATTGAGCGGGTTGGTTTCGTCGCTTTCTGTATAAGGTGACTTCTTTCGTCCGTCAAAAACATAGTCCGTTGAGAAGTGAATAAGCGGAGCCTCTCGATCATTGGATATAGCAGATAATGTTGCGGGAAGAAGGCGATTGACAAGATCGGCACGGTCGGGAGCCCCGTCGAGGGCTTCAACATCTGTTGCTGCTGCGCAATTGATTATCAAATTCAGATCGGGAAGTTTTGCGACAAATTCTTTTAGCTGGTTGGGCGATGTTATATCGCACTTGGCTCTCGTGAGCGGGATTAAACGCTCCTTGAGTTCAGGGCAATTTCTAAAGGTCGAGCCTAATTGACCATTGGCGCCCAAAAGAAGAATGTCAGGTTGTTTATTCATCCGATATTACTTTCACCAATTCCTTATGGTCAATTTCTCGTTCAAAATCAATAGAATCTGTTGCCTTTGTGTATTGTATCCAATAAGATGACGCCTCACTAAGCCTTGTATTTTATAAGAATTTTGACTTTAACACGCTTGAAGAGAAGAATTATGACTAAATATCCTGCCGTTCCCGTATCCCCCGACTTTGCGAAGTTGGAAGACGCTATTTTGAAGCGCTGGCAGGACGAGAAGATTTTCGAAGCTTCGGTTGAGCGTAATCCGCGTCGCAATGCGGACGGATCATCCAATGAATTTGTGTTTTATGACGGGCCTCCGTTTGCCAATGGCCTGCCGCACTATGGGCATATCGTGACCGGTTTCGTGAAAGATATTGTTCCGCGTTACCAGACCATGAAAGGTCGCCATGTCGAGCGCCGCTTCGGTTGGGACTGTCATGGTCTTCCAGCAGAGTTGGTTGTCGAGAAAGAGCTTGGCGTAAACGGGGCGCGTGAGATCATTGATTACGGCATCGGTAAATTCAACAAGGCGTGTGAGACTTCCGTCACGCGCTTCACCCAAGATTGGGAATGGTATGTGACCCGCCAAGGGCGTTGGGTTGATTTCGGCGATCAATATCGCACCATGGATATTACCTTCATGGAAAGTGTGATGTGGGCGTTTAAAACCCTATGGGACAAAGGCCTGATTTATGAAGGATACCGAATTGTTCCTTATTCATGGGCTGTTCAAACACCGTTGTCCAACTTCGAGACACGTCTTGATAACTCTTACCGTGAACGCACAGACCCGACATTGACTGTGGGCTTTATGCTCAATGACAACGACAAGACAGGTGCGAATACGCGTCTGCTGGCTTGGACGACGACACCTTGGACATTGCCGTCCAACATGGCGCTGTGTGTTAATCCTGAGCTGACCTATGTTCTTTTGCAAAAGGATGACCAGCGCGTCATTATTGCCGAGGCTGCGCGTGAGCGTTATGCCCGCGAGTTGAAAGACTTCGAGCCTCAAAAAGAATTTAAAGGGTCTGACCTTGTTGGTCTGACCTATACTCCACTCTTCCCGTATTTCAAAGACCTTGAAGGTGCGTTCCGTGTGTTTGCCGATAGCTTTGTTGAAGCAGATAGCGGGACAGGCACGGTTCACATTGCCCCGGGCTTTGGTGAAGAGGATATGGAGCTTGGGAAACGCAACAACATTCCTATTGTTGTTCCTGTTGATGAAGCAGGTCTCTTTACTCCTGAGATTACCGACTATGCAGGGCAGAATGTCATTCTCGAAGCCAATGAAAAAATCATTCAGGATTTGAAGAAGCAAGGCGTTGTGTTGAAGCATGACCAAATTCTTCACTCCTACCCGCATTGCTGGCGTACAGACCAGCCTTTGATCTATAAGGCTGTGAACTCTTGGTACTTGGCGGTGACACAATTCCGTGACCGTATGGTTGAACTGAACCAAGACATTACTTGGGTTCCGGGGCACATTAAAGACGGGGCGTTCGGCAACTGGCTTGCCAATGCTCGTGATTGGAACATCTCGCGGAACCGTTTCTGGGGAGCGCCTATTCCTGTGTGGCGCAGTGATGATGATCGTTATCCGCGTATTGATGTCTATGGCTCTATTGAAGAGTTGGAACGCGATTTCGGTGTGAAGGTTGATAATCTGCACCGTCCGATGATTGATGATCTGGTACGTCCGAACCCTGATGACCCGACAGGCCAATCCATGATGCGCCGCGTACCGGAAGTTCTGGATTGCTGGTTTGAATCAGGCTCTATGCCGTTTGCGCAGCTTCACTATCCGTTCGAAAACAAAGACCGTTTTGAAGATAACTTCCCCGGTGACTTTATCGTGGAATATATCGCGCAGACTCGCGGATGGTTCTATACGCTCATGGTGCTCTCGACTGCCTTGTTTGACCGTGCGCCGTTCAAGAGCTGTATCTGCCATGGTGTAGTGCTCGACGAAAACCATCAGAAGCTTTCAAAGCGTCTTAAGAACTATCCTGATCCTGTTGATGTATTCAACAATCTCGGGTCGGATGCGCTGCGGTGGTATTTGTGCTCTTCTCCGCTGATTACGGGTGGGGATTTGGCGATGTCGCGCGATGATAGCGAGATCGTCAAAGGGATGCGCTCGGTTATTATCCGCTTGTGGAATGCGTTCTACTTCTTCACGCTTTATGCGAATGTCGAGGGTGTCGAGGCTAAAATCTCGACCAAATCCGATAGTCCGATGAACCGCTTCTTGCTTGGTAAAACTGCGAAGTTGATCGAGCAAATCGAAGGGCATCTGGACAATATGGATTTGCCGTCGGCTTATAACAGTGTCCCTGATTATATCGAGGCTCTTAATAACTGGTATATCCGTAACAGCCGTAGCTTGTTCTGGGATGAAGCCAAGAGCGCAGAAAAACAAGATGCGTATGACACGCTTTATACCTCTTTGGTTTATGCGTCTAAAGCCTTGGGGCCTTTGCTGCCGTTTATCTCTGAAGAGATTTATACAGCTCTGACAGGTGAGACCAGTGTTCACTTGACGGATTGGCCGAATAAGGCTGACCTTCCTGTTGATGAAGATGTGCTTAAAGGTATGGATATGGCACGTGAGGCCTGTTCTGCCGTGTTGCGTCTTCGTGAGTTGCATCGTCGCCGCGTGCGTCTGCCGCTCAAGACTTTGGTGATTGCGCACCCTGAAATTGACAAGCTTGCGCCTTATATCGAATTGATCCGTGATGCGGTGAATATCGTTGACGTGCAGCTTTCCTCTACTCCGAGTGAGTATGGCGAGCGCGCTGTCAAGGTTAACCCAAAACTCGGAAAGCAATTTGGTGCGAAGTTTAAAGACATTATGACGGCTCAACGTAATAATGACTTTAACCTGCTGGATGACGGGAGTTTGGAGATTGCGGGCGAAACACTCTCAGGCGATGATTTCGAAATGCGCTTCGTTGTTCCTGAAGGTACGACAGCGGAGTCATTTGATCGTTGGCGCGGGCTGACGGTTCTCGACACCACGATCTATCCTGAGCTTGAAGTTGAAGGCTGGTCTCGTGACTTGATCAGCGGCATTCAGAAAATCCGTAAGGATATGCAGCTTGAAATTACCGAGCGCATTACTATTACGGCTAGTGTTCCCGAGAGTGTCCGCGAGGCTTTGCAGCCGTTTGTTGCGCATGTCTCCAAAGAAACACTCGCGAATGATCTGTGCTTCCTTCAAGACAATAACGTCGGAGATGATTTCTCGACTGTTGAGGTCGGTGAACATGAGGTTTCCGTTAAAGTCTCGAAAGCTTAGACTTTTCTCTATATAAATTCGAAAAGCGCCGCTCTCTGCGGCGTTTTTTATGCACTTTGCCCAAGCATTTCTCTTGAATAGATTGCTCTTACGGGTTATTTTCTTTCTATTCCAAACAGTTAAATAAAAACGCGTTTCCAAAAGCGAGAAAATATGTTCGACCCAAGTAAAGTCCTATTAAGCCAGATCATTGTTGATACCTTATCTTCCCTCGGGATCACGGCGGATCGTGAACGCGTTTATCAGAGCATTGAATTTTGTCCGCAGCCTGAACTTGGGCAATATGCTTTTAAAACTTTTATTGTGGCCAAACAGGCGGGCATGAACCCGATGGAGTTTGGGACAAAGCTTTGTGATGCGTTAAAGCAGCATAATCAGATTTCAAGCGTTGCGCAGGCCGGCCCTTACATTAACCTCATTCTCTTTTCCGGTGAAATTGCCCCTCTTCTTATTGATGACGGAGCGTCCGGTAATGTTGCCGTTATCACTCCAAGTGTTCCGCACCGCTATATGATTGAACATTCCCAACCGAACACGCATAAGGAAATGCATATCGGACATACGCGGAACTCTGTTTTGGGGGATACGCTGTGTCGTCTGTTGAAGCATAACGGCTATTCTGTGTTTGCGCAGAATTACCACGGGGATGAAGGTGCACACGTTGCCAAATGTATTTGGTATATCCGCACGTTTAATCAATCTCCTGCCGAAGGTCAGGATAAGGGCACATGGCTGGGGCAGATGTATGTGGACTCGACAGCAAAGATTGAAGGTGCGACGCCTGAGGAAGCCGAGCATTATAAAGCTGGTATCTCCGCCGTTCTTAAAGGCATTGAGTCTCGTGAAGGGCCTGATTACGCGTACTGGAAAGAAACCCGCCAATGGTCTCTTAATATGTTCCATGAGGTTTATGACTGGCTGGATGTTTCCTTTGATAGCGATTGCTGCGAGTCTGATGTTTCGGAAGAGTCCATTTCTGTTGTGAATGAGTATCTTGATAAGGGCGTGTTTATTCGCTCGGAAGGTGCGGTCGGGGCTGATCTTTCCGACAAGAAGCTAGGCTTTTGTATGCTTTTGAAATCGGACGGGAACGGGCTTTATGCGACCAAGGATATTGCCTTGGCTTTGAAACGCTTTCGCGAGCAAAATCCTGACACCTGTGTTTATGTCGTTGATAATCGTCAGTCTCACCATTTCAAACAGGTGTTTGCAACGCTTGATAAAATGGGCTTCCCGCAGGCTAATCGTTGTTACCACTTGGCCTATGAAATGGTTGAAACCAAGAACGGGGCGATGTCCTCGCGTAAAGGGAATATTGTTCCGATCCTTGGTCTGATTGACGAGTTAGAGGCGCAGGCGCGCGGTATTCTGGAAGAGCGTTATAGTGCGGACTGGAGTGCGGAGGAAATAGCAGAAGTTGCCAAGCTGATTTCCCGCTCTGCCGTGCGCTATGGCATGATTAAAGTCGATCCTGAAAGTAAGATTGTCTTTGATATGGAGAGCTGGCTGACCTTTGAAGGCAACACAGGTCCTTATCTCCAATATGTATTTGCGCGGATTTGTTCCCTGCAACGCAAAAGCTCCGATGACGAGATCAATTTGTCTTCTGAAATCTCATGGTCGACTTTAGACAAGACCAGCGAGCAGCAGCTTTTGGCGCATTTGGCGAATTTCAACGAAATGGTCGATGTGTCCTGTACGAAGCTTAAACCAAATATGTTTGCGTCCTACACTTATGATCTGGCGCGTAAATTTAATGCGTTTTATGCCGAGTGCCCGATCAATTCCGAACCTGATGCATCACTCCGTCAGGCGCGTTCTGCTTTGGTGCGCTTGACCCAGATTTATCTCGGAACGGCCATGGATTTGTTGGGTATTCCGCGTATCGAGCGCATGTAATTATTTAAAGGAGATTTTTATATGACTGCAACTCCCTACTCCCCTCAAGAATTTTTGAGCCTGATCTTTTCGTCGAAAGCTGTTTCTATCTGGAATCATGAGACCGGCCCTGTGTTCTGGTATGCAGCAGGTGTTCCGGGGCCTTTCTATGTGAACACCGAAAAACTTATCGGGGCTACGCAATCTGCTGATTTGCTTGAGGCGATTAACGGAATTGTCGGCGATGCGTCTCTTTCGTCTGAGTCGAAGTCCGAAGCCGTACGTGAGGCTGTTCTCAAGAGTTATCGGTCCAATGACGTTTTTCAGCGCATTGTTGCGACGATGATTGAAACGTCTCCGTTTCCGATTAATGAGATTGACTTGATTTCAGGCGGGGAGCGTCGTGACTGGTTCTTCTCAGTACCTTTTGCCGAAGAATTGGGGCTGGATCATCTCTATATCTTTAAAAACGGCGAAGTCTATAGACGCACAGGCGAAAAGTCCGATCATGCAGGTATGCGTTGTGTTCATATTTCTGATCTCATTAATAATGCGGCGAGTTACTTTGATAAGTGGTTGCCTATTCTGGCAGATCACAAAATGGATTTGCTCGGGACAATTTCCGTGATTAACCGCGGACAGGTCGGCATGGATCGTCTGAAAGAGGCTGATGTGAAAGTTCATACGCTCAAGAGCATTGATTTGCCTCTTTTTGCGGAGTTGGCTGATAGTGGCCTCATTCCTCAATCTGCGAATGACGAGATATCTCTTTATTTTAAATCAAAAGAAGACTGGGCGCGGCAGTATATTCTGGCTCGCCCTGAAGTATTCGGGCTTGACGCAGGACTTGATGCTAAATCCAAAGAACGCCTGCAATCCTTTTTAGAGCAAGACCCGTGGGGGTTAGAACCGCTTGCCTCCGAGACCTTTAAAACTCTGAAAGCTGCCTTGTAATCTCTCTGATAAAAAGGACCCTGAGAACATTACGTTTTCAGGGTCAGTTTTTGTACAGCGTGTACGAAGTACAACGTGGTACTAGGAGAGGTAGAGACTAATTCATATTCACGACTGGTGTGCAAACAGCATGATCTATAACTTTCGGGTGCCATCTATAGCTTCCGAAATAGTAATTCAGAATGATTGGCTTATCTCCTTTTGCGGTTACAGTGCATTGATGGTATTCAGAGGTAAATGCGCTGACAATTTCGTGCTCAGGGTCATAGCCTTTGCCTCTGGTAATTGTGTAAAAAATATCCAATGCGTTGTTATCGGGGATATCGAAGATCAGTGCGTTATCTCCACCTTCACATTCTGTTTTGCTTTTACACGCGGTCACTTGATAAATCTCGCGCACAGAGTTGAATGTCGGTTTAGAGAAATAGAGCGTTTGCTCTTGTGCTGTTGCCAAGTGATAGGCATCGCGCAAAGTCATTGCAGTTGGCGTGACAGCTGCTGTGAATGCCGCCGTTAAAGCTAAAGACATTGCTAAACGCTTTTTGTCAAAAATCAGATCACCGTCGCCATCACGCTTATAATCACGTTTAAAATGGCGGGGATCACTTGAATTTTCAAGGGCTTCTTCTCCTTTGATTATACGATACATTTTTCCACGAAGCGTTGGATTCAAGCTTCCATCTTCTCCATATTTTTTTATTTCGCGTTCAAAGGAAATGAATTTCAGGTACTTTCCTGCAGCACAGAATCCTTCCTTGATTAACCAGCCAACGGGTCCGGTATATTTCCCGACCATTTTTAGAAAGTCGGCAGCATAGTCGTACATCTTATTAAAACGTTCCGCTGCACGAAAAACTTCATTTATTTTTTTCATGGCGCTATTATCAAAAACTGCTCTGTTTAATCTGGGCAACCATCCTTGTTTCTCAATTGTTTCAATTTTTTCAGCGCGATCTTCTTTGACGTTGGCCTCTGAAAGCTCACGATCCTTGTTGACTGACTTCAGGAATTCTCTAATCTCATCTGAGGTTGTTTTGGTCATTTTCTATCTCCTATATATATTTGAATTTTTTGTGGTGGTAATTCCCTATGCTGGGGCTGCTCCGGAAAATGCTTGAACAGCAACAACTTGCGGCTTTTTTTCTAAGGTTGGCGCAGAACTTTCGCCCTTTGCACTAAACTCGTAAGAGAACCCCGATTCTTTCGAATACTTAGCTGTAAGCTCACCAGCTACCGGCTTTCCTGTTTTTTTGCGTTCTGCAAAAATTCTCTCGGCAACGGCGACGCCTACTTCGGTTTCAACGATATTCTTTACAACGCGAGCGCCCTGCTCTTTGCTGTAAAGTTCGCTAACAATTGCTTCGGCATCTTCTTTAGAGAGCGTGATTTTAAGATCAGGATTTTTAGCCTTATATCTTTTCTCCAATTTGACTGCTTCACGCTGAGCAATGCTCACGATTGCTTCTTCGGGCAGAAAGTTTGCGAAGACTATTTGCGTTCTGTTTAAGAACTCCGGCGAAAATGTTCCATCGCGGTAGATGCGCTCTTTAACGACTTTCTGGGCTTCTTCTTGAGACAAAGACGGGTCTAGAAAAACATCCTGACCATAGTTTGAAGTCATGACGATAATCGTGTTTCTTAAGTCACCTACTTCCCCGTCTTGCCCCGTGATCTGCCCTTTATCGAGAGCGGTCAGCATGGTTTGCTTGATGTCCTTGTGGGCTTTTTCGATTTCATCCAGCAACACAACTGAGTACGGTCTATCTTGAGCGGCGGCAATCAGAAGGCCACGCTCCCCATACCCAACCAAGCCCGGAGGCGCACCGATCAAACTCGATACGTTTTGGCTCTGCTGGTAGTTTTCCATGTTGAAGGTTGAAAGAAATTTCTCTTTCGATCCGTAGATCAGTTCCGACAATGTCTCTGCGACAAATGTCTTTCCGACACCTGATGGTCCCAAGATCAGGAATACACCAATCGGCTTATCAGGGTTATTCCCGCCTGCCGCTGCAATTTTCAAAGAAGATGAAATTTTTCTGTTCATTCCTTCCTGATTCAGAACCACTTCACCAAGGAGTCTCTCGGAATCAGCCATCGCATCAAGCATATGGGGATTGATTTCTGTTTTCGTCAGTTGCTTGGCTAAGTCTTCAACATATGTTGGCGGGACGCAGACGGAGAAGCCAAGAATTTCGGATTTTTCTCCGACTTTCTCGACCATTTTTCCGATACTGCTTTCATATCGGGCAATGCTTTGTTTACCTTCACGAATTCTTGGGTTCTGATGCAAATTTTTGTCAAAACCCGCAAATTTCAATATGGCATCACTATCCATAGCGCGGAAACGGTCTGCAGGAATTCCTTTTGCTGTCGGATCACCTTTTTCAGCCATCTCGACCAGAACATCACGCGCTCCTTCTGCTTCTCCTTCAAATCTTTTTCGATCTTCAGCTTCCATTTTTCCAATGGAAACAGTTTCGTCATGGATCATTTCCTCAAAATTTTTAATTTCGCCTTGCAGTTTTCGAACTGCTGCGCGCGCTTCTGTCCATTCCTGCATAGATTGGTCTTGTTCGATTACAAGCGTATCGCGCATACCGATAAGGCTTTCTTTTTCTGAACTATCGCTTTCGGCTGCAATTTTTTTCTCGATATTTTCGATTTGTTCAAGACGATCAAAATAGCCCTGTGGTCTGGAATGCATTGTCAACTGAAAGCCCACTGCAACTTCATCCATAAATCGGACAGCTCTTTTGGGCTGGGCGTAGTCAAAAATTTTCGGGTACTGGGTTGTAACCTCGATCATCTTTCTCAAAGACTCGTCTTCAAACTCAATTCCTGAGGCTTTATATCCTTCAGCATGCTTACGCAAGACTTCTAGAAGCTCTCCTTTTCCAGGCTCTTCTAGCTTAAACACGGATAAATCTGCCATGAAGGAAGGATGAGACTCATGAAGATCTTTGATTGCCGCTTCGCTTGCAACTATCAGTATGTCCAGATAATTTGATCCGTTATCTGCGTCATCGAGTATATGAACAATATTTCCATGAGCTCCGCCGGAGACGCCCTTAATAAATCCTGTACCATCTTCGATGACAAGCAACGGTTTTACGCCACGACGGTCATGGATTGATTTCAATTCTTTCATGACATCGTTAAATTTCTTTTCGGCTTGTTGTGGAGCTGAGGAGTTAAACAGCGCGTTCACGTTTAGACGGTAAAACGGGCGCATCATCAATTGAGATGGTGTTGATTCATCTTGTTGCGTGTGTACCAATGCTCGGGCTAAGGTTTTTTTACCGACCCCTTTTGCTCCAATGATAGCGACCGAATGTCCTGAGCCATTAGACAGGTGAAGCAATCTTGTTAAGTTAGATAGATTTTCGTTTCCTCCCTCGATATATCCAAATTCCGGGCACTCTACTTTCAGGAAATCTGAGTAGGAGACGAGGATTTCGCTATTTAATTCTGATTTTGTTTTTACAGGCATTATCTTTACTTTCTCTTAGAATTCTTTTTCATTTTTCTGTGATCAGGATATGCAGGGCGGAGAACGGATGCTTACCGCCCTGCAAATATTTAGATTTAAGATTGTTGGGTTATTGCTTAGTCTACTTTTGGAACTGGCCCTGCTGAGGCGCGACGCTCTTTTTCGTAGCTATCGACGATACCTGAGGCCTCGACTTTTCCGACTTGCTCTTTGGCTTCGCGACGACCATCTGCGACGGTATTCGCCAGATCTTCTGTGGATTTTACGACACGATCTGTTGCCTCGATGATGGCTTCGGTTAACCCCGCACTTGTGATGCGTTCAGACAATAATTCGTCAGAGAAATCATCAATCTTGACCTGCATATCCACCAGTTCGGTGATCGCTTGATCCAGTCGATCATTGCGCCCTTTTTGATCCTTAACCAGATCGCCTAGAACCTGATCGGTCGCCTGACGTGCGGAGGCTGTAAAGTCTGCTAACATGTCACGAAGCATATCGGTTTTTTGACCTGCAACAGCTGCTTCCAAAGACTTTAATGTCATGACCAATTGGGAGGCCACAGCCACAGCACCGTTGGTTCTAAGCTCTTCGGCATCCAGACGCTTGCCTTGAACCAATCCACTCAGAGCTGTAAATTCTGCCTCACGACTTGCCAAAATTTGGCGGAAATTCACGACAGAGTCTCTGGTTGGCAAGAAGGTATTCAAGAAAACCTTGCCATCTTTGATGTCGGTAATCAGCTTCTCTCGTGCCGAAGAATGAAACTCGAGATCCTTTTCTTCTTCTGCCAGACGCGCTTCTGCTGCTGTATCTAGATCAATTTCACCTTGCGTGGCCTTATATGCTTTTTCAGCACCGGCAATCAGCAAATATTGCTTATCGACAATATTTTGTGCGGCATGTGAGAAAGTTTGAATTTCACCTTCCAATGCTGTAAAGCGATCAATACAACCATTAAACTGTACAATAGCATCTTCAATGAATTTCTGGGCATTTCCAACCAGGCCTTCACGTTTTCCTTTGTACTCGTTGCCGGTGATTTCCAGCAATTTGCTGATCGCCATATAGTCCGCATTTCCTTGTAATGCTGATGATACTGAAGCAAGTTCTAATGACGCGTTACTGTGTTCAATTGTATAGCCTGCTTTTGCACGCTCTTTTTCGGCCATTTCGGAGGCTGTTTCATCCAAACGACTGGTTAGCGTTGTTATTTCAGATTCAGATTGATCAACTCCTTCTTTTGCCCATCTCAACTGATATTCTTCACTGATGATTTCATCTTTGAATCGTAATCCACCAAGAAACTTTGAATTATAGCCTGCGATTTTCTCTTCATGCGACGTAACCAAAGCCTCTTTTTTACTTTTAGTTTCAGATGCCAGCTCAATATCAAGTTTTAGTCGTTTGGAAGTTGATTCCAGAGAATTAAGTTCCAGATCTGTCATGTTGATACCAACTTCAAGATAAGCAACTTGTTCTTTCAAGCTCGCTTCCTCTCTGGTCATTTTCTGGACTTCTTCGATCAAGGCATGAGGATCTTTTCCTGCTGCTTCTGCTTCGCGGATTACCTTTAGTGCGCGAACCAACGGTTCGATATCTCCTTTAAATGCGCCAAGCTTGTCTTTGATTCCTTCTACTGTGTCGTCATACATGGACAAGGCGTCATCATGAGAGAATTCTGCCAGTTTTTGAGCAAGAGAGACCATCTGATCTTGGTAGTATCGGTTAAACTCTGCAAATTGAGAGATTCTAAGATCGTTTTCTTCTTTACTTACAGATTTGTCGCGAGCCAGATATTTTCCCAGAGCTTCTACAATCTGAGCGTCATCCATAGCGGATTCATTATTCAGTATTTTATAGATCGGGTTATCTTTGATATCGGCTTCGGTACGAAGAACAATTTCTGTTTCAACAGTGGTATGTTGAAGCGTTGCTGCTGCTTTTGCTGCTGCTTTTTCTACCGCAACACCTGTGTCATTGGTTGCTGCTTTTTTTAATCTATCGGCTAGTTTAGACATTTATAATTTCCTTTTTTTAGTGTGAGTTTTCCTCTCGCGCCTACACCATGCAGGCGTGAATTTCGGGTATAGGTTCCCGTCGGCAAAACACTGTGTTTGTGCCTATGCCGTCCTATTGATTAGTTTTCATGGGATTTATGATCGTTTAGGGGAGAAACTTATCCGCTTTTGATCGATATCTTTTTTGTCATTTTCATCTCCTTTTTTTGACAATATTTATCCTCTTCGACCGTTATTGCGGACGAATTGAAATTCTTTTTCTTGATTAATTTTTATTGATTAGAGCGCACTGATCCTGTCAACGATTGGTATTTTTTCTTCCATCGTTTTGATACAATTCGGGCGTATCTATATCTGTGAAATTCTAATCCGATCGGGATTAATCAATCCCGCTTCGTGCCGGACCCGTTCTTTACGGATTGGCTGCGATTGAAATTAATCGTTCATGGGGAAATAAATACAAGCCGCATACGTCTGTGACGTGCTGTCTCAAGTCTTGTATTTTATGTGACATCCGGTCTGCTGCTCTGTGGCTCGCTAGATTGATGTTGTTTACACTCTTTACCGCTCCGCATTTGGTTTTTGCTGCATTTACAGGCATGTCCGTCTCCTATTCCACGAATATGTCGTATTTTTTTATGCTGCTCTGCGTGAGCTTTACTATATATAATCAATAGCAGAGTTATATATGTTTTGTCAATAAAATCAGTATTTTTTATATATTATTAATGATTTGTGTTTTTTCTTATATATATTTTGACTTTTTTCATCAATTCGCATAAACTAATGCATCCTAAAAGACCAAGCCACAACGAACTTATTGATTTTAAATCATTTTTTACTTTTCATTTTGCCAGTGCGCGATATATGTGTTGATCAGGCGAGAGACCATATATTCCCAATCCTGCGAATTTTTTTTCTTATTTTGTTGTGATTCTATATCTGTGATGGGCAGTTTCCCTGTCATCCAGAGGTAGGTAATTCCATGCACAGAGGACCATAGTATCTGGCTGTCTTTCCGAATTTGATCTTTCCTCCTGACAGAGGCGGGACTTTTTTGTGCATCTGTGAGAATCAATTCCAGTGGTGAAAACATATTGTTAATCAAATCCTTATACCATTGCTCGCGGTCTTTAATTTCCGACAAATCCTGAGCAAAAAGAGTCATCCATTGTGGTTGAAATTCCATTGCAAAATTTAAGTAGGCTTTTGCCAAAGTTTGCAGCCTTTTCTCCAAAGGTTTGCCTTGCGTTGCTTTTGATGATTTTTCAAGGTGATCGGAAAGTCTTTGGAGGGTTATTCCATTTAAGTGAAGCTGCAATATCTCCATTGATGGGAATACATTATAGATTGTCCCCGGTACATAACCGATGGCTTTGCCGATATTTCTCGCCGTTAATTGCGGCAATCCTTGCTCTTCTACTATTTGCCAAGCAGACTGAAGGATTAGGGCTTTCAGCTCTTCTCTGGTATGATCCTTCCGTCTTGCCATGGTACTTATTTGCCTTTTGTTTTACCTTTTTGAACATTGTTCAATATTTATTGCATATACCATTTAGATGTGCAATACTAAATATTGAACGATGTTCATAATTTTGGGGTTTGTTATCGATGGAAGTTTTCCTGTTTCTTATTTTGGGTGTTATCGGGATTGCCGCTTTTATTCTTCCCTGGATCAATTTGTTCCGGCACAACGCAGCGCATCAGGATGATTGGCGCTTGCGTCGTCGCATAGAAGTGCTTGAAACGCAAATCCACGATCTGCTCGCAGAAAAGGATTCTATTTCCCCTCCAGCTTCTACTATAGGGGATGAGGTACAGGAAACTTCTGTTTCTCAACCTTGCGAGGCGCTGAAGACAGAAATTTCTGAACAGATTTTACAAGAAGAAGATGTTCCGGAAGCTCAGCCTGTCGGGTATGAATATTTTGATGAGGAGCAAGAAGATGAATATATCGAAAAATCTTCTGTTACTGCATCACTGCCACCTTCTGCTGCTGTACACACCCCTTCTCCCAAAAAGAGTGCGGAATTTAATTTTGCAACACGTCTTTCTGTGTGGATCGGTTCTGTCTCTTTGGCGTTTGCAGCCTTCTTTTTGGTTAAACTCTCTTATGATGCCGGTCTTTTGGGGCCTGAGACGCGAATAATTCTTGGTATGCTTTTTGGTGGGGGGCTGGTTGCTTCATCCCTGTTCTTATCTAAAAACCAGAAAATCCCGAATGCCTTGCGCATTTCCCAAGGTTTGGCAGGAGCGGGATTGGTCAGTCTTTGCTTTAGTCTTTATTCTGCGGCCAATATTCACCATTTCATTTCTTCGATGGCCGGCTTTACAGGGATGGTTGCCGTTGTTGGAGCAACCCTTGTTCTTTCTTTGCGATTGGGGGCTCCTGTTGCTCTGTTCGGGATGATCGGCGGATTTGTAACCCCTATTCTGTTTTCTACTTCAGAACCAAACGTTACGGGTCTTTTGGGGTATTTGTTTGTTCTGTTTACCTCTATTCAATTCTTGGGAAGTCGTCGCAACTGGTCTGCAATTTCTTATCTGTCTCTCATCGGTGTTGTCTTGTGGGTCGTGTCTCTCCTTGTTTGGGGACATGATAGAGGATTTCTTGATCCTTCCATTCTTTCCTTGTTTCTTCTTGGTATTTGCGCGAGCAGCTTTGCCGTTCATTTGTTCCAATCTCGTGAGATTGATGATTGTGCTATCCATAAGGCCTCCAATGCTTCGCGATTGCCAGCCATTACTATCGGGGTCAGTTCCTTTCTGCTATTGGCAACCCAAGGCACGTTCGGATTTGGTCTATTTGAATGGGGGATTACTTTGGTTATCTCTCTGGCGATTGTTGCGCTGAGTGTCTTGCGCCCCAAACTTTACGGTTCGGCAGTTTGGGTTAAATTTGCGATTGATGCCGTGACATACGGATTTTATACCGACTCTGTTCTTTATGATCAGGGAAGTGCTCTGGTTATTCTATCCAGTCTGTTTGTCATTTACGCCGTCCTTCCTGCTCTGATTATGGCGAAGATGCAGGTGAGACCGAAATACTGGAGCCTTGTCCAAGTTGTTTCCTCTCTTACTCTCTTCCTGATAGCTCGCGCAGATTTTGGTTCGTTATCCGATATGTCTCCTTTTGCACCATGGGGTGTTTTGGCGATCGGACTTTCTCTGTTCTGCCTTGTTCAGGCCAGACTTTGGGTTTCCCGTTCCCATGAGGATGCCACATCCATCATTGCATATTATGCATTGGGATGTACCAGTTTCCTTTCACTAGGGATGGCTCTTATTCTTGATGAAGTTTATTTGCCTTTGGCCTTTGCCGCAGAATTTGCAGCCGTGATCGGCATTCACAGGAAAATGCAACTCAATATTCTCCCTAAAATTGCCTATGCTTTGCTGGCCTTGGTATTGGTTCTATCTGCCGAAGGACTTGGTGATGGGATATCTATTATGCTTTCCGGCATTACAGATAAGACGATTTATCTGCCGTATAGATTTGCTCCGTCTCTCATTGATATTCTCAATTCTTATCTATTGCCCGGTGTATTTCTGGCTTTGGCCTACGCGCTTCATATCCCAAAGGTAACGTTCGGTAAACAAAACGCTCCGATGTCCAATATTCTGGGCGGGCTGGCCTTATTCTTTGTGGTTGGAGGTTTTTACATGATCCTTCGCAATGGTGCGTTTATGCAAGGTTCAGGTGAATCTTTTGTTCCTGTTTCCATTAGTTTCTTCGAGCGTGCAGAGTTTACAGTCATTCTTGCGCTGCTGGGAGTTGGAGGTCATGCTTTAATGAAGCGAGCAAGCGGACTAGATATTTATCGCCCGTCTTTGCGCTTTCTATCCAATAGCTTGATTTTACTTGCCTTGTTAAGGATTGTCTTCTTTGATTTATTACAAAACAATCCTGCTTTTGACGGTTCCCAGCATGTCGGGTCACTGGTTTTGCTAAATGGAATAACTCTTGTCTATGGCTTGGGGATGGCTCTTTGTCTTTATGGACTCAAAGAGAAAGTCGGTTTTACCCGAGTTCCTGTTGTTCCTCATCTTTATCGCGGATTTACATTATTGTTCTTGCTGTTATTGGTCACACTCAATATTCGCCAGTGTTTTTCTCCGAATATCCTAACGACCGTATCTGTCGGGAATGTTGAAATGTACTTATATTCTCTGGCGTGGTTAATCACAGGGCTTGGTCTTCTGACATACGGAATCAAGGATCAAGACAAGAGCGCTCGCATTGCTGCGATGATCTTTATTACGCTGACAATCGGCAAGGTCTTTTTGATCGACTCGTCCAATTTGACAGGGATCTTCAAAGTCTTCTCGTTCTTGGGACTTGGGGTTAGCCTTATTGGTCTGAGCACGTTTTATACGCGCTATATGTCCAAACTTGAACCTGACGAGACTGTGAAATCCGAGGATAAATAAGAGTGTCTGAACCGCGTCGAGAAAAAGTTTTCTTATTGCATGGGATTGCGCTTAATCGCTTCTCTTTGCTTTTTCTTGAAAAGCGTTTGAGAAAAAGCGGGTTTGAGGCCGAGGCAATCAGCTATCCGTCTACCAAGCACTCGCTTGATGATCTGGCTCAATGGTTCTACGCGAAGTATTTAGCTCCTGATGTTTTGCAAAATTTTGATAGAATCCATTTTGTCGGGCATTCTATGGGTGGACTTGTGATTAGACGCGCTCTTCACAACTACCGAGATCAATTGCCTGCTGATAAAATCGGACGGGTTGTGATGCTTGGAACGCCTAATGGAGGCAGCGAGATTGCTGATTTTCTCCAGAAATTTATTCCTTTTCGCAAGCTGTATGGCCCTGCGGGAGCAGAGTTAACGACCCATCATCAAAAGTCGTTACAAGCTCCCCTTTATTATGAAGCGGGGGCTATTGCAGGAACTTCTCGATGGCTTTATCCTTTGGCCTCGATATGGATCAAGGGAGATCATGACGGACGTGTTTCTGTTAAGAGCACAAAGCTTCCTGATCTCAAAGACCATATGGTTATCAATGCCTCACATACTTTTATGATTTATCGCGGGCGGACAGCCCGACTTGTAATTTCTTTTCTAAAAAACGGTCAATTTCAATCCTAGGGACTTATACTTATGAACAATCAGTTTCTTTTAATGAAGGACAAGCGTTTTCTACCGCTTTTCATTACCCAATTTCTTGGTGCTTTCCATGATAATTTGTTTAAGAATGCTTTGATCGTTCTGATTTTATACCGGATTGCAACCCAGACCGGAATGGATGCACAGACACAAAGTCTTTTGACGACTGCGGCTGCCGGAACTTTGGTTCTCCCGTTCTTTCTGTTTTCTGCTATGGGTGGGCAGTTGGCGGATAAGTATCCTAAAAATATTGTCATGCGTTATATCAAGTTGATCGAGGTTGGTATCGCTGTTTTGGGGGCAGCCTCTCTTTTAACAGGCTCGCTTGTTCTCTCTTTTATCAATTTGTTTGCGCTTGGGGCGCAGTCCGCTTTCTTTGGCCCTTGTAAATACTCCATCCTTCCCGAGCATTTAAAGCGGGATGAATTGATTGGCGGCAATGCGTTATTGAACACCGGAACATTTCTCGCCATTCTTATCGGTACGATTGTCGGCACAACTGTCATGGCGCATGAGAGTGGAGAAGTTCCTATTGGCCTCCTCATGATTATTACGGCACTGATCGGATATGGTGCTAGTCGTTCTATCCCCTCTTGTGTGGCCGCAGACACTTCAATCAAGATTAATCCGAATATTGCAACAGAGACTTATGACGTGCTTAAGAAAAGCTTTCGTCATAGTAAGGACATTACGCTGGTTCTTCTTGGAAAAGGCTGGTTCTTTTGTGTGGGGAGTTTGTTTTTGTCCCAATTTCCAAACTACGTGAAGGGTACAATACAAGCCGAAGAGGTTGTTCTGACCTTTTTTACTGTTTTATTTTCTGTCGGGATTGGTATTGGCGGCCTGTTAAATAACCGCTTGCTTCGTGGGTCGATTTCGGCGGTGTTTGTGCCGATTGCGGCCATTGGCTTAACGGTTGGCTCCCTTGATCTTTATTGGGCGACATCTCATATCGTTCATAATACTGATGGAACTCTGATGAGTTTTAAGGAGTTTATATCCCATCTTTCTCACTGGCGGATTATTCTTGATGTCACCCTGATTGCGGCCTTTGGAGGATTGTTTGTTGTGCCTTTAGCTGCCATTCTGCAAGACCGTACGCCTGAAGAAACCCGCGCCCAGATTATGGCGGGCAGTGCGATTGTTGACTCGCTGTTTATGGTGGGCTCTGCAGTTGTTGCTAGTATTCTGATCGCGTTCGGTTGGGAAGTTAAACAGCTTTTCTTTGCTTTTGCTATCGCCAATTTGGTTGTGGCTGTTTATATCTGCAAATTGCTTCCCGATTATCTTTTCAAAACAATTCTGCAAGTTCTCTTCAAGCTTTTGTACCGCGTAGAGGTGCGCGGTATCGAGAATGTCGAAAAAGCCGGAAAACGTGCTGTTATTGTTGGGAATCATATCTCCTTGCTCGATCCTCCGCTTTTGGCTGCTTTCTTACCAGGGCGTCCTATGTTTGCCGTGAATACGCAAGTTTCTCAATGGTGGTGGGTTCGCCCTTTCCTGAAGCTTGTGGATGCTTTTCCGATTGATCCGACCAACCCCTATTCTATTAAGGCCATGATCCGCAAGGTCGAAGAAGATCGTCATCTTGTTATTTTTCCGGAAGGCCGCTTAAGTTCGACGGGAAGTCTCATGAAAATTTATGATGGTCCCGGACTCATTGCCGATAAGGCAGAGGCTATGATCTTACCGATACGGATTGACGGTGCTCAATATACCGGTTTTGCGCGTTTGCGGAATAAAATGCCGTTCAAACGTTTTCCGAAGATTACCATTACGATTATGGAGCCTCTTTCTTTCAAAATTGATGAAGAGTTGAAGGGACGTGCTCGTCGTGCGGCAGCCAGTCGCCAGCTTTACGATGTCATGGAATCCATGATGCTGAAAAGCACAGATACCGAGCAAACTCTTTGGGAAGCCTTATTAAAAGCAGAGATGCTTCAGGGGGATGATTTTATCTGTGCTGAAGATGCCGAATTTAAACCGATGCGCTATGCCGATCTGATTAAGAAATCCAAGGTTCTTGGCGCGTACTTTTCTGATTTAACGCAGAAACAGGAAACTGTCGGCGTGTTATTACCGAATAGTCTGGGAGCTGTTGTGACCTTCTTTGCGTTGCAATCGGCTTTACGTGTTCCGGCTATGCTGAATTTTACCATGGGCGCGCAGGCCTTATGCTCTGCATGTTCTACAGGAAAAATACAAACAGTCCTCACTTCCCGTCGGTTTGTCGAGATGGGCAAGCTCGAAGGATTGGTTGAGGCTTTGGCGTCACAAGTTCGGGTTTTATATCTGGAAGACATCGCTCCCAAAATCAGTTTTGGATATAAGCTTAAGGCCTTTTCTTCTGTCAGACATGATGGGCAAGATCCTCATTCTCCTGCTGTTGTCTTATTTACATCTGGCTCTGAAGGGGCTCCGAAAGGAGTTGTGCTTTCCCATGCCAACTTGTTAAGCAATATAGCTCAGCTTTCTTCGCGTGTTGCGTTCAATCGTCAGGATATTGTGTTTAACTGTTTACCGATGTTTCACTCCTTTGGCATGACGGGAGGAACTTTGCTGCCCTTGCTATCGGGTGTTAAAACATTCCTGTATCCAAACCCGCTTCATGTACGCATTGTTCCTGAGTTGGTCTATGCCACCAATGCAACCATTCTTTTTGGCACGGATACTTTTCTTAATGGCTATGCACGTATGGCAAATGCCTATGATTTTTATGGGGTTCGCTATATTTTTGCAGGGGCAGAGAAAGTTAAGGACAGCACACGCAAAATCTATATGGATAAGTTTGGTGTTCGTATTCTTGAAGGCTATGGAGCGACCGAAACATCCCCTGTTATTGCAGTAAATTCTCCGATGCATACTCAAGACGGGAGTGTTGGTCGTGCTTTAGCGGGCGTTATCTTGAGGCTTGAAGATGTTCCGGGCGTTGAGGCGGGTGGTCGTCTTTTTGTCCAAGGTCCGAATGTTATGCTTGGATATTATAAGGATGACAAACCTGGTGAATTGCAGCCTCCCGAAGGGGGATGGCATGATACAGGTGATATTGTTTCGGTTGATGCGGAAGGGGATATCCGCATTCTGGGTCGCGCCAAACGCTTTGCCAAGATTGCAGGTGAAATGGTCTCATTGAGCGTGGTCGAATCCATGGCGTCTGCCCTATGGCCTGATGAGATGAGCGCTGTTGTTGCTTTGCCGGATGCAAAAAAGGGGGAGCAATTGGTTCTATTAACAACGAAGTCGGGGGCCAGTCGCTCGGACATTTCGTCTTATGCGTCCGAGAACGGTATTCCGGCTTTGTCGGTTCCGGCAACGATATCAACCGTTGAAAAAATCCCTGTTCTTGGAACTGGAAAGACTGACTATCAGGAAGTTAAAGAGATTGCCGAGAAGATTCTTGCGACGAAGTAATTTTGATTATAACTCTAGCTCAGGAGCGCTTTTCTTAAGCGCTCCTGTTTTTGTTCATGATAAGTCATAACGTCCACAAACTCTTTATCCAAAAATTCAAATCCAGAATCAATTTCTTTAAGATCTGACTGCTCTGTGAGTTTTTCCATTTGTGCAAGATCAGAAACAGGATCTGTTTCTTTGAATTTTTCTATAGCCTCCAAAGCATTGCGAATATTGGTGTAGCGCGATTCAAAGTCTCTTTGCTCACGTGATAGCTCTTGATCCCCCTCTTGAAGCTTTAGAGTTTCAGAAGCATTATCTTCGCTCGAGTTATCTTCAGACTGCCTTTGACTTAAGAATCCTAACCATTCCCTAATTCTGAAGGTTGTATTTTCCCGTATGATCTGGAATGTGCTTTTGCCACCGTAAAATGCATGCTGTTGGCCTGTTTCTCCGCCGTTCATTGTATCCAGAATAATAGAGCGACTATGCCCTCCGAAATCTTGTGCCTCTTGGGTTGATGAATTGCCTTCAAAGCTTTTTGAATCTTCTGTTTGTCTTGGGACAAATGTATCTAGTTCATCCCTGATGACTATTCTAATGACTTTATCAAAGGTTCCGCCGTTACCGTCATCGGTTCGGACAACAAGATTGATAAATTGGGTAAGCTCGTAGTCAATATCATCTGTCAAGACAAGATCATTCCCTATGATCGAGAATTTATTTCCAGGATTGGATATAAGGGAATAGGTATGCGTATCGGCGACGTCTTCGTCTGTGCTGCTGAATGTTCCGATAATGGCACCTGTTGCGGTATTTTCTTCTATATGGCGGTTGGTGATATGAATATCGGTTGGATCGTCGTTTTGATCCAGAATATTGATTGTCATGAGGCGTGTATCTGTTAGCCCCCCTGCATCGGTAACACGAACATTCAGAGTATAGGAGCTGTTTAGCTCGAAATTTGCAGCAGCAACATTGGTGAGCGTAATTTCTCCTGTAGAAGAATTTAATGCAAAGTGAGACGCGCCGGTTCCGCCGATAACAGAATAGGTTAGAATATCTCCGGCGTCCGGATCGATGCCGGTTACGAATCCGACTGACGTGGCTAGCGGCGAGTTTTCAGGAATAGAATAGCTGGTATTATTAATAGCGGAGAGTATTGCTGCGCCATCCCATTCTATCAGATAACGAAGGCTAGCTCCTGTGCTGATATCATTCCATTTGCCGCTTGTTAGAAGCTGCGCGGCATCCTCGTTACCGGAATTGTTTGGCTCACTGCCATTCCAATTTGTGTAATAACCATTTTGTGCGCTTCCTGATCCATTTCCTTGCCAGAACAGATCTCCGTTTTCTGCTCCTCCTCCTGTCCAACGCCAATCCCCTTCAACGGCGGAATCAGATGCTCCAAAGAATGAAGAAGTTGTAATCATGGATGCCAGAAATGCATTTTCTACAGCAGATGTGATAGTTGCCAAATATCCTGATTGACCAAATAAATTCATCGCGGCGGCATTGGCTGTGGCTGTGGCAAAATTAGCTGTTCCTGTTGACCACATGTAGAAATTTCCGGTGGTCGCACTGTATCTCAAATTTGGGTCTGTTGCCAAAACGGCATTGATCGGGTCAAGGTTTGGAGCTTCGTTTAAATCATTGATATTGATCGTCACTGTTGTTGTGTTTTGGAGTAAACCAAAGCCGTTATCCCTTCCCCTCACGGTCAATGTATAGGTTGTGACATCTTCATAGTTTGGAACTTTTGATAAGGTGATTGCTCCGGTTGATGAATTGATTGCGAACATCCCATTGGTATTGCCTGCTGTAATGCTATAGGTTACGGTATCGCCTTCAGCGTCCAAAGATGTGATTGTACCAACCGAAGTCCCTATAGATGTATTTTCATTAATTGATACTGTTCCAAACCCTGTGACAGTTGGGGCCGTATTTTCAGGCGCGTCCAGAATATCTATGGTTAGTGTTACAGTATCCGTTAATCCCCCGACATCGCGCACTTCTACATCCAGAGTGTAAGACGTGGTTGTTTCGAAATCGATGGCGGCGGCATTGACGACTGTAATTTCTCCTGTGGCCGAATTTAGAGAGAATATTCCTGATCCCGTTCCTCCCGTCAGAGTATAGGTCAGAACATCTCCTCCATCCTGATCGAGAGCATAAACTGTTCCGACAACATCGCCATTGGTTGTTTGTTCCGATACTTTAAAGTTTCCGGGGGTTCCGTTTCCGCCAACCTCGTTGACGATGACATTATCAACACCCCAAGACTCATTGCTCAGAGCCTCATCCAAGAATGATCCGAACCCAAGCTTGACCGAAGCGGCTGTGGTCGGGATCGTCAATGTGATGTGATAGGCTTGATCGTTATTTCCACTGTGGGCAAAATTGGTTAGAAACGGAGTGGTATTTTGAACTGTCCATGAGACTCCGGCGGCGCTTCCGTCAGCAGGAGCATCAAAAACCGTGTGAGTCATGGACGCCGTGTATGTTGCCACATCATCAATATAGATGATAAAATTCTCGCCATCCCAGCTATCAAACTCGTACATGTCTAGAGAGATCACAGCGTAATCTTGGGTTCCGGACAAGGTATATGTCTTAAAAATAGTTTGAACACCACCATCTAGTGTATGACGGCCTAAATATTCACTTGTGTAAGTGCCGCCATTGGTGGTGGTGTTATCATTCCACCCTGTTGCACCTCCTTCAAAATTCTCACTTGAAACCAATGTCCAGCCTTCGATGACCGGCGCTTCGTTCAAATCGTTGATATTGATTGTCACTGTTGTTGTGCTGAATAAACTACCAAAACCATTGTCTGTTCCACGTACAGTTAGGGTATATGATCCGACTGTTTCGAAATCTGGCGTTCCGTTTAATGTAATATCGCCTGTTGCGTTGTTGATCGAGAACATACTGCCCGTATTACCGGCCGTAATGCTGTATGTTACGGTATCACCTTCAAGATCCGTTGAAGTCACTGTTCCCATCAACAAGCCAGGGGCTGTGTTTTCATTCACTGACACGGGGCCGAATCCTGTCAGGGTTGGGGCTGTGTTTTCTGGGATGTCTATGACGTTAATTGTTACCGTTTGCGTATCGCTTTTTGCAGGGGTTCCGTCATCGGTTACTGTGATGTCCAATGTGTAAGAGGGGGTTGTTTCGTAGTCCAGAGCGGCGGCATTGGCGACTGTTATCTCTCCTGTCGACGGGTTAATTGTGAAGACCCCCGCACCTGTTCCTCCTGTGACACTATAGGTCAGAACATCTCCGACATTCGGGTCGGTTGCCGTGACATATCCTATACCATCGCCATTTGTTGATTTTTCTGAAACCTGATAGTCTCCGGGTACGCCTGCACCGCCGACTTCAGAAACTCTGATATTATCAACACCCCAAGATTCATCTAGTGTTGCCTGATTTAATGTAGAGCTGAACCCCAGCTTTATACTGGCGGCGGTTGTCTGGATTGTCAGTGTATAATGATACATCTGATCATTCCAGGACCCTGAGAAAATATTGGCATTGAACGGCGTTGTTTCCTGAATTGACCATGAGACCGTGCCACTCGTTCCATCCGCCGGAGAATTAAAAGATGATTGAATTAGAGGATTGACGATTACAGGCACATCATCAACATAAACATAGAAACTTTCCCCATCCCAGCTATCGATCTCATACATATCAAAGGAAATGACTGCGTAATCTTGTGTTCCTGATAAGGTGTAGGTTTTAAAAGTATTTTGCGCGCCTCCTTCCAGAGAATGTTTTCCAAGAAACTCTGTCAGGATCACTCCACCGGATGTTGTTGTGTTATCACTCCATCCTGTGGCGCCGCCTTCGAAATCTTCGAAAGAGACTTGTGTCCATCCGGTCAGGCTTGGAGCGTCATTTTGTGGTGTGATCGAGATTGCGTGCGTTCCGACAACCGATGCTCCGTATAAATCATTGACCGAGAAATCAAAGCTATCTGTGAGCTGGTTGGCAGTTGTATTGTAGTAATCGATATAGCCGTTGTTTAAATCCCCTTGAGTAAATGTATCGCTTAAACCCAAAATCTGTGCGGTGTTGCTATTGTATAGATATCCGTAAGCTGGGTTGCTTGTTATTGTATAGCACAGCATTGTGTCTGAGTTATCGGCATCGGTTGACACAAGGTTGGTAATATTACCGTTGCTTAGCTCATCAACTGTTGACCCTGCGTTGGTTGAAAGCGTTGCGTCCGTGTTCGGGATTGTCATCCCCCATTTGGACGCCAAATAATTTTCAACATCATGCTCTTCAAATGAATTTAGGGCTCTGTCATATATAATGACTTCTGCTATTTTTCCCTGAAGAAAATCCCCGCTTGTCGAATCGTCTCCGATATAAATTCCGGTTGTAGTTGTTCTTGTGGCCGTGCTTGCGAAAATCTGATTTACATTATTTACATCAACCAGAACAATTGTTCCCGCTTGGGTGATTGACACCAAATTATAATTCCCGACCGTATAACTTGCGGATGAATTATAAAATGATCCGTTCAGATAGTAATTGTACTTATCTGTTCCACTGTTATTTAGGAACAATCCGTTACGACTTCCACCGCCTCCTAATTCGAAGGCTGCTTCACGGGCTGTTGGACTATCCCGTTCATAAACAATAAAGGCCGTATAGGCTGATCCGGATATTACGGCTCCTGCATTTGACAGACGATCCGTTGTTCCATCGAACGTTAGAACATTGTTGCCATTTTTGGTATCTACGCCATAAGAAGGTTGTGCGCCTCCGCCGGATGTCACATCAAAGCCGCTGACGCTTTTATCTTGCCATCTGGCAACACTGCCCGAGAATCCGTCATTCCCGCCACCGGTTCCCGTTGCGGCATCATCTCCATCCGCATCAAAGATTGTTGTGGCATCGGCTGCATCGAGCCAAAGAACTTGACCTGTCAGTACGGGAAGAGAAGCGTCCAGCATAAGACGCTTTTCCAACGGCATACCGCCCAGTTTCTTCTTTTCCGGTCTGACCCCAATCATCACAATCTTTTTCCGTACCCTTTCTATTCTACGGTTAAAAGGTTAATTTTTATTCATTTTTGAGCCTAATACAGGCTGATTTCGCGTCTTAACAGTCCCAATAACGACTTCATTGCCTCCCAAGCTGGGATTCTACTCTCGGCAGATATTCTTATAATTCCGTGCTGCCTTATAACGCCCTTTTTGTCTGTTGAGGCGCTTTCATGCAAGATCACTTTATACAAGCTCTCGCTTGGCGACAGAGCCGCTTGTCCATGGGATTTTCTTCCAGTGATGTGTGGAATGAGTTCCGGAATTGTGATTGATTCAGGAGATACACTTTCAATCGAATGAACTCTCCATTCTCTTGACAGCAGAGGATTTACCGAATGTATAAATTCTCCGCGTGAGCCTTCTTTTATCCGTGCGACATCTCTTTCCGATATATATGTCGTTAAGGTTTGATTTCCTTCTTCTACAACCGAGAAGAGTTTATCTCGTGATGAAAATGTTCTCCCCGTTCGTACTCCTTCCATCATGTCCGTGACGGTTCCATTAAACGGGGCTTTTATCAGAAGGTTGTTTTTTTGTTCCTGTATATTTTTTAATCTGGTTACTGCAATACTCAATTGATTATCTAGCTCATTGGACTCCTCGTTTGATTGCCCTGCACTCTTCTGGCGTTTCATAGCTTGCAGCTTTACAATTTGATTTTGCACAAGCTTCTCTTCTGTTTCCAGTTCCGGTGAAATGAACGCCATCAAGGGCTGATCTTTTTTAACCGCGCCACCTTCTTCAACAAATTTCTCTGTTAATATGGCTGCATTTGGAAGATAGGCCGACCATAGGTTTTTTGCAGATATTATAGAGGAGCTTGTGACTGAATTAGATATAGGCAAACAAGTTATGGACATTACGGCGAGTGAAATCCCGAATACCCATCTTGCGCGCCATGATGCCAGAATTTTTCTTACGTTGGACTTCCAGATTTTTAACTCTCCTAGTATTGGCTTTAGAATGAAAAACCACAACTCTATTGCCGCCAAGACTATGCCGAGAGGTTGGAAGACCATGTGATAGACCAATATGGCGATCCCTGTGAACAGGAAAAATCTATAGATCAGCAAGGCGTATCCGAAGAATGTCAGAAATCTTGCTCTGGATGAAGACAGAAGCTCGGGGTGATGCTCTCCTATTCCGAAGATTGTATTTCTCAGCGATACTCTTGCAAACGCGCAGGCTCTTGTTTGCAAGTTTTCAATACCTATCCAGTCCGACAAGATGTAATAGCCGTCAAACCTCATGAGCGGGTTCAAATTGACGAGCACGGATGATATTAATGAGACGGCCACTCCATAAAACGAGAGGGTTTGCAATATACCTCCTGTTGGCGCAGCGTGCCACAGTAACAAAAATATTGTTGCCAGAAACAATTCTGCGCGCACACCTGCCAGTCCGATTGCCATGCGTTCATATTTGTTTTTTAATTTCCAAGATGCTGTTGTTTCCGTGTACAAGATCGGATAAAGCACGATGAAGGCAATTCCCATGTGCGGGACTGGAACTTTATATTTAGTTGCCGTGTAGGCATGGGCCCATTCATGAATTATTTTTATAAAGGCGAAAGTCATTGCCACATAGACCATAGAATCGAGAGCAGTTTGCTCATGAAATGTTCTTGCAAACTCCTCCCATCTTCCAAAAGTTATGAAGGACAAAATCAGAAGAGCCACCATCATGATTTTTGTCATTCCGGATGACAAAAACGGGGCTACGTAGTCAACGGTTCTCTCCAGAAAATTTTGCGGGTGAAAAAGAGGAATAGTAAAATAGAGATAGTTATGAATGATTTTTTGATAAAATGGTATATCTCCGCTTGTTTTCTTCTCTTGGTTTTTCCTTGATACCAACAGTTGATTTTTATCCAGATAA
>JAGRKB010000108.1 GCA_020442425.1 Alphaproteobacteria bacterium | reverse complement strand
TCAATGTGAAGATCGTGGTGGCTCCAGCCTTACCGGTATAGGTATCTCCGGCCAATGTCACCACAACCGCAACACCATTAGAAGTGAGCGCACCATTCTTCAATGAACCGCCTGACGCAAAGCTTCCCGCAACAGGATTAATCGTGCCCGGGCCATCCCCAAAGAAGTCATAGGTCAAAGTCCCGTTCACTGTTTGCAATCCCGCATTATCAACAATCGTCTCGTCAACAGTAAGAAACTCGTTCTCGATACTTGGTTGTTGGTCGATGTCTTTAACGGTAAACGTAAGCGTTGCTGATGCAGGATCACCATCTTGATCTTTAATGGTATAAACAAACTGATCCGCACCAATCGCAGTATTGTTTGATGTATAAGTATAAGCTCCATCAGAACCAATGACGAGCACACCATACGTACCGTTAATAGTGACCGTTCCACCTTGCGCAATCGCATAAGACGTACCGTTAAATTCAACTTCAGAGACAATAAATCCGGGAATATCTTCACCGATATCATCATTATCCGTCACATTACCGGACACAGAAACACTCGGATCAACGATTGTCACATTATCATTTACAGCCACTGGCGCATCATCATGAACATTGATTTTAATCGTGCCCACAGCCGTATCACCATCAGCATCGGTTGCAACAACACCGAAGTTCAATGTTATCACATCATCAGGATTGGTCGCATCCGCATGATCCAACTGACCATGAAGAACAAATTCATAACTGTTGTCAGGATTAAGAGTAAGTTCAAAAATGGTCTCGCCACCAGCAGTCCCGACATACTGGTTACCAACTTGGGTAACAACAACCGGGACACCGTTGGATGTTAAGCTTCCACCCGCAACAGACCCTGTGGCAGAAAATCCGGGAGCACCAGCCAATGCAACCGTACCCGGACCATCAGCCCCAAAATCAACGACAACAGTACCTGTCACGGTTTGCAGACCGGACTCATCCACCAAAGTCTCATCCACAACTTCCGGAACAACATCCAAAGTCGGAGTGGTATTAATATCAGACACCGTCAACGTCAGCTTGGCAGAAGATGTATCTCCATCCTGATCTTCAATAGTATAAATAAACTCATCACTACCGAGAGCCGTATTAAAAGATGTATAGGAGTAAGAACCGTTTGATCCGATCTCTAGAACACCATAAACGCCATTAATCGTAACAGTTCCGACGGCAGGAACAGCATAATCCGCCCCATTAAAAGAAATGGTATTAACAACATAACCCGGAACATCCTCACCGACATCATCGTTGGTTGTCACATTACCGGTAACGGTCAAAACATTATGAGGAACAATCTGCCCGTCATCAACCGCAATTGGGGCATCATCCAAAACATTAATTGTAACAGTCGTGGAAACAGCATCACCATCTGCATCAGTGGCAGTTACCCCGAACGTCAGAGAAATAGAATCATTAGGATTGGTTCCATCAGCATGATCCAACGGCTTAAACTGAGTGAATGTGTAGCCACCGGACACAGGATCAAGCGTAAGAGTGAAAACAACATCTCCACCTGCCATACCGACATATTGACTACCAACCAAACTGACGACAACCGGAACACCATTCGAAGTCAAAGCTCCACCAGCCAGAGAGCCCCCGGAAGAGTTGCCGGAATTAAAGGCATAAGAACCGGGGCCATCAACACCGAAATCTGCAACAACCGCACCGGATACACTGTTAACACCGGAAAGATTTGTTTCATCCAAAGTCGCACTAGAGGCTTGCACTGTAGGCTGAACATCCAAATCCGTTACCTCAACTGCCAAAATCGCTGTATCGGTATCACCATCACAATCGGCCATGGTATAAACAAACTGGTCAGTCCCCAAGGCGGCGTTATAAGATGTGTAGATATAAGACCCATCAGCAGCCAACTCTAGAACACCGAAATTCCCGACAACACTGACAAATCCGACAGCAGGAACAGCATAGGAAACACCATTAAACTCGACGGAAGTCACATGGCCATCACCATCGGTTCCCGCGTCATCATTGGTCAACACATTACCCGTCACATGAAAAGGATCAGACCCGACAGAAACAGAATCATCCACGGCAACCGGACCATCATCATGAACATGAACAGTGATCGTTGTATTCGTGGCATCGCCATCTGCATCCGTAGCCGTTACCCCAAATGTCAAAGAAATAACGTCATCAGAATTGGTTGCATCCGCGTGAGACAGAGGCCCGAATTGCGTAAAGCTATAATCACCGGTCGCAGGATCAATCACCAGCGTAAAAACCACAGAACCATTTGCTGTTCCGGTATAGGTATCGCCCGTGTGCGTCACAACAACAGGGAATTCACAAGACTTTAACTCAGGCCCGACAGACCCGCCAAAACCGAAGCTATCATTAAACGATAACACACCTGGCCCATCATTCCCGTAATCAACAACAACAGTGCCCATAGCCGTCCCAAGATTGGTTTCATCAACAACCGTTTCGGCAGAACCGACAACCGGACGATCATCTTGAGGGATAAAAGAAGCAGGAGTTCCGGCCTGACCAGAAACATAAGGAATTGTTGGAATTGTTGGAGCATTATAGTTTAGAGCGGTTGGAGCAATCGGACCGATTGGGTCTTCCCCACCAAACGAAGCCCCGTCAATAGAGCTATTAAATCCGTAACCACGGCTGGAAGAAACAGGAGAACCTCCCGCATCACCGGCAGCAGGCTCAATATTTGCAAAATCATCACCGGCAGCAGGCTCAACCTGAGCAATTTTTTGTGCAGCAGATGGAGTCGGCGCCGGAGCAACTTCAGGCTCACCGGCAGCAGGCTCGATATCACGCAAATTAGAAGCGGCAGGAGGCACAGCAGCCACAACCGTTTCCGCAACACTCGGAATTTCAACAAGTTTGCAGGAAGTCAACAAAGCAGAAGCATCAACAACAGCACCATCCGCCAATGTCATCACAGGCGGAAGCTCGGTATGAGCCGCTGCAAAATAATTATTGAGAATTAGCACGCCACCATTCGGAAAAGACAAAATCAGATTTTGACCAGCTTGTGCTGCACTCACCTGAGACAAATCAAATCCCATTTGGTATTCGTGACCTGGCTCGATATTGGTCTCAATCACTTGTCCGGCAAGGGGTTCCGACAAAGCAATGATCCCGCTTTCACTATTTCCAAATTGAACAGGCCCTTGCGCAAGCTGCTCTTGCAACTCTTCAGGATAAATAATGGTGTTATCAGAAAGTTGAATTAAGGTATCACGCCCACAAGATTGAGAAGAATTTACAAGCTCTTCAAAATTCTCAATCACAAGACGAGAACCGTCACGGAAAGAAATCTCAAGCTCACCCTTTGGTGTCAATTGCATCGTAGAAATGCTCTCTTGAGAAAAAGACAACGTATTGACCTGACCTGCTTGCAAAGAAACCGGCAAATCAAAAAGTTGTTGCGCTTTGGTTGATCCGATGGATGTAACGTCTTTGGGCATGAAAATGCTCCCCCTTAAAACTATTTGAGCATGTATTTCAGATACATATATGTGCAAATATAAGTATCTTTCAGTACAACTCAAGCAAATACACTGGTTGAAAGTGCAAATTGTTTAACACATCCTTAATAAGACGTCAATAAATTATGAAAATAATTATAGCCCTATCGATAAAAATCCTAACCCTTATAGAAAATGGGAAATTTATACAAAAAAACAGCCCTTTTCCCAAATGAATAAAAAAAGCTATTTTAGGTTTGCCAACAACGCAAAGCTTCCCTATAATGCCAACCAAGGCCCCGGTACGATCCTTGTGCCACCCGGACAAACCGCGTGGTAGGAGGGTGAAGTACCGGGGTCCTTCCTTAGAGGCTTTCTTAATCCTTTTGACCCCATAATCGTCTCATGACATTAAAACTCGACAAAGTTAGCGTTCTCGTAGTGGAAGACATAGCCCCGATGCGCAATCTGATCATCGGAGTGCTAGACGCTCTGGGTGTCGGGAAAATATACAGTGCAGAGCATGGCGGCGCTGGATTTGCAGAGTTCAAAAAAATGAATCCGGACGTCATCATTACAGACTGGGAAATGGAACCTGTCAGCGGATTTGAAATGATCCAGAAAATCAGAAACGACCCCACTTCAGTTAACAAAACCGTTCCGATCATCCTCATCACCGGATACTCTGCTAAAAGCCGTGTCATTCAAGCCAGAGATGTCGGCGTAACAGAATTTCTGACAAAGCCGTTTACAGGACAAGACCTCGCCAAACGGATTGCTCACATCATCAACCGCCCCAGAGATTTCATTGAAACCTATAGCTTCTTTGGGCCAGACCGCAGACGGCGAAAAATTGACGATTACGAAGGCCCCAAAAGAAGGGAAATTGACGAATCCGGTAAAAAAGACAAATGGGATATTAATATTGAATAAATTTTTACCCTTCTATGTTCAACTAATAAAGTAAGCCAAACCAAAAAATGACAAGAATATGAGCACACCCGAGACCAAAGCACGTATATACAAAGCGTCCAAAGCTTTGCAATTAAAAGCAGGCGTAGGGGATTTTACACCGGACAAACTCGTAAAGGCCGATCGTGTCATTGAAGAAAATACCATAGATTTTTCCGATATTGCCGAGGACTTCCTTCTCAACCTCCTCGAAGGCATAAAAAAAGCAAAAGCAGGCGCTGGAACAACAGAGGAATTAAGCTCCGGATTAATCCGCCCCGTCATGTCCTTAAAAGCCCACGGGAAAATGTTCAAATTCGATCTGGTAACATCGCTCGCAGATATTGTTCTTGGATTCCTTGAACATGTAAAAGAACTGGACGCCGATGTAATCGACATCGTAGAAGCGCACCACAAAACCCTGAGCTTGATCATAAGAAAAGGAATCAGAGGGGACGGCGGTGGAAGCGGCCCACTCTTAAAAGCAGAACTCAACGACGCCTGCCGACGCTACTACACCAAAAACCCGCATAATTTTATTAATCACTAAGCCCGAGAGCCTTAAAACGCTAAACGACGCGCTTGTCTGACCTGCGGAATAGCTTCAATAGCCTCAAAAACATCATTACTGACAGCATCATCGATCGAGATAAGAGCAACCGCAGTTTGACCAGCGCCAATCCGCCCCAAACGGAAATCAGCTATATTGCATCCCGCTTGAGACAACACCATTCCCAAAGCCCCGATCATACCGGGCCGATCATCATTTTTAATCAGCAACATATGAGGTGTTAAAGCCGCCTCAATCGGAACACTTTCGATTTCAACAATCCTCGGCTCACGTCCGGCAAACAGAGTTCCTGTAACACCATGAACCCCGTTCTCGCATTCAATCCGTACCGAGATTGCAACAGACCATTCATCCGAATCCTCAATATAACGATCACTGATCTGAATTTTTTTGGATTTGGCAATCTCCGGAGCATTGACCATATTCACATGATCAGACATTTGAGCAAACACAGCCGCCAACAAGCTAGCCGTCAAAGGCTTGGTATTGACGCGAGCAACAGAGCCAATATAGGAAATCTCAATGCTACGAATTCCGCTTTCAACAATCTGCCCAGCCAATTGCCCGATTTGAACTGCAAGCTTCATATAGGGTTTGAGTTTCGGTGCATCCTCTGCAGAAATGGAAGGCATATTGATCGCATTGACAACAGCCCCTTTCAACAAGAAATCCGATATTTGCTCCGCCACCTGTATCGCAACATTCACCTGAGCTTCCTTAGTCGACGCCCCCAAATGAGGGGTACAAATTACATTCGGATGACCAAACAGAATATTCTCAGACGCAGGCTCGGTCTCGAAAACATCCAGAGCCGCTCCGGCAACTTTCCCGCTATCCAATGCCTCTTTCAGATCACTTTCAACAATCAGCCCCCCACGCGCGCAGTTGATAATTCGCACACCTTCTTTCATTTTAGACAATGCGCCAGCATCAATCATACGATTGGTTTTATCAGTCTTGGGAACATGGATTGTGATAAAATCAGCCAGAGAATACAATTGATCAAGCTCGACCTTCTCGACCCCCATCTCTTGCGCACGCTCATCTGTCAGAAAAGGATCAAAAGCAACCACCTTCATCCCCAGCCCCAACGCACGATTGGCAACAATGGCTCCAATATTTCCACACCCGATTACACCCAAAACCTTGGCATAAAGCTCAACACCCATAAATTTACTCTTCTCCCACTTACCTTCATGGGTCGAAACACTGGCTTGAGGAATTTGGCGAGCCAACGCCATCATCATCGCTACAGAATGTTCAGCCGTTGTGATAGAATTCCCGAACGGTGTGTTCATGACAACAATCCCTGCAGCCGTAGCGGCAGGAACATCAATCGTATCAACCCCGATACCGGCACGCCCGATGACACGAACCCCAGGAGCCGCGGCAATAACATCTTTGGTAATCTTCGCAGAAGAACGGCAGGCTATAGCATCGTACTCTCCGACAATCTTACAAAGCTCTTCCGGAGACAATCCGGCCTTAACATCATAATCAATGCCATCTCTCTTGAAAATCTCTTCAGCCTTCTTATCCATTTTATCTGCAATGAGAACCTTAACCATAAAACTGCTCCTACTCCCCCTCTGGGGAGAAAAGTTAAAAATCAGGAGCACAAATTGTACGCTGTTTTTTTTGCAAAGCAACACCCCTTGCAGAAATCTCTATTTTCAGATAGCACTCTCTCATGAGTATACGATATACAACCCTCCCCAATGGCCTGCGCATCGTCACAGACAACGCCCCCGGAATAGAAAGTCTCGCCCTAGGGTTTTGGGTCGGGGTTGGAACGCGCCACGAGCTGGCTCAAGAAAATGGCATTGCCCATATGCTTGAGCATATGATGTTTAAAGGGACAGCGACACGCTCAGCCAAAGATTTATCCGATTTGATCGAAGATGCCGGTGGCTACTTTAACGCCTATACAGCGCGTGAAGTCACGGCATACTATATCCGCATTCTTAAAGACCATCTGGATTTATCCCTCAATGTTTTGGCTGATATGCTCCAAAACTCTATCTTCCCAGAAGATGAAATCGAAAAAGAACGCACAGTCATTTTGCAAGAAATCAAAATGTATGAAGACAGTCCGGATGACATGGTCTTCCAAAACGCCCTTGAGGCCGCCTTCCCAGAACAGGCCGTAGGATCATCGGGCCTTGGAACACCGGAAATTGTCTCGAAAATTTCTGTGCCTGACCTAAAAACCTATATCGGAAAACACTACGCGGCAGAACGCATCGTTATCTCTTGTGCCGGAGACATAGACCATGACCAATTTGTCGCATTAGTAGAGAAATATTTCCTGAGCTTTCCTGCACAATCATTAAATGGAAACAATCCGGGATATGTGGCTGCAAATTACAATCCCCGTCATGCTCTTGTCGAAAAAGAAACCGAGCAGGCTCATATAATCATAGGATTTAAAGGTGCATCAAAACGCTCTGCCGATTATCCAACCCAGCGCATCCTATCCAATATTCTTGGAGGGGGAACCTCCTCCCGCCTCTACCACGAAATCAGAGAAAAACATGGGTTGGTCTACACTATCCAGACCTTTCAGGACTCATACTCTGACGCCGGACTCTTCGGAGTCTATGCCGGAACAGGGCCGGAAGAATTAAAGAAGCTCATTCCGCTGACCATCGAGCAAATTAACAGTATGGCCGATGGCGTTTCAGAACAAGAAATCAACAGAGCAAAATCACAAATTTCGTCAAACGTCCGCATGGCTCGAGAAAAAATGATGACCAGAGCCGACCAGCAAGGGCGCTATATGCTTACCCACGGAACAACGTTCGATACACAAAGCTATATTGAAAAAATTAACCGTGTTACGGAACAAGATATCATCGACTACGCAAAAAAACTTTTCACCAGCCCATTGATGGTTTCAGCCTACGGCCCCATCGGGGCTAATGTTGATCCGACAGAAATCGAAGAAAATATTCGTAAGAAATATAACAATCTAGGCTAAACCCGATTGAAGAGAAATCAGACGGGGATCAACTCCCAACCGCGCATAAGCACGATCCCATAAGCGATCCTGATCTGTATTAAACAACAAATCATAATCAGCCTCACAAGCCAGCCACGAATTTTCCTGCAATTCCTTTTCCAATTGACCGCCCGACCATCCGGCATACCCCAGCGCAAGCAAGCCTTCTTTAGGTGTCTCTCCTTCAGCAAAGGCCCGCAATGCATCAAGGTTGGCACTCACACTTATCCGTTCATCAACATGGATTGAATTCTCATGCTTAAAATCAGGAGTATGGATCAAAAAACCATGCTGCATTTCAACAGGCCCACCATTCAGCAATCTGACATTCTGACGTTTAAGCGCAATTTCCGACAAGCCTGCTTCTTGAAGCAATTGTTCAAAAGTGAGGTCTTGCAAAACTTTGTTGATGACAATCCCCATCGCACCTTTTGCATGATGCGATACCATATAGATAACAGCTTGGTGAAAGCGTGGATCGACCATATTGGGCATTGCCAAAAGCAACTTGCCCACTAACAAGCCTTGATCACTTTCTTTTTTCTTGTAAGAATTATCATTATCCATGATGACTTATACACTACAGTAAAGAATAAAAATATAGATTACATTTTCCATAGGGATAAAACATGAAAAAAATTGCTTTAGTAACAGGTGGCAGCAAAGGAATTGGGGCATCAACTTGTCGTACCCTCGCAAGAGAAGGATACTTTGTACTGATCCATTACAATCAGTCCAAAAAGGAAGCCTTTCAGTTGGCTGAAGAAATAGGTGGAGAACCCATCTTTGCCAACCTCGAACAGGACGAGGATATAAATGTAATGGCGAACCATCTAAAAGAAAAATTCGGCAAACTTGATATCCTGATAAACAATGCCGGAATAGCCGAATGTGAATCCTTAAAGGACTTAACAAGAAACTCTTTCTTTAAAACACTACAAGTAAATTTATGGTCACATACTCTTTTGACAAAGCTCCTGACGCCGATCATGGATGAAGGTTCAATTATTTTCACATCCTCTGTATGTGCAAAATTACCAACTCCAGATGCGCTATCTTACGCTGCCTCAAAAGCAGGGATAGAAGCCATTGTTCGTAGCCTTGCCGCTGAACTTGCCCCAAATATCAGAATCAATGCTGTTGCCCCCTCTTGCACGGATACAGATATGATGAAAAAGAATTATTCGGCAGAAGATAGAGAATGGGTCAGAGAAAATTTCCCGATGAAAAGACCATGCGATCCGGAAGATATAGCTGAAATGATTAGCTTTCTGGTGAGCAACAAAGCCAAAAACATTACAGGGCAAGTCTTCACCGTAGACTCAGGCGCAACCGTCCGCCAGTAAAAGTCAAAAAACATTTTGGATTGCGTCGTCGCCAGCGCTCCTCGCAATGACGGGTGGACTTCGTCTCTTCGTGGTAAAAAACACTGAACCACCAAGGCTCCAAGACACCAAGTATATGGCACTCACAACCAACATCCGTCATCACCCGCTTTCCGAATGTTCGACAGAACATTCTAAAAACTGAATGGAAATTGGTGGACCCAATCGGGATCGAACCCGCCGCTTTGCGGCTACTTTAAAAGAAGTCGGTTCGATTCACCCGATTTCAACAGAACTATTTATTTAGGATAAATGGTGGACCCAATCGGGATCGAACCGACGACCTCTT
>JAGRKB010000107.1 GCA_020442425.1 Alphaproteobacteria bacterium | reverse complement strand
TGTTCTGTCTTCGACCGCATAAATATAGCTTTAACATTCTTTTCGTGTCACTCTTCGTCTTCTACGGGCTCTTCGGACATATGAGCCAAAACCTGAGGTATTTTTGCTACCATATCTTCGGAAATCAGCCCTGGCCCAGCCAGTTCAGCCGCTTTTCCATGCATCCAGACAGCCGCACAAGCGGCGTCAAAGAGTTTGAACACTTTACGAGCCGCCAGACCCGCAATCATTCCCGCCAAAACATCTCCTGTTCCTGCTGTTGCCAACCAACCCGAGCCTGTCAGGTTAATCACTACCCGTCCATCAGGTGCTGCGATGACTGTATCTGCCCCTTTTAGAACAATAACGGCTCCTGTTTTCGCGGCAGCGGCTCTTGCTCTTTCAACTTTGCTTCCTTTGTAATCGGGGAAAATCCGTTCGAACTCCCCTTCGTGAGGCGTTAAAATACAACGGTCTCCGATAGTTTTGTAAAATGTTCTAATATCATCCTCAAAAACCGTCAGGGCATCTGCGTCCAGAACGCAATAGCGCTCACTAGCCACAGCATCAAAAACGACCTTTTTAAGCGCTCCGGCATTTTCGGTTCCCGCTCCTGGGCCTATCAATAAAACATTACGACGATCATCATTGATGTAATGATCTTTAAAGCGCGCCATTTCCTGCATTGGCTCTACCATTAAAGATGGTGATGCATTGCGATAGATGTCGATGACCTCGGGGTGCGCCGCAACCGAAACTAATCCGGCCCCAATTCTTAGAGCAGAAAGTGATGCCAATACACCTGCTCCGGTTAATCGCTTCCCTCCCAGAACGGTTACGTGACCGTGGTGGTATTTGTGTGTCCAGAAAGCCTTGGTCGATGCATCATCTTGCCATCCTAACGACGGGTCATTTTCTCTTATAAAGCTACCCTGAACATCTTCCAAAACTTCGTCTTTTATTCCGATGTCAGCAATCACGATTTCGCCACAAGCAACACGACCAGGCAATAGAACATGAGCCAATTTCTTGCGGAAAAAAGTAATAGTTAGCTCTGCTTGCGGAGTACATGGCTGACAATCTCCTGAATCCGCGTATGTTCCTGACGGTACGTCTACTGAAACAATCGGGCATTGAGTCCTTTGAAGAGCAAAAAGAACCTCTTGCGCATCCCCCGTAATTTCGCGTTCCAGCCCCGTTCCGAATATGGCATCGATTATGATTCCGTCTTGCGGAATTTCGACTTTTTCCAAAGTGTCAAAATCGTCGCCCCATTCCTCTGCGGCTCTTGCTACATCCCCTTCGAGATATTCGGCCTCTAATTTACAGGCAACCGTTACATTCCATTTTTTGCGCTTTAACTCGCTTGCCGCGATAAATCCGTCACCGCCGTTATTGCCTGAGCCACAGAGAACCAGTACAGGCTGCTTTTCATATTGCTCTCGCACGATGTCCGCAACAGCCCTGCCGGCTCTTTGCATCAAGGTATAAGAAGAGGTCTTTCCTGATAGGGAGGCCTCTTCTGCTTGTCTCATTTGTTCAATGGAGAGAATCTCGGTGTTCATGGTCAAAAATAATGACCGAGAAAAAATCTTTTGTATAGGGATAAGTTAGGATTACCATTCCCCTACAAACCTTTTTTCAGGAACAAAATACTTATAATTTCTATATTTATTTGCGAGATCTTTACTTACTCCTTTCTCTACCATTATTCTTAGAGCCTGATTGAGGAGT
>JAGRKB010000026.1 GCA_020442425.1 Alphaproteobacteria bacterium | reverse complement strand
TGCGCCAACGGGATGACGGTTTCTTTTTTAAAATTACTATAAGACGATTGTGATAAGACTGTCATTGAAAATGTTCTTCATGATCCTCTGAGCACTCAGCGAAATCTCTGTGAACTCTGCGTGAGGGAAATTCTCAATTGATAGCTAGATCGCAGCGCGCCTTTCAGCCGCTCGCGATGACAGGCACCCTCGCAAATATTTTTTATCTGCGAGGGTATGATCTCTCAATGAATTCTGTGACTTTAGTTTCATTTTTGCTTAGCGACTTCAAAAACACGTCGCTAGGCAGCTTAGTGCTTCATTTGAACTGAATTTTTTAAGCCTGCGGAAGGGGATTGTCCATTAAAGGTTTCCAAAGCCTCACCGTAGGTAGCTCCCTCAAGGGTAACAGGAATGCCATTACAGTTCAACTTGATAGGGGATTTTAATGGCTGACGTTGCAATTCGTCGAGGCCGCGCTCCATCATGTTGGCATCTGATGGGGCTGACAATGCATCTAACCCTCTTAGTATCAAATCAGAATTTGTCGAGTTCGCGTATACTTCAATCATATAGTCCTCCGTTGTGTTATTCACGGACGACTAAATACACTCCATGAACAACGTCTTTTCCATCAAACCGGATGGCCAGTGCTAAATTTTTGGCATTCCGGAACATATCTATTTTTTCTGGAGGAATCACGCTTTTTAATTCCGCAACCGCTCCGCCCATTTGACAAATTCCGATAGTGTTACGGGAAACATCCCATTCCACCCACTCGGGAATGTCTGTAAACTCGTGATCGACCGCCAAAACGATGCGATCATCGCGTTTCATTACCAACATATCTGCAACGATCGGGCCATTTGTGCCTACGAGTGGCTTTTCCGGCGCGAAAGATTGCGTATTGGCTGGTTCGTGCGGTTCTTCCGCCTTCTTCCATCCACAACAATAGAGGCAATATGTTAATAAACGTTTTATAATAGACATAAAAACACCGAGATAGGCAAGAAATTCTTGAAAAAGTTTAGGCGAGGCGAATCAAAGAGGCAAAAAACTCTTATTTTCGATACTCAAGGTACCATAAATTCGGATTTTGCAATATTTAAAATTTGCCTATTCCGTGTTTGTAAGAGTGTCAAAATGGCGCAAAAGATCAATATTTTCAGAATGATGCGGAATTAGAGGCGGCCGAAACGAGCGATTTCCCATTTGAGGTCGTAGCCGTTGCAGTTTTCTTTGACGCGGCGGCGGACTTCTTCCCCCAGACTTTCAAGGTCGGAGGCTGTGGCTGATCCCGTGTTAATCATAAAATTGGCGTGTTGTTCAGACATTTGCGCGCCGCCGATCCTCAATCCCCGACCGCCGACTTTATCGACCAACTGCCACGCTTTGGTGTCGAGCGGTAGGCCTGCTTTTTCCAAATCTTCGGCCTTTGGATTTTTAAATGTCGACCCGCCTGTTTGTGATCTGATTGGTTGGGTTTGGGCGCGTTTTTCCCGAATGTCAGTCATATGTGCTTTGATTTTTTCTGTTTCGCCGCTGTGTCCTTTTAAAGTTGCACCTATAGCGATCCAATTTTTTGGGATTTCGGAATGGCGATAACTCATATTCAAGTCATCTGCACTCAGGCTTTTGCGATTGCCCTGTTCATCCAAAAACTCAGCCGAGATCAATACATCTTTGATTTCCGATCCGTATGCGCCAGCGTTCAGAGCCAATGCGCCTCCGATAGAGCCCGGGATGCCGCACAGAAATTCCAAACCGGCAATATTTTTTTCTGCGGCAAATTCTGCGGCGTTGACATCAAGGACAGCCGCGCCGATATAAAGGCAATGATCGTCTCGCTCTTCTATTGATGCAAATTCTCTGCCCAGACGAATGGTGATGCCTTCGACTCCGTTGTCGCGGATGATCGAGTTTGATAAGACGCCCAGAATATTGACGGGGGTTGGTGTTGGGGTTGCGGCTTGTCTTTGAGCCATAAAGTCTTGCAAGTCTTCTATATCTGCGGGCTTAAAGAGCATATCTGCGGTGCCGCCTGTGCGGAACCAACCGACTTTTCCCAATGGTGCGTTCGGTGTGTACCGCCCCCTGACATTCGGGAGCGGTTCATCGGAAGCTTTTGTTTCGGGCGACAGTTCTCTTGCGGCATCAACCATTGACAACACCTTTGGTCATGAGTGTGGCCTCTCCCCATAAAATGTCCATTTGTTTGGGGAGGGATTGTGCCCAATAGGTAATACTTCCTGCCCCGAGACAGATCACGACGTCTCCGGGTTGCGCCATTTGTGTGATTTTTTCGGCGAGTTTGTCTTCGCTTTCGAGAACCGAGACATCGCGGTGTCCATGGGCTTTAATGCCATTGACCAGAGAGTCTTTGTCTGCGCCTTCAATCGGGCTTTCACCTGCGGCATAGACATCGGCGACAATGACGCTATCGGCCTCGTCAAAGCATGTGCAGAAATCTTCGAAAAGATCATGAAGGCGTGAATAACGGTGAGGCTGAACGACAGCGATGATCCGGCCATTATTTTCTGAAACGACTTGGCGGCCTGCTTTCAGGACGGCTGCAATTTCAACCGGATGGTGACCATAATCGTCCACAACGAGAATTCCGTTCGAGACTCCGGTTCTGGTGAAGCGGCGTTTGACACCTCCGAAATTCGAGAGTGCTTTCTTGATTGACGCTTCCGGAATTCCCAAACGGGCGGCGCACGCAATCGAAGCGCAAGCGTTTTGCACATTATGCTGCCCCATCATGGGCAAGAAAATATCCTTAATGGTGCGCTCTTTTCCGTCCAGATAGACGTGGGAGGCGATTGTAACATCAAAGGTGGAGCCGAGAGAGGTGCTGCGAACATTGTCGGCTCTGACATCGGCTTGTTTGTTAAAGCCATATGTAACAATCGTGCGGTTGCTAACTTCGGGGATCAGATTTTGAACGACCGGATGGTCAAGACAGAGAATTGCCGATCCGTAAAACGGGATTTGTTGGATGTAACGCAGATAGGCTGCACGTACATTTTCAAAGGAGCCGTAATGTTCCATATGTTCAGGATCAATGTTTGTGACAATTGCCATGGTCGCAGGAAGGCGGGTAAAAGACCCGTCGCTTTCGTCGGCTTCAACGACCATCCAGTCGCCCTGCCCTAATCTCGCATTGGTGCCATATGCGTTGACGATTCCGCCATTGATAACAGTCGGATCGAGATCTCCAGATTCTAGCATGGTGCCGACCAGAGATGTCGTTGTGGTTTTGCCGTGGGTGCCTGCGACAGTCACTGTCCATTTAAGGCGCATAAGTTCGGCGAGCATTTCAGCGCGTGCGACAACAGGAATTTTATGATCGCGAGCGGCGATCAGTTCCGGATTGTCCGATTTGATGGCTGAAGATATAATTACCGCTCCAACCATTTTGCCTTCGGTATCTTGCAGGTTATCTGCATTTTGTCCTATGGAAACTTTTATGCCCTTTTCAGCTAAACGCTCCGTATTGTAATTATTTGCAATATCACTACCTTGAACCGTGTAGCCTAGGGATGCCAAGGCTTCGGCTATGCCGCTCATGCCGATGCCGCCGATGCCGATAAAATGTAGAGTGCCGATCTCGGGCGGGATATGCCGCATGGTTTGTGTCCTTTAATTCAATATATACATTATTGTCATCCCGTTGGCGCATCCGGAGGATGCTGGCACGAACGGGATCCGGAAATTTGTGCAGCCACGCTGCATTCAAAGCCGGATCCCCGATCATCAGTCAGCGTCGCTTCCTTTGTCGGGGATGACAGGAGTTTTTTACTACGCTCTTTATTGCAAAAACGAAGGAGAATCTCAACATTTTTCCTAAGATTTTTAGCTCACTATAGTCATTTGAAATAAAAACCCGTCATCCCGTTGGCGCGTGTCCAAGGACACGCTTGCACCCCGGCCTTCGCCGAGGCAGGCTGCCGGGATCCGGAACCGCGTCCGGCAAAGCCGGACACATATGGATTCCGGATATGTCAGTTTTTTCTTCGAAAAAACACTTCCGGAATGACGGTCTCGGGTTTTAATTCCTAACAACTATAGAAGGCCTGCTATCAGGTTTTCGAGGCGCTTTGTAGCATCAAGGATGCCAATGTTTTTGGCTTTTCTTGCCATATTTTCTAGATTTTTAGGGCTTTCAATTAGGTTGGATAGCGTTTTGGACAGAGTTTTGACGGTAAGGTTTTTCTCTTCAATGACGATCCCGGCCTCCCCATTGGCCATTTGTTCCGCATTAAAAAGCTGCTGGTTATCTCTGTTCCACGGGAACGGCACATAGATTGCTGGACGACCGGCAGCGGCCAGTTCGGCGATTGTACTGGCGCCTGATCGGGTAATCATCAGATGGGATTTGGCGATCCGCTCGGGCATATCCTCGAAAAAAGGTCTGATATCGGCTTCAAAACTTTCTCCTTCGTAGGCGGCTTTCACGGCGTCGAGATCATCGGGTCTGGCCTGATGGAAGATGGATAAGCGATGCTTGATGTCTTCCGGTAGGGCTTTGATTGCTTCGGGAACAATGTCTGCGAAGCATTTGGCTCCTTGAGAGCCTCCTACGATCATCAGATAGAATTTTCCAAGAGCCGGATCGGGGTAGCTTGCTTGCGCGATATTTGCGATTTCTTTTCGAATTGGATTGCCGGTTGTGAAACATTTATTCGCCCATTCGGGCTTGATGCCTGTGGTGTGGTCGGTTGAGAGTGCCAGTTTTTTGGCTTTTGATGCCAGAAGTGCGTTGGCCATTCCGAGGATTGCGTTTTGTTCATGCAAAACAGTCGGGATACCGCGATGCTGGGCGGCAAAGACAGGTGGGGCGGACGGATATCCACCAAAGCCGACGACAACAGAGGGCTTGATCGTCGTGATTAATGTATGGGACTGGATGTAGCCGCGGGCCAGAGCCAGCAGCCCGAAAATTTTTCCCTTTATTCCGGATGTGTATGCGCCTGAGGCAATGATATGTCTTGGGACGGATTGATCCAGACCGTTAAAGTATTTTAGGCCTCTGCTATCGGTTGCGATGGCGACTTTATAGTTTTTTGACAGTAATTCTTCGGCTAGGGCGCGGGCAGGAAAAACATGGCCTCCTGTTCCGCCTGCCGAGAGGAGGATCGTCTTCTTTTCTGAAGATTGATCTAAAGATGCACTCATTCTCTACTTGCCTACTTACTTGCCTACTTATTTTAATTTACACGCGTGTTGACAGGGACAAACCTCTGCGGGCGATTGTGCGCTTTGTCTCGCGACGCGTCAAGCCCAGTACAACGCCCATTGATACACCCATTGCCATGATCGAGGAGCCGCCGTAGCTCAAGAACGGGAGGGTCATGCCTTTTGTGGGCAAAAGATGGAGGCTTGATCCCATATTGACGAAGGCTTGCATCCCAAACATACATAAGATGCCGCCTGCGGCGAGAACTACGAATAAGTCGGAGGTTTCCATCATTCTTGCAAAGCCGCGCATCAGAATAAATCCGTATAAGCCGACGAGACCGAGGGTTAAAATCATGCCGTATTCTTCGGCAAAAACCGAGAAGATAAAGTCTGCATGGGCATCGGGGATGGTGTTCTTAACGGTTCCTTGTCCCGGGCCTGTTCCAAGCAAAAAGCCGTTTGAGAATGCTTCGAGTGAGCGATCCACTTGATATGTGTCTGCGCCTTCGGGGTTCATAAAGCGGTCGATGCGGCTTTGGACGTGATCGAACGAAAAATAAATAAGGACGACGGCCACCAATGAAAAGGCAACCAACCCTACAAGATAGCGAAATTGTAATCCGGCGAGGAAGGCTTGCGCCATGAACATACAGGTTACGACGACGGTCATTCCGAAATCAGGCTGGATCAACAACAAGAGAACGACGAGGCCATACATACAAGCGGAGAGGTAGTAGCCCGGCATGTTTGCATTTTGTTTCTGGTGAGAGATCAGCCACGCAGAGACAATCGCGAAGGCCGGTTTAATGAACTCACTGGGTTGAAGTGAGAATCCGAAAAGCGGTATCCAGCGTTGAGCTCCCTTGATATCGGCTCCGACAAAGGGAACGAGGATCATCATTAAAACAGATAGACCGAACACCAATATTCCCAATCGACGAATGAGCTGATGATTCATAAAGGAGATTACCAGCATGACGATTGTGGATGGGATCGCAAAAATAATATGGCGGGTAATAAAGTGATTCGGGTCTGCACCGATGCGGGTTGCGACGGCGGGCGATGCCGAGGCTACCAATGTAATTCCAATGACCACCAAAATCAAAAGGCTAAAAAGAATTCCTTTATCAACCGTCCACCACCAACGTGCCATCAGCGAACGGTCTGTCCGTTCGAAATAGGCGGCTAAAGGGGAGGTGGACAAGCTCATGGCTGTTTGCGCTTTCTTATTCTTCTTATTATTATGTTTGTTGATCGAGGCTCATGACGAGGGAAGAGAATATTTCTCCGCGATGTTCGAAGGATTGGAACTGATCCCAAGAGGCGCAGGCTGGCGAGAGGAGGACAACCCCTGCCCCGCTTGTTCCCGGTTGACCGATACCCGCTTGAGCGTCGAGATGAGAAGCCTTCACAGCGTTATCCAGTGTTTCGCAATATTCGTGGGAGACGTTTCTTTCTTTAAGCCATGCACCGAATAGTTCGGAAGCTTCTCCGATCAGGTAGGCTTTTTCGATGCGGGGCATAAATTCTTCCAAACCGTTTAATCCACCTTCTTTGGCTTGTCCGCCAATGATCCAATAGATACGGCGGTAACTCGCCAGTGCTTTTCCTGCGGCTTCGGCATTGGTAGCTTTGGAGTCATTGATATAAGTAACTCCATTGATGGTGCGCACCGGATATTGTCTATGCGGTAGGCCACCGAATGTTTTCATTGCTGCTATCAGATGGTGCGGATCGATGCCGTAAAGCTGGCGCAAAAGTGCGTAAACACAAGCTACGTTTTCATGATTATGCTGTCCTTTGAGCGTTGGAAGCTCCCGCAGGTCTGCGACTTGTAACGCTTGATCGTCTCTGACTTCGTACAAGATTCCGTCTTCAACGAAGCATCCTTGATCGAGCTTCTTTTTGGTGGAGACAGGGATTATCGTCCATTGCCCTTTGGTGTCGAGACGCTCTGCAATTTCTGCGCAGGGTTTTGTGTCGATGCAGATCACTGCCGTTGGTTTTCTCATATCCAGTGGCGGGTTGGAGAAGATCATTTCTTTGGCGGCGATGTAGCCGTCCATTCCACCATGGCGGCTCAAGTGATCGGGTGTAATGTTTAATAGAATTACGCCGTACGGGGAAAAGGATGGTGTTAGTTCGATCTGGTATGAGGAAAGCTCGAGACAATAGGTTCCGTCTTGACCCAAGGGTGGCATATCGAGAGCGGGACGACCGATATTTCCGCCGATTTCTGTTGGGCGGAACTGGTTCAAAACATGACCTGTCAGGGCTGTGGTTGTTGATTTTCCGTTGGTGCCTGTGATGCCGATAAAATCTGCTTCCGGTTTTGTTTTAATCAAAAGCTCGACATCAGAGATTAGCGGAACAGAAGCGGCTTTGGCTCTGACGGCCACGGGATGCGGCACGGGGTGTGTATGGGCGATGCCGGGCGACCAGAGGATTGCGTTCAGATTATCAAGTGGCATGACGCGCAAATCCTTGACCAGAAATCCTTGTGCTTGGGCTGCGATGCATTTTTCTTCCGCGTCATCCCAAACGCAAACTTCAACCCCCGCCTCTTGCAATAAAGCGGCAGCCGAGAGACCGGTTTTTCCTAGTCCCATCACAGCTATTTTTTGTCCGCGCCATTGTTCGAGGTTAATCATTTTTTATCCTAATATTCTAACGCAGTTTTAATGTCGACAGGCCTATCAATGCCAGAACCATCGCGATAATCCAGAAACGGATCACAACGGTTGGCTCTGACCAGCCTTTCTTTTCGAAATGATGATGGATCGGAGCCATCAAGAAAACACGCTTGCCGCGTAATTTGAAAGAGGCCACTTGAATAATCACCGAAACAGTTTCCATGACGAATAATCCGCCGATAATCGCCAGAACCAACTCATGTTTGACCATGATCGATATGGTTCCCAAGACACCGCCCATGGATAGTGATCCTGTGTCTCCCATAAAGATCATGGCGGGGGGAGCGTTGAACCAAAGGAATCCCATTGCTCCGCCGACAAGGGCGCCGCATAGGATTGCCAGCTCTGCTGTTCCCGGTACATACGGAATTTGAAGATATTCCGAGAAGTCCACGCGTCCGACCAGATAGGCAATAAGCCCAAAACAGGCGGCAGCAATAGCGACAGGGACAATTGCCAAGCCATCCAGACCATCGGTCAGGTTTACGGCGTTTGATGCTCCGATCATTACCAATATGGACCACAAGAAAAAGAAGTATCCCAGAGGCACAAAGAAATCCTTGAAGAACGGAATAGCGACATCGGTTTGAATATTGTCAGGGAGAACATAGACAATGCCAATGGTTGCAATCAGGCTAATAATGGCTTGGCCTAAAAGTTTCTTTTTGCCCGACAAGCCGTCTGTATTACGTTTGGTCAGTTTCAAATAATCATCCATAAATCCCAGTGCGCCGAAGCCGACCATCACGAGCAGCGCCATCCAGACCAGAAGATTGCTCCATTGCGCCCATAACAAAGTGCTGGTTGTAACCGATATTAAAATCATCAAGCCGCCCATGGTCGGAGTTCCGACTTTTTTCAGGTGGCTTTCGGGGCCGTCATCGCGGATGGGTTGCCCCGCCCCTTGCAGTGACCTTAACCAGGAGATCATGCGCGGGCCGATATATAAAGAGAGGATGAATGCAGTCAGAACGGCTCCGCCTGTCCGGAAAGACACATAGTTGAACAGGTTAAAAAAGATACTGATCTCTTTCAGTTCGGCGAGCAATGAAAGCATCCCTACATTCCTTCTGATAGTTTGTTGGCGTTTTGCGACATGTTTTTTGGAATTTCCCGCATCGCTTCAACGACCATTTGCATTCTTGGTATTTCACCGCCGCCCCTTGACCCTTTGACCAGAACGACGTCACCCGGCACCAATACATCGGGTACAATTTTTGCCAACTCCGGCGCATCATTAGTGTGCGCGCCTCTATTTTGTTCCGGAATAGCATCATAAAGGTTTTTCATCAATGGGCCACATGTATAGACCAGATCCACGCCTGCCGCTTGAAGCGGTAAAGCCAGATCTTTGTGGATTTGCGGGGCGTTAGAGCCAAGCTCGTACATATCACCTAGAATTGCAATGCGGCGACCTCCGCGACCGGGATCGATCAAAGCCATGACTTTAAAGGCCGCTTCCATCGCAATCGGGGACGCGTTATAGCTCTCATCAATTAAAGTGACCGGATTGTTTTTGTCGCCAATGTCTATCAATTCGCGTTTACCGCGGCCTGCCGGAGGCTCGATGCCCTTTAGCCCTTCGATTGCTTTTGCCATGTCATGCCCCAGAAGTTTGACTGCGAGCAAAACAGAGAGAGCATTTAGGGCGATATGTTCGCCTGCATCTTTAAGTGTGAAGCTGACCTCTTCGCCCATAATATTGGCTGTGATGCGCGTTCCGTTTGATGCAATCAGGCAATCGGTTAATCTTGCGTCGGCCGCGTTAGATTTTCCGAAGGTGAATATTTTTTTGATGCCAGATTTTTGAGCTTCCGCTCTCAGAAGTTCGAATTGCGCGATGTCTGCATTTAAAATTGCGATGCCGTGTTCATCCATACTGCTGAAAATTTCTGCTTTGGCTTTGGCGATGCCGTTTACGCCATCGGGAAAATGTTCTGCGTGAACCGAGGCAATGGTTGTGATGATAGCAACATGCGGCTTCACCATTTCTGTCAAAGGTGTGATTTCGTTGGCGTGGTTCATACCCATTTCGAAAATCCCGAAATCTGATCCCGCGTGCATGCGGGATAAAGAGAGCGGCACGCCCCAATGATTGTTCAGGCTTTTTTCCGAGTAATGGGTTTGCCCCAATGCCGAGAACGCACGGCCCAACATTTCTTTTGTCCCTGTTTTCCCGACGCTCCCTGTGATGCCTATAATTTTCGAGGCTGTGCGCGCGCGGGCTGCGCGACCCAAATCCTGCATCGCTTTGAATGTGTCTTCAACTTTCAGAATTTTCTCTTGCGGGATACCATCAACGTTCTCATCCACCACAACGGCGACCGCTCCATTTTCAATGGCTGCGCGAGCAAATTTATGACCGTTCGTGTTATCTCCGCGAATGGCGATAAATAAATCCCCCTTTTTGGTTGTGCGGCTATCGATTGCAATTCCTGTCGCGATCCAGTCGCCGCTTGCGGTACCGGATGTTGCGGCGGCCGCTTCTGTTGCAGTCCAAAGAGAATGGGAAGAGGAATTTAAATGTGCGGTCATAAAAAGTACTTTCTGTTTGCGGCGTTGCACCGCGGTGGATATTAGAAATTTTACTCAGTTCAGGCGGGAATTTTTCGGCAAGATCTCCGAAATGATCATCAGGAAAATACCTCCCTTAATGCCGCTTCGGCTTCCTCGACATCATCGAAATGTTCGGTGTGGGTAGCAAAGATTTGTCCTTGTTCGTGGCCTTTTCCGGCCAGAACCAGAACGTCCCCTTTGGTCAGAAGCTTGACGGCTTCGTGAATGGCTTCGCGGCGACCGCTGATATTTCTTGCGCCTTCCCCTGCTCCTTCCAGAATATCCTGACGGATTTGGTCGGCGTTTTCTGTGCGCGGGTTATCATCTGTTACAATCGTGATCTCTGCAAGGCGGGAGGAAATTTCGCCCATTTGCGGACGCTTTCCTTTGTCACGATCTCCTCCGCAACCGAAGAGGCAAATCAGGCGGTTTTGGGTATGCGGACGCAACGCGTTCAAGATATTTTCAAGTGCATCGGGGGTGTGGGCGTAATCCACATAAACGGCTGTTCCTTCAGGCGCACCTTTTACCAATTGCAATCGCCCCGCCACTCCTGATATTTTCTCAACGGCGTGGAGAATGTCTAGGGTTGAAAATTTTGATGCGGCTTTGACCAGACCGATTGCGCATAAAATATTCATGGCTTGGAATTCTCCGACCAGCGGCAGAGAAAGCCTGTGGTTCTGTCCACCGATCTCCAAATTCAACTCTTGCCCTTCAGGTTTAATTTCCCGATTGAGAATTTTGATTTCATCGCCGTTTTTACCGTATCCCCAGCAGGTTATATTGCGGCGGTTACATTCTTCTTTGATATCCTCAAATGCATCGCTGTCGGCGTTCACTACGGCTATTCCTTTTTCATCGAGCAATGTTGAGAAAAGGCGTAATTTAGCGGCTTTGTAATCGTCCATATTGCCGTGATAATCGAGATGGTCGCGCGTTAAATTTGTGAATCCCGCGGCGGATAGCTTTACGCCGTCGAGGCGATGCTGCTCAATTCCGATGGAAGAGGCTTCCATTGCCAGATTTTCAATACCGTGACTGACCAATTCTGACAGGCGCGCGTGCAGCCATACAGGATCGGGTGTTGTCATTCCTGAATAATTTTCAATACCCTCCCCTAAGACTCCCAGTGTTCCCAGAGAAGCGGCTTTGGTTCCAAGCCTTTCCCAAATCTGGCGCGCAAAGTTGACGGTCGATGTTTTGCCGTTTGTTCCGGTGACGCAGACAATATTTTGTGGCTGAACTTTATAAAATTTTGAGGCGGCTAAGGCCAGATATTGGCGCGGGTTATTGACTTCGATGAATTCAACATTATTGACAGGAGTGACCGCACTTCCTTTACCGATTACAATATATTTCGCGCCTTTTTCGATGGCCGATTTGATAAAGGCACGACCATCGTGATGAGCGCCGGAGATAGCAACAAACATGCCTCCTTTTTCAATGGCACGGCTATCGCTTGTTATCATTGTGACGTTGGCGGGGAAGGTCAATTGATCCATGTCTAATGACCTCCTTTTTCCGATACGAATTTTAAAAGAGGGTCGGAAATATCGGCGGCTTCCATTTCCGGCTTTATCCCAAGAATTGATCCGACAGAGGAGACAATTTCTCCGACTGCGGGAGCTGCCACCCAACCGGCCGTTGCGTAGCCATAGCTTTTGGCGTTGGGGTTTGGTTCATCGACCATAACCATGATGGCGTATTGAGGGTTATCAATCGGGAAGGCTCCGACAAAGGAAGCGATGCGTTTGTTGGCGTCATAGCGTCCGCGGACATTCTTTTGTGCCGTTCCTGTTTTCCCGCCGACTTCATATCCTGCGATATTAGCTTTTCTTGCCGTTCCGTGAGAGACCACAAGGCGCATAAGCTGACGCATCTTGAGAGATGTTTGTTGCGAGATGATGCGTGTTGTCGCCAAAGGTTCTTTGTCTTGCTTGACCAGATGGGCGTTGACTTTCACCCCGCCATTGACAATTGCGCAAGTAGCTGCAGTGAGCTGCATCGGAGAGACCGCAATCCCGTGACCGTAAGATGCCGTGAGCGTATTGATCTCCCTCCACGGGTTGGGGATAATCGGGCTTCCGACCTCATCAATATCAAAAGACATTTTTGACATCAGACCTAAATCCGAGAAGAATTTTTTCATGCCATCAGTGCCGACATCTTGTGCCATATGCACGGTTCCGATATTGGACGAGACCATAAAAATTTCAGGAATGGAGAGTGGGCGTTTTTCAGGATGATAATCATGAATGGTGTGACCTGCCATTCTTACCGGCTCGGTCGTATCGTATTTTTTGGAGAGCGGGAAATTCTTTTTTTCCAGCAGAGCTGCCGTTGTAAAGATTTTAAAGGTTGAGCCCAGCTCATACATTCCCAAAGTCAAACGATTGAACATCTCGGGTGAATTGGCATCTGTCTTTGGGGCATGCGGATTAAAATCAGGTAGAGAGACTGCTGCCAAAACTTCCCCGGTATGAACATCCATGATGATACCCGCGCCCGCTTTGGCCGTATAAGCTTTCATCGCAGCCTTAATCTCACGCTTCATGATATGTTGCAAGCGGACATCGATTGTTAATTGCAAAGGGTCATTTGATCCGCGCAAAAGATTGTTAAAGCTGAGCTCTATCCCCGCCTGCCCTTTGCCGTCGATATTGGCATAGCCAACGATGTGGGATGATAATTCTCCTTGCGGATAAAAACGTCGATAATCATAATCAAAGACAAGCCCCGGCTCACCCAGCTCCAAAATCTTCTTTTGTTCATTCGGGGTCAGGTTTCTTTTGATCCAGACAAAGCGTTTTTCGCTTTGCAGTTTCTTTAGAATTTCTCCGTAAGAAATTTCAGGAAAAATTTTGACCAATCCTTTGGCCGTATCCACAGGGTTCAGGATATTTTTCGGATCTGCGTGCAAGGAGGCTGTTTTTAAAGACGTTGCCAGAAGCACGCCGTTTCGGTCAATCACATCTGCACGGAATGTCGAATTTTGCGAAGCCGATCCTGCGTCCGCTTGTGGCGCCCCGATATAGCTTTCCGCTTCGCTAAACAATCCTTGAATGATGGTTGCATCAACGACGCGCACCATGACAACCAGATAAAAGACAACAAAGAATGTTGCGAGCAAGACCACACGTCCGCGCACGAGATCCAAGTTACCGCTTTTCTCGCCCATGATACGGATGGTCAATCTGGAGAATGGAGATTTTCTACTCATCCATCTCTCCAATCGCATTTAGAACAGATTGAAAATCCTTGACTGAGGCCGTTGATTTTTCCTCTGTGAATTTCACCTCAGGCGTATCGCGCACTATTCTTTCTACTTGTTTTCTTGCCACAAGATTCTTAGGCTTTGAGACCGGATACGCCGCAGGAATAACTCCCAACTCTTCTTCTGTTGGTTTTTCAGGGACAATGCTCGCATTTTTCAAGATATCTTCCGGGGAGACTTGCTCCATTGATCTCAAATATTTTTTTGAGAGATATTCCAAACGCTCAGGACGATTCAAGTAATCCCATTCTGCATTCAGAACACGTATTCCTTCTTTTTCACTAACCACTTGCTGCTTCAAGATGCGTTGCTGACGCTCGAGAATCTGCACTTGTTGCGAGACCCAGAACAACGAGACACCGGAGATTACCGCCATAAGAATTGCCGCTATTGTCGAGAGGCGAAGAACTATTTTTCTCATGCAGCCCTCCTGATACCGACGCGCATTTTTGCGGAACGTGATCTTGGATTAATTTTGATTTCTTTTTCGGAAGGAAGAACAGGCTTTTTTGAAGCCAGCGAGAAGCTGAGCCTGTGGGTCACAGAATCCACAGCCATGATCGGCATGTGACGCGACGGGGACGGAGCGGGTTTTGAACGCTCGTTGAGGAAATTTTTAACAATACGATCTTCAAGAGAATGGAACGTCACTACGATCAAACGACCATTTTCTTTCAATACATTTTCTGCTGCCTGAAGAACGGTTTCCAGCTCCAGCAATTCTTCATTAACCGCGATCCGCAAAGCCTGAAAAGTTCTGGTTGCAGGGTCAGATTTATCTTTCCATGACGGCGGGACAACTGTGCGGATTATATCCGCCAACTGGAAGGTTGTTTCAATTTTTTGCTCAGCGCGTTTTCTTACAATGGCCGATGCAATCTGGCGGGATTTACGTTCTTCTCCGTAGAGATAAATCATATCCGCCAGTTCTTTTTCTTCCATTGTATTGACGATATCTGCGGCGGTTTCTCCGCTGTCACGATCCATCCGCATATCGAGAGGCGCATCAAAGCGGAAAGAGAAGCCGCGCTCTCCTTGATCGAACTGCATGGATGATACGCCCAAATCTAAAATGACCGCATCTACTTTTGCGATGCCTATATTTGCCAATTCTTCTTCCAGATTTGCGAAGCTGTTTTTGACCAGCGTCAATCGCCCTTCAAAATCAGCACTCCATTTTACGGCCATATCGTGGGCGGTTTGATCGCGATCAAAGGCTATGACGTTACAAGACTTTTCAGCCGAAAGAATGGCACGGGTATAGCCCCCCGCCCCCAGCGTGCAATCTACATAGACCTCGCCTGCGGCGGGTGACAGGGCCTCAAGCACTTCAGGCAACATGACTGGAAAATGGGGAGATGCTTCAGACATTACACATCTCCCTTCGAGAGTTTTGGCAATGTAAGACCCTCACGGACGACATTGCCGCGTGCTTGCTGACGACGCGTTTCGAACAATTCGGAATCCCAAATCTGGAATTTACGCCCCAGACCGACAAAAGCTGCGCCGTCATGAATTTTTGCGTAATCCAGCAACGCTTGGGGCACATTAATCCGTCCCTCTCCGTCAAACGGACACTGAACCGATTCCGCAAAAATGGCGGTCGCAATATCGTCTTGCTGGTCAGAGAACATATCAAAATGATCGAGGCGTGAAGACAGCTCCTCCATAGATCCAAAATCAAACCCCTCAATGCAGGGGTGATTGGTTGCCTTAAATAGCACCACCCCTTGAAAGGCCTGCCCCACCAATGCTGAACGAAATGGTGCCGGAACGGAAATTCGTCCCTTCTTATCCACTTTGTTTACATAGGTTGACAGAAATAATGGCATCTGGTTTTTTTCGCGCGCTGATTTGGGAATTAACCCTTCTTTAATGGGATAGCATGGGAATTCGTGGGAAGTCAAATAAATCTGCGGTTTTTCTGCGAAATAGATGTGGAAAAAGCTGTGGATAAGTTTTGTATATGTGTAAGAAATCTCTGTGCATTTCCTCCTGCCGTAATTTTCGTAATTATTGGATATGAGCGCCCAACAGGTTTTATATAGCCCCTTGCAATAATAATCCGATGATGTAAAATGAGACATGAGTTACAGCATCGATTTTAGAAGAAGAGTGATTTCTTTTAGAACCTGTTCATGATCTTTTTT
>JAGRKB010000025.1 GCA_020442425.1 Alphaproteobacteria bacterium | reverse complement strand
ACGAGTTATCTGGTACAGCCCCAAACATAAATATCATGAAATAATCGGGTCTGGTCTCAAACTGGCCCGATTTTTGCTTTTCTAACATCCAGAGAAAGGCAAAAACTTCATGGTTATCCGAACTTTACCGCGCAATATGTCTGGATTTTCCAGATATCAGGATGCATCGGACATGCAGCTCCTAAGCGTGGCCTCGCAAGGGGATGACAGAGCCTTGGATACATTGATGTGCCGGTATCGTGGCCTGATATACCGTGTGGTTAAAACTTATTTGGGGACGTTGACAGATGCAGAGGATATGTATCAGGAAATATATCTTTTGCTACATCAAAACCCTCAAGCGTACAAATTGGGATCGGCAAAATTTTCCTCTTGGCTTCATCGCGTAACGGCAAATAAATGCCTGGATATATTGAAATCCGTAAAGTCATCACAAAAGCATCAGGAGTTGAGCGATGCAATTCCTGACCAAAACAAAACAGCTGAAGATCAAATCCAAAGCTCACAACTTCAAGAAAAGCTTCTGGATTTATTAAAAAGCTTGCCTGAGCAACAAAGAGCCGCAGTTTCCTATTTTTATTGCGATGGCATGGACGTCAATGAAATAGCAAAACGTTTGGACGTGACGGATTTGGCTGTACGGTCTTTAATTAAAAGAGGGAAAGAGAAGCTGCGTAACTCCAGTGAAATCGAGACATACCGGACTGTATAAAAATCAGGATAGATCACTGATTTTCCCGAAAACTTTCTAGAAAACTGTATAAATCCTGTCCCAGTTGAGTAGGGGAGAAGGGTTTAACAATCACTCCCAAAATAGGCTCAATAGAAGATCGATCATCAATCAAAACATTATCCTTACCCGTTATAAACACGACGGGAACGGCTTTGCCAAGATCATTGGGCAATAGCCTAATCTTGCGGGTTAATGTTATCCCGTCAAGAATAGGCATCAACATATCAATCAGAAGGATATCAGGAGAAAATTCTTCGAATTTTTCCAATAGCTCTTTACCGCTTGCGCAACTCTCGACTTCAAAGGATATCGGACTGCGTGCTAAGGCTGTTTTTGTCATCAATCTCATAACATGATCGTCATCAACATGAAGAACACGAATTGGAGAGGTGGAATCTGTTGATACCATTTTATGAAACCTTCCTGCACTCGAGCGAGTTCAATGTCTGCTCAGCCAGTGACTCAAAATCATCAAGAAATGGTGCGATCTGATCTGGAGAGCGGAAATTCTGCTCATATTTTTCAAGTTTCATCGCAGCTTGAGAGAGTGGGATCGCACCTAAAGACGCAGAAGATGATTTTAGAGTATGAGCAATATCGGACATAGAAACAAAATTTCCGTTTTTATAATCCGAACGGATTTGAGAAACCTGTCTGGGGACATTATCCAAATAAGCATTCACAATCACAGGAAATTCGTCTTCCATCATGGACTTCATTTCATCAAAAACAGCGATATCTAATAAATCAACATCAACCTTTAGCTCTTCTGGTGGAGTAAGTTCTGTTTTGCGAATTAAGGCATTGTTTCCCAGCCACTGAGCCAGAGTACTCATCAATAGCTCTTTCTTGATAGGTTTGCTGAGATAATCATCCATTCCGGCTTCCCTACATTTTTCAGCATCCCCCTTAATAGCATTAGCTGTCAAAGCAATGATAGGAAGAGGGGTGAGGTTATTCTCACGCTCAAATGCTCGAATTTGTCGTGTTGCTTCATAGCCATCCATCTCGGGCATTCTGCAATCCATAAGAACAGCAGAGTAAGAATCATGGCTGTCCTTAACTTTATTCAAGGCGTCAAGGCCATTGGATGCGAGATGGGGAGCGCATCCGAGTGTTTTGAGAAGTTTGGTCGCATAAATCTGATTGACGAGATTGTCCTCAACCAGAAGAATGGATCGATCTCCAAAAAGAGAGTTTTCCATGCGCTCGAGAGCTGAGCTTAAATCATCAGGGATAACTGTCCCTAAAGGAAGTTTGTACAGAGGAAGCCAGAACCGAAAGGTTGTCCCCCCAAATTTATTTTGAACAAAATCAATATTGCCCCCCATATTTTCCGAGAGCTTTTTACAAATGGCCAGTCCAAGGCCTGTCCCGCCATATTTTCGGTTAATCGTAACGTCACCTTGGGAAAACTTCTTGAACAGGCTGGACCGTTTTTCCTCAGGAATGCCAATACCTGTATCCTCAACTTCAAAATATATTGTCCCGTTCTCTTCTGAGAGAGAGATTTTGACATGCCCATCATCGGTAAATTTGACAGCATTTCCAATCAGATTAACCATGATCTGTTTTATGCGGGTCGGGTCTCCCATATATTCCGGATGAAAATTCTCAGGAAAATCAGTTTGAATTTCGACATTCTTATCACTGGCAGACAGTGTAACACCAGGTAGAGTGTCATTGAGGAGGCGCAACAAATCGAATGGAACAGACTCAATCGGCATGCTTCCCGATTCAATTTTGGAAATGTCCAGAATGTCATTAATCAAATCTGTAAGACCTGAGGCAGAGGAAACAAGTGCTTGAACATAAGTGCGTTGTTCTTCATTTAACTCAGTGCCGCTAATAAGATCAGCCATGCCGACAATACCATTTAATGGAGTGCGGATCTCGTGGCTCATATTAGCCAGAAATTCTGATTTGGCTTGAGAAAATTTTAAAGCGTCGGCACGCTGGGCAGCATACTTGCGTATAAAAATATAACTGATCGTGGAAACAATCAGAATTAACATCGCATAGGTTGCAGTCTGATATATTTCGGCCATGCGAACATAAATCTGTTGCTGTTGCCTGATCTCTGAATATAAGACCCTAAGCAAAGCAGGAATTTTTTCTGTCACATTTTGACGTACATCATCAGCCAAATCAGTATATGTGTTAACCATCAAAAGTTCCGAAGACTCTATATAGGAGTGATAAAGCTCATCAATCTTTTCATGATGCTCTTCAAAGAACAGCTCTTCGATAATTTCCGTGAACTCTTGACTCTCTGTCAATTCTTCCAGCGCATGCATATCATGCTTTATTTTTTCATTGAGAGAAATAATTCTAAGTTTTTCTGACGAAAGCCGTTTTATGCCATGGTCGTCAGATGAAGAAGGGTAGGCAAGTATACTATATTGGCTATAGGCTTCATTTAGATTGTAGATGCCATCAAGTATTTGGTTATGCTCATGAGAAAATGTTTCGAAAGATCGGATAAAGAAAAATCCGGCAACAATAAAAAAGATAGTGAGTAAAAGCATCTCTTTCCAGGTGAAACTGGGAATGAGATTTCCTGAATTTGATATTTTTTTTATTGGGCTTAGCATGGCATGAACAGTTTTAAATAGTGGGTAGTCCCCACGATGTTGGATTCAAGAAAACTGGAACGCAGAAAAGCTGCAGAGATGACATGCAGCATAACCTCAACCCGAGGATCACATTATGACACTATATCAAGAAAGTTTATTCAAGATTAATGTTTGCCACTCATTGCGTGGCAAACGGGATGGTCGGCAGAGGCCGTTATCTAAATGAGCGTGAAGAACAGGATTTTCCTGCTCTATCAGCAGGCCTGATAGAACGGCTTTGCCATTTTTTCTAAGATTTGCAGATAACTCTGGTGCCATATCCACGAGCGGCCCAGCCAGAATATTTGCTATAATAAGATCAAATCCACTCTTTTGTGCCGTGACAGGTTTTGCCTTATACCCATTGCCTGTCGCGCACTGCATGCCCTTTGGTCCGGAAGGGACTTTGTTAATGGTGCGATGACGAACCGCAACTTTGGTGGCCTCTTTGTCGATATCAACCGCCAGAACAGGCTTTTTCCATAGCTTGTATGCGGCAATCGCCAGAATTCCTGAACCTGAACCCATATCCAATATTGTTTTGGGTTTAAATCCGGATTTATGAAGTTTTATAAGTGCGTCCAGACATCCTCTTGTGGTTCCGTGCTCTCCCGAACCAAAGGCTGTGGCCGCATCAATTTGCAAAGGCATCAATCCTTTTGGAATTTTTCCGTCAAAATGGCTTCCGTGAACAAAGAATGGGCCAACGCGAAACGGAGGGAAGGATTTATAGGACTCTTCTAACCAGTTAACATCAGGAACATTCTGCCAAGCCAGATGATCTTCGGTGATTTTTAAACCCGAGATTTTGGACAAGGATTTGAGAAAATTAGGGATGGCCGGAAGATTCTCAAGAACCCACATCAAAGTCCATCCTTTATCAACCCCAAGTTCCGTATCTTTTTCCCAAGATGTGGAAATAGCCTCTTCATCGAGCAAAGAGGCCATGTCCATTACTATATGATCCTCAAGAGGAGTGGGCACACGACAATAGAGGCTAATAAGTCCGGTGTTGCCGGTGCCGTCTGAGGTCATTACTTGTCGTCCTCATCCAGATCGACGTCCAAATCATCGTCCTCATCCAGATCATCATCCAGCAGATCATCATCGTCAAGAAGGTCATCCTCATCCAGATCATCTTCATCCAGACTGTCGTCACCGTCAACATCATCATCCATGTCTTCCATATCTTCAGCATCATCAAGGCTGACGGTATCGGCTTCTAGATCCTCCTCTTCATCGAGATCCTCATCATCATCAGATTCTGTGGCCTCAGAAACTTGTGACTCTTCCGTGCTATCTTCAGCCGCAGCGCGTCCGCGACGGGACTTGATCTTAACTTCACCAGTAAACTCTGTCTCACAGGACGGGCAAACTATCGGGCGCTTGTTTAGATCGAAAAAGCGTGTTCCGCAGCTCAAACAAATGCGTTTTAATCCGCGAGGGTCATCAACAGTGGCTTCCATGCCATAAAACTCCTTGAATAAATTAAATTCTATTGCCTGATTGCCTGATTTTATGCGTCCTGTCAAAGGGTTTTGAAGGAGAGTGGACAGGTTTTAGGCTAGATAAATTTATTAACTTTTAGTATGGTAGTGTATCTTTTTCACCTCCCTCTAGTCAGGAGAAATTTTCTTATGCAAACACCTGTTGTTATCTGCGGATATAAACGCTCCCCGTTCACTTTTGCGAATAAAGGGGCTCTCGCCAAGACACGGCCCGATGACATGGCCGCCGCCGTCATCAAGGCGCTGGTCGCAGAAACAAAGGTAAATTCTGCTCAAATAGAGGATTTGCTCATGGGATGCGCGTTTCCCGAAGCAGAGCAAGGTTTCAATCTGGGGCGTATCGTTGTTCAATTGGCAGGACTCCCGAATAGCATAGCAGGCGCGACGGTCAACCGCTTCTGTGGATCATCCATGACGACCATTCAAATGGCCGCAGGTTATATCCAGATGGGCGCAGGGGAAGTGTTCCTATGCGCGGGTGTTGAATCCATGTCCCGCATCCCGATGGGCGGCTTTAACCCGATGCCAAATCCGGCAATGAAAAAAGTCTGCCCTCCGGCCTATATGGGAATGGGCGAAACGGCCGAAAATTTGGCAAAGAAATATACTATCTCGCGCCTGGAACAAGAAGAATTTGCGGTTTCGTCTCAACAAAAAGCAGCCAGTGCACAAGCCGCCGGAAAATTCAAAGATGAAATCGTCGAAATCGATGGCGTATCCGAAGACGGATGTATCCGCGCAGAAACAACGCTTGAAACCTTGGCGGGGCTCAAACTCGCCTTTGACGAAAACGGCTCGGTAACAGCAGGGACAGCGTCTCCGTTGACAGATGGTACAGCCGCCGTTTTGGTGGCGTCTGAGGACTACGCCAAAAAGAATAACTTGCCGATCTTGGCGCGGATCAAATCTGTAGCAGTATCGGGATGTGCCGCAGAAATCATGGGGATTGGTCCGGTATCGGCCACACAAAAAGCTCTGGAACGGGCAGGGTTGACATTGGCTGACATGGATATCATTGAACTCAACGAAGCCTTTGCGGCGCAATCACTATCAGTCCTCAAAGAACTCGGAGCAGACTTATCCAAAGTCAATATCGACGGCGGCGCAATTGCATTGGGTCACCCATTGGGAGCGTCAGGCGCACGGATCACAGGAAAACTGGCAAGTCTCTTGCAACGCGAAAACAAAAAATACGGTCTCGCCACCATGTGTATCGGCGGTGGTCAGGGCACAGCAATCATTCTGGAGAAAGTTTAGATTAATGTTAGACCAAGCTCTCGCAGATATTCAGGAACGCAATGCCCGTGTCGAGCTGGATAAGGCGTGGGAAACGTCCAAAACACGCCGAGCCGTGATTGCGGGCATGACCTATATCGTGGCAACACTTTACATGATGTCTCTGGGTGTCTCTCAACCAATGCTGAATGCCTTGATCCCGACCGGCGGATATTTGCTATCAACGTTATCGTTGCCGATTGTTAAGAAAATATGGACAGATAAAACATGCAGAAACAAATAGCCCCGGCGTCATACTGGGTCAAGCCAGCATAGGACGATCCGGGGACCTTCAGAATCTAGAGTACATAAAATGAGACAGATGATAAAGAAATTTTTCAGAAACCGTGAAGTAAAAGGGGCATAGAGATTCTATCATGGCCTATATAACTGGTTTTTGTAGAGCGTATACTGATTATATCATTCCCATAGATAGCGATGATGTTTTGCGAGAATTTGGTGTAGAAAAAAATACATCATCCATGGTAGATATGAATGTATTGAAGGGATGCATTGAAAGATTTAATGGGGAGTTTGTTGCTGGTGGGCCCGTAGCAAATTCGATGGCGGTTATTTCTGCTTTGGGCGGTCAAGCGGCTTTTATCGGAAAAATTGCAGATGATGAAGCGGGGCGCTTTTTTCAGGATGCCTTTGATAAGGCTTCTGTCGTTTTTAAATCTAAGCCTTACTTAAAGAAAGATGTAGGTTCTGGATTATGCGTAATTTTTATATCGCCTGATGGTTCAAGGACTATGCTCTTTAATCGAGGCGTAGTAGATAACATTCTTAAATCCGATGTGATAGAAGCTGAAGATTTCTTGCAAGATTCAAATATACTTTTTGCTGGGTTTCCAGCACGGGATGGTTCTGTTGATGCTGTATTTAATGAAATTAGAGCCTTGGCCCCAAATGCAAAAGTAGCAACAAGTCTTCAGGCATTTGATAATTTATCTGGCGATATTGCTATGTTAACAGCAAAACTGTTGGTGGGGCGCGCATCAATAGTTTTTGGTAATGAATATGAATTCTTTCTTTTTGCAAAGGCCCTTGGCTATAGGGATTTAAAAGAGCTATCAAAGTCATACAGCGAAAAAATATTCTGTAATACTATCGGAGAAAAAGGTGTTTTGGTTGCTCACGATGGCTATTTGCATGAAACTAGCTCTTATCCAACAAATGTTATTGATACAACCGGGGCTGGGGATGCCTTCGCAGGAGGGTTTTTGTACGGATTGAACGTGGGTAAAAATTTGGAAGAAGCAAGCAAAATTGGAGCTTATTGTGCATCACAAATTATTGGTCAATATGGTGCACGTCCCAAGACATCCTTGTGTATGCCTGAATTGTGATTTGAAAGGAAAAACAAAATGACCATCAATAAAATTGCCGTGATCGGTTCTGGTGTTATGGGTTCAGGCATTGCTGCACAAGTCGCAAATGCCGGGGTGCCTGTCGTGTTGCTGGATATCAAATTGCCTGATAAAGACTTGGCAAAAGGCGCGGTTGAGAAAATGCTGAAAACCGATCCTGCCCCGTTCATGCATCCGAAAAATGCTAAGCTGATTACAACGGGCAATCTGGATGATGATCTTGATCTTTTAAAAGATGTAGACTGGATTATCGAAGTGGTTCTGGAAGACATCAAAATCAAACACGCAACCTACGAAAAACTCAATAAAGTTCGTAAAAAAGGGTCAGTGATTTCATCGAACACTTCGACCATTCCTCTTCACAATCTGACCGAACCATTCGGCAAAGAATTTGCAAGCGATTTTCTGATTACCCACTTCTTTAATCCGCCGCGTTATATGCGGTTGCTGGAATTGGTGGTGGGTAAAGGCACACGCCCTGAGATTATCAAAGAAGTTGCAGACTTCTGTGATGTAAAACTCGGGAAAGGCGTTGTGAATTGTAACGACACGCCGGGCTTTATTGCAAACCGTCTGGGTGTCTTCTGGATGCAGCAAGGCGTCAATGTCGCTGTTGAAAAGAACGTTCCGATTGAAATCGCTGATGCCGTCATGTCAAAACCTGTTGGGATTCCAAAGACAGGTATTTTTGCATTGATCGACTTGGTGGGCGTTGACTTGATGCCGAAACTGGCAGACTCGATGCTCTCAACTTTGCCAGAAAGCGACGAATACCGGAAAATCTATAAAGACTTTCCGTTCATTCATAAAATGATCGAAGCAGGCTTTACAGGAAGAAAAGGCAAAGGCGGATTTTATCGTCTTGATGATAAACGTAAAAAACAGGCCTTGAAACTCTCTGCCGATAACTTCTCGGAAGATATGTACGCACTGGCAGATAAGCCAAAAGGTCTTGCTTCTGTCGATGCCGGAAAACAGGGATTGCGCGCTGTTGTGACGGCTGACGATATCGGTGGTCAATATGCCTATGATGTTTTGCTTCCGACCTTGGCGTATGCAGCGTCTCTTGTACCTGAAATCGCGGGAACAATCGCAGATGTCGATGAAGCCATGCGTTTGGGATATAACTGGAAACGCGGGCCATTCGAAATGATTGATGAGCTGGGCGCGAACTGGTTTGCAAATGAGCTGAAAAAATTGAATATAGCTGTTCCAAAACTTGTCGAACAAGTCGGCGCGGGATCATTCTATAAAGTCGAAAATGGCAAACAATTCTTCTTTGGAACCGATGGCGCGTACCACGAAATTATCCGAGCCGATGGCGTGTTGTTGCTCAAAGATATCAAGCTGAACTCGAAACCGGTTTTCAAAACCGGATCTGCCGCCGTATGGGATATTGGCGATGGTGTCTTGTGTCTGGAATTCACGGCCAAAATGAATGCGCTGGATGATCAAGTCTTTGCCACGATTGATTGGGCCGTCAAAAACGCGGGGCCAAACAAGGACTATAAAGCGCTGATTGTTTATAACGAAGGCTCAGTCTTCTCGGCCGGTGCAAACTTGGGGCTGGCGCTTTATGCGGCGAATATTGCTCTGTGGCCGCAAATCGAAGAACTGGTCGCAGGCGGTCAACGCGCTTATAAGGCGTTGAAATTTGCACCATTCCCAGTGGTCTCCGCGCCAAGCGGATTGGCATTGGGCGGAGGATGCGAAATTATGCTCCATTCAGATCATGTTCAGGCACACGCAGAAACTTACTGCGGTCTAGTCGAAGTCGGTGTCGGATTTATCCCCGGATGGGGTGGCTGTAAGGAAATGATCCTGCGCCTCCAAGCCGAAGAGAAAAAGAACACGCAAAAAATGTGGTTCTCGCCAAGTAATACGCCAATGGGCGCCACGCGCAAAGCTTTTGAAATTATCGGGACAGCCCAAATTGCAAAATCCGCAGCAGAAGCCAAATCCATCGGCTACTTCCGAGATAGTGATGGTGTAACAATGAACCGTGATCGCTTGCTGTTTGATGCAAAGAAAAAAGCATTAGAACTCGCCGAAAATTATGTCTCCCCAGAGCCACAAAACGAAATCCGTCTGGCAGGGCCAACGGGCAAAATGGCGCTGGATTTGGCAGTCGCTGACTTAAGAAAATCAGGCAAAGCATCGCCTTATGATGTAGTGGTCTGTGACTCTTTGGCAAAAGTTTTGTCAGGTGGCGATAAAGCCGACTGGACAACGCCGATCAAGGAAGATGATCTTCTGAAACTCGAACGAGAAGAGTTTATGAAACTCGCACGAAATCCGGAAACCCTCGCTCGCATCGAACATATGTTGGATAAAGGCAAACCGTTGAGAAACTAAATCATCCACATCTATATGTGGAACCGTTTTTGGATAGCCTAACAAGTAAAGCCCTTTGCGAAGGGCTTTTTTCTTGGTTTTTCTATAGATTAGCCATGCAGAGGCAACAAGAGTTAATATGCATTATACATAACAACATTTGCTTTTTGCCCTGAAATCGGCTAGAAACTCCTTTCGATGACGCGCAGAGTAAATATGAAAAAAGCGCAGAAAGGACATCATAAATGAAAATATGGTTTTTATGGGATCGGGAAAGAGATGGACCGGAATCAGGAAGCTACGAGTGCCAAAGGTTTCTCGAAGTAGGTCAAGCCAGAGGCTATGACGTTCGCATATATGATCCTGTTCAATTCAAAATCATGTGCGGCGGTGGCTCCAAAGGAACAATTTTCATTGACGGCAAAGAAGAGGAAAAGCCGGATGCTATCATGACACGTCTGATCGCAACCCAGACCTATTTGTCTCTGGCCATCTTGCGCCACATGCTCAGAAACGGCGTAGCAGTAATCAACCGCGCAGCATCCATTGATAAATCATTTGATAAGTTGCGCTGTATGCAAATTTTGTCGGAAAGAAATCTGCCAGTGCCGAAGACCATGTTCTCTAAATGTCCGGTTGACGCAGACTTGATCGAACAACAAATTGGGTTTCCTGTTGTGGTCAAAACCTTGAATGGAGCAACCGGCGGCGGAGTTTACCTATCCGAGAACAAAGATAACCTGAGAGATATTACTAGCTTGATGGTTCATCAGGGCGTGGATAAATCTCCTGTTTTGTTTCAAGAGTTTATCGAGTTCTCCCGTGGTCGCGATATCCGCGCTTTTGTAATCGGAAAGAAAGTTCTTGCCTGTATGGAACGCAAATCAACCGACGGAAGTTTTAAATCCAATTTAACGCGCGGCGGTGCGGGAACACCTGTACCAATCACCCCTGAGATCGAGCGTATTGCTGTCGCAACGGCTGAGGCGCTGGAATTGGAGATTGCAGGAATTGATCTGCTTTATACCAAAGATGGTTACAAAGTGTGTGAAGCCAACAATGCTCCGGGTTTCAAGGGGCTTGAAACATACTGCGGAATTGCCGTTCCCGAAAAAATCTATGATTACATTGAGCAGCGCGTGAAGAAAAACAAACAAGCGCAAAAAGGCAATGTAATTCAAGGATTCTTTGGCAAGTGGTTAGGCCGCAATGCTGCTTAAATCTTACCGCGGGATCGTACCGAAAATAGACGACACAGCCTTTGTGGCAGATAATGTCGTCCTCACAGGCGATGTCGAAATCGGTGCGGAAAGCAATATCTGGTATAACGTTGCCATGCGTGGTGACGTCAACGATATCAAGATCGGCAAACGCACCAATATTCAGGACGGCACAATCATCCATACATCTTTGGGCGTACAAGGAACCTATATCGGCGATGATGTCACTGTTGGGCACATGGCGTTGCTCCATGCCTGCACCATCGGCAATAAAGCCTTTATAGGCATGCAGTCACTTGTGATGGATGAGGCCGTGATTGAAGATGAAGCAATGGTCGCGGCAGGTTCTCTCGTCCCACCCAAAAAACGTATTCCGAAACATCAACTCTGGGGTGGTCGTCCCGCACGCTATATGCGCGACATGACACCTGAAGAAATCGAATACCTACAAATCTCTGCCGACCGCTACGTCGCTCTGGGCAAAGAATATAAAACCGATCAGTAATCCTGAGATTTTAAACTGGAAACAAAGACAACGCGTCACGATCAGCAATAATCGTGACGTTATCCATGCTCTGTAAGTAAGACGCAGGGCAGTCGGGCGTCACATCCCCATAAAAAGCACGGTAAAGAGCCTCGGCTTTGGACGTGCCCAAAGCCAGCATGAAAGTATGCTGTGCCTTTCTAAGCTCTTGGAACCCAAGCGTAACGGCAGATCTTGGAATATCCTGCCCCCAATAGGCGCAATTAGCAGCCCAAGTGGACTCTGCCATTTCAACAAGCGATGCCGCACAATTAAAATCCGTCCCTGGCTCGAGTAATCCGATATGCCCGTTCTGACCAATTCCCAAAACAACAAGATCAATAGAGGGAAGGGACGCCATGTGCGCCCGAATGCGCGCAACTTCCTCGGATGGGTCTGCCGCGCTATTAAACGTAAAACGATCTGCGATATGCAGCGGGTCAAGAACTTCGCGCGCTATCCATTTTGAAAACAAAGTCTCGGAATGTGGCGCGCATCCCATATACTCATCAAGCTGCAAGAATTGAAAATCAATTTTGGCCTGCCGCGTACGAAGCCGCGCACGCAGCTCTGCATAAAAAGGAAGCGGTGTATTTCCCGTCGGGAGAACCACACTTGGGGGTGTGGAGGACTGGAAAATCACATCTAAGAAAGCGTCACATGTAATGCGCCCGTGATCTAATGCGTTATTGGCAACGAGAATACGAGGGGGCATCTAATCCCCCTTCATTTTAACATACCGTCCGGGCGCAGGCTCAATGACTTTTAATTTGCCTTTTTTCGGATCGCGCGCAGGGATTTGTTTGCCAGATGTTCCTTTGACCCATTCCGCCCAATCAGACCACCATGATCCGTCATGCTGTGAGGCTTGTTTAAACCACTCCTCTGCATGTTCGCGGTCATCAATTTTCTCATTCACCCAATAATGATACTTGTTGGAGGCAGGGGGATTAATAACGCCCGCCACATGTCCTGATGCTGCCAGAACAAACCGCTTCTTACCGCCGAGAAGCATCATACCCTCATAAGTCGATGTCCACGGCGCAATATGGTCTTCTTTGGTCGAAATAAAATAACTCGGCACTTTGATTTTAGAGACATCAATCGAGGTCTTGCCGATTTTGATCCCGCCCGCTTTGCACAGTTTGTTATCGCGATACATGTTTCGCAAATAAAAGCGGTGCATCTCGGCAGGCATGTTGGTGGAGTCGTCATTCCAATAGAGAAGATCAAACGGAAACGGCTCTTTCCCAAGCATATAGTTATTAACGACAAACGACCAAATCAGATCATTGGCACGCAACAAACTAAAGGTCTGACGCAAATTGCTGCCCTCTAGATATCCCGCTTTGTCCATCTTCTCATCAATGATTTTGAGATACTCATCATCAACAAAAATCGACAGATCTCCCGCCTGATGAAAATCAATCAGTGTCGTAAGGAAGGTCGCAGACGCCACGCGCTTATCTTGTTTGTTTGCTGACAAATAGGCAAGGGAGGTTGCAAGCAAAGTTCCACCAATACAATACCCGACAACATTGGCTTGTTTCTCTCCGGTTTGGTTTTCAATCTGTTCAAGAGCTTCAATTAGGCCTTCTTTCATATAGCTCTCGAAACTTTTTTGAGAGAGCTTCTTGCTTGGGTTAACCCAAGAGATCACAAACACGCTGTGGCCTTGATCCACCGCCCACTTGATAAAGGAATTCTCGGGCCGCATATCCAGAATATAATATTTGTTAATCCACGGCGGCAAAACCAAAAGCGGAGTCTTAAATACGGTTTTGGTGGAGGGGGTATATTGAATGAGCTGCATCAGATCATTTTCAAAAACCACTGAACCGGCTGTTGTCGCCAAATTTTTGCCCACTTCAAAAGCTTCATATCGGGTCTTGCTGATCTCGAGATCACCTTCCCCGCGCTGTAAATCTTCAGCAAGATTTTCTAACCCGCGCAAAAGGTTTTGTCCGTTAGAGCTGAGAGTTTCGCGCAAAACCTCCGGATTGGTCATAGCAAAATTGGTAGGAGCCAAAGCATCAACAAACAGTCGCGTATAAAAATCCAGTTTCTTGCGTTCACGTTCGGGAAGGGTATCCGCATCGCGCACGGATTTTTGTAACCATTGAGAGGTCAAAAGATAGGACTGCCGAATAAAATCAAAAACAAAGCTGTCCTGCCAGATGGGGTCTTTGAAACGGCGGTCACCTTTTTCGGTTTGAACGATTTGCTCGGAATCCTCGCCTAAAAATTTACGCGTTGATTCTTGCCACAACAAAAACATGTTCTGTGCATATTCCAGATTGATATCGAGTAATTTTTGTGGGTTTTGTAGAGCATTCTGCCAGTAATCCATCAAGACATTCTGCATGCCGGCAATAGAGAATCCTTGTTCTGCCAAATCATCCCCCCCACCATGTTTTTGAGCATAATTGACAAAAAGAGGCTGTAATCGCTCGAGTATTTCCCCCATCTGCTTGGAAAAGGCCAGAGGGTCAAACGGCGTTTGATTATCATCAGCAGATGATTGGGCAGAGGAGGAAGGGGAGGCTTTGGAGGATGTGGATTTTTTCTGGGTCATGGTAATGACGAATCTGCCTCATAAAGTCATGGAAATCAATCATCTCTCGGCAATCTTCCTCTTGCCATTAACAATTCTTTGCGCCACGATAAGGAAATTCGAAAGGATGATTCCTGTTATGTCTTATCAGCGCAAAAAAATGGGTTTATTGGGGGCAATGGTTTGTGCCTCTTTCTTGCTTTCGGCATGTGAACCTGGCCGCCCTTTGGGGGAAGACCCCGTTTGGGCAAAAGACACAATGCCGGATCATTTTACATGGCTGGGTCTTGGAAGAATTCTGTCGGACGGAAAAGTCGATATCTATGATCCATATGCCTATGAATTCGATACGACCCCGCCTTCTTTCGATAAACCGGGCATCTCTTTTCCGACCTTTCCGAAAAATCCTCACTATCGACCATCCGATAAGGATGTAACTTTTTATGCTCTGACTGTACCGGCTGACGATCTGGACGTTTATGATCCCGCCCCAGTGATAGAGCCGATCCCTTTAGAAAAGTAAAAAACATGGCAACTTTAGATCAGAAACCATTAAGAGTAGCGTTAGCGGGCTTGGGAACCGTTGGTATTGGCGCCTACAAAATTCTGATGCAAAACGCTTCTGTACTAGAAGAGCGCACAGGTCGCCAGATTGTTGTGACAGCAATCAGCGCGAGAAATCAATCAAAAGACCGTGGAGTTGACCTTGCCCAATGCGCATGGGAAGACAATCCGGTAAATTTGGCTTCAAGAGATGATGTTGATGTCATCATCGAAGCGATGGGAGGAGAAAACGACCCTGCCTATACGTTGGTTAAAACCGCGCTTGAAAACAAAAAGCATGTGGTCACGGCTAATAAGGCTTTGCTAGCCTATCATGGTGTCGAATTGGCAGAAATAGCGGAAAGAAATAACGTATCGTTATGCTATGAAGCCGCTGTTGCCGGAGGAATTCCGATTATCAAGATGATCCGCGAGGGGCTGGGAGCCAATAGGATATCAGGGCTTTACGGTATAATGAACGGAACCTGCAACTACATCCTGACAACGATGGAACGAACGGGCGAGGATTTCGCAAAAGTTTTGAAAGATGCACAAGAGCTGGGCTACGCAGAAGCCGATCCAACACTGGACATCGGTGGCGGAGACAGCGGGCATAAATTGGTTTTGTTAAGTGCTTTGGCTTACGGGTGTTTGCCTGATTTTAAAAATCTATCGGTCGAAGGCATTGATCATCTGGAGGCAGAGGATATAGAAATCGCTGCAGAATTTGGCTGTCGCATTAAATTGATAGGTCAGGCAACCAAATTGGAAGACGGTCGTGTCCTGCAAATGGTAGCACCTAGCCTTGTTCCAAAGACGTCTCCTCTGGCACATGTGGACGGTGTTTTGAATGGAATCTTTGTTCAGGGTGATTTTGTCGGGTCAAGCTTTGTAGAGGGGAGAGGGGCCGGAGAAGGGCCAACAGCATCAGCAATCATTGCGGATGTCATGGAGATTGCAAAAGGCCACTGCGCCCCCGTATTCGGCGTCCCAAGCGGAAAATTGGAAAAAGCCCCAACAGCCACAGCTCAAGATTGGAGGGGCGAGTTTTACGTGCGTCTGGTCGTAGAAGATCGTCCCGGAGTTATCGCGGATATTGCTCCAATCCTGAGGGATCACACAATTTCTATAGAAAGCCTTATTCAGCGCGGCCGCTCTGAAAAAGAACCGGTCAACATCGTCATAATGACTCACGATGCTAAGGGCGAAGATATCAGGGCAGCTTGCGCGGGAATTGCAGATTTGCCTTGTGTGCTGGGTAAACCCTTGCTTATGCCAGTCCTAAAAATCTAAATTATGGGAATAATCGAGGGGTGGGCAGATTTCTTTCAGAAATATTTGCCTGAATCGCTTTGGATCGTTATTGTCTTCCTATGTCACATATGCGCGATCACTTATCCTTGTCTCTTGATCCAAACTCTATGGATCGTTCCTTAACGCTTGAAGTAATTCGGGTTACCGAAGCTGCAGCCCTTGCCGCCTCCACACAAGTAGGGCGAGGCGATGAAGATGCTGCTGATAAAGCGGCAGTCGATGCCATGCGTCGGACATTGAATGAGCTGGATATTAACGGAACTGTTGTAATAGGAGAAGGGGAGCGCGATGAGGCTCCGATGCTCTATATTGGAGAGCAAGTCGGCTCTGGCGATGGCCCCGAAGTTGATATTGCTCTTGACCCATTAGAAGGGACAAGCATCACGGCTTGCGGCGGACAAAACGCCATGGCTGTTCTGGCGATGGCAGATAAGGGAAGCTTTCTCTACGCGCCGGATGTTTACATGAAAAAACTGGCGGTGCGAGATGGCGTTGAGTTGACCCCCGAAGATTTGGATGCTCCTATCGTAAACATTCTACAAAAAGCCGCGATTTCTAAAGGCGGAAAAATCGAAGATTTGATGGTTTGTATTTTGGATAGACCCCGCCACGAGGATTTAATTCGCGAAGTCAGGGAAACAGGCGCACGCATCACATTGATTAAAGATGGTGATGTATCCGCTGTTATTTCTGCCGCCGACCCGATGTCGGTCATTGACGTCTATGTGGGAACGGGCGGCGCACCCGAAGGCGTTTTGGCTGCTGCAGCCCTCCAATGTATCGGTGGAAACATGGTCGGGAAATTAGTATTCAGGAATGACGGTGAGCGAGCGCGAGCCAGCAAGGTTGGAATTACCGACTTCAATAAAATCTATACCCTCAACGAACTGGCAAAGCCGAATAATGTAATTTTTGCAGCAACAGGCGTAACCGATGGAACCATGCTCCCCGGGGTTCACAGATTGCCTCAAGCCGCAACAACTCATTCTGTAGTGATGCGCTCGAAATCCGGAACAGTCCGCCGCATTGAGGCTAGACACAATTTCTCCAGAAAGCCTGCGTAATGTCCGCGCAGTTGAAAATTGATCGCTCCGCGATGGAAGCGCGATGGGTTTTTCCTGAATTAAACGATGAAAAAATCCACCGCATGATGACAGATTTCTCTGTGCCGGAAATCGTGGCACGTCTTTTGGTATCTCGGAATGTCGAACCTGAAAAAGTACAATCCTTCCTATTTCCGCGCCTGGCCACGGATTTTCCTGACCCGCTTGCATTAAAAGATATGGAAGGTTTTGCCAATTGGGCTGCCGAAGCAATCTGTCAGGGAAAGAAATTCTCAGCGTTTTGTGACTTTGATGTCGATGGATCAACCTCGGCAGCTGTATGGAAAAAGTTTTTTAATCATCTTGGGATTGATTTGCCCGTTTATATCCCTGACCGCATGACAGAGGGCTATGGCCCGAATACCAAGGCTCTAAAAAAACTCAAAGATGACGGGGCAGACATTGTTTTAATGTCGGATTGCGGCACAACCTCTTTTGAAGTGATTGAGCAGGGGCGTGAACTGGGATTAGATATTTGTATCTTCGATCACCATGAGCAAGGAGATCACTTACCCGCCAGCAAATGGCTTATCAATCCAAAACGCAAAGACGATACATCTGATTTAGATATGCTCGCAGCCGTCGGCGTAACGTTTTTGGCCTGTGTTGCTATCAATCGTGTTTTGCGTGATACAGGCTATTATGCAGAAAAAAATATGTCCGAAGCCCCCTTAAAAGAGTGGCTTGATATCGTGGCGCTTGGAACCGTTTGTGATATGGTGCCTTTGACAGGCCCGAATAGGTTGCTGGTGCGCATCGGCTTCGTACAAATGGCTCAGCATAAGAATATCGGACTAAAAGCCTTGTGTGATGTTGGTGGCATAAAGAAAGACCCGACACCGATGGATGCAGGCTTTGTTTTGGGGCCGCGCATTAATGCTGGCTCTCGAGTGCATCAGGCAGACTTAGGCGCGAAATTACTCTCTTGCACAGATGCCGAAGAGGCAAAAAATCTGGCGTGGACGCTCAACGATTGTAACGCCAAACGTAAATCCATCCAGAATGATATGATGAGCGAAGCGCTCGATCAAATCGAGCAACGCAACTTGGCAGAGCGCCCGATTATCATGGTCTGGGACGAAACATGGCACGCTGGATTAAACGGATTGGTCGCGGGGCAAATCAAAGAACGATTTGGAAGGCCTGCGTGCTGTATTGCCTTTGCTCGGGGAATGTCAGGCGAGCTTGAAGGTCGCGGCTCGGGCAGATCCGTTGCGGGATTTAATATGGCAGCGCTCTTTATGGCAGCCAAAGAAAAGGGTCTGGTGCTAAAAGGCGGCGGGCATGCTATGGCGGCAGGATTTACTGTTGAGCCTGAAAAAATTGAAGAGTTGGATCAGTTCTTCTTGGAACATGCTGAAAAAATTATGGGAGGCTCTGAAGTTGTTATTGAACAACAAGTTGATGCAATAGCATCTATTCGTGGAATTCGCCCTGATTTTGTTAAACTTCTCGAAGACAATGTTGGGCCTTTTGGTCAAGAAAATCCTGAGCCGAGATTTATCCTGCCCTCAATGCGAATTGCAATGGTGGATATCGTCGGAGAACATCACGTTCGCATTCAGATGACCGAGGCCGATGGGGGGCAGCGCATGAAGGCTATGGCTTTTCGTGCAGTAGGAACGCCTCTCGGAGACATATTGCTAAAGGCAAAAGGCGGAAGATTGATCCACTTTCTTGGGCAATTCAAAGTCAATCATTGGAATGGTGTCGATAACGTAGAGTTTATGATCTCTGATGCATGTCTTGCTGATTAATAACATTAAAAAGGCGGAGTTTGATGCTACAAGATATTGTCAAAGTATATGGAACCCCTGTTTGGATTTATGATGCAGAAATTATTCGCAAGCGCATTTCAGATTTAAAGCAGTTCGATACGATCAGATTCGCCCAGAAAGCATGCTCAAATATCCATATATTATCCTTGATGAAAGATCAGGGCGTTGTTGTTGATGCCGTATCTAAGGGCGAAATTGAACGCGCGATGGTAGCGGGATTTTCAAAAGACCAGATTGTCTTCACAGCAGATTTGATGGATCGGGAAACTCTGGATTTCGTCCATCATAACGATATTACAATCAATGCCGGATCACTGGATATGCTTTCTCAAATTGGCGAGCTGCATAAAGGGCATAAAGTCTGGATTAGAGTAAATCCCGGATTTGGGCATGGCCACTCCCAGAAAGCAAACACCGGCGGAGAAACCAGCAAGCACGGCATTTGGTACGCAGATGTACAGCAAGCTCTTCAACTCATCAGGCAATACGACTTAAATCTTGTCGGTGTGCATATGCATATCGGGTCTGGAGCAGATTATGATCATTTGTCTCAAGTCTGTGAGGCAATGATTAATCTGATTAAGCAAGAAAATCTGGATGTAGAAAATATTTCTGCCGGAGGAGGATTATCAGTTCCTTATAAAAAGGAAGAGATGCCGATTGATCCTCAACACTACTTTTCACTCTGGGATAAAGCTCGTAAAGAAATCGAGGAGCATCTGGGGCATAAGGTAAATCTTGAAATAGAACCTGGCCGGTACTTGGTTGCAGAATCAGGAAAGTTGATTACCGAAGTGCGCGCAGTAAAAACCATGGGAAGTCTACACTACGTTCTGGTAGACGCAGGGTTCACGGAGTTGGTGCGTCCGGCAATGTATGGAAGTTACCATGAAATGACCGCCAGCACAGAAAACGGAAACGCAGTAGAAGGCCACCCCATTCTCTCAGTCGTTGCGGGGCCACTCTGTGAATCGGGCGATATGTTTACGCAAGAAGAAGGAGGATTTGTTCAAACCAGATTACTTCCTCCTATAAAAGTTGGAGATTTTATTACAATTCATAACGCCGGAGCTTATGGATCATCTATGTCTTCAAATTACAATTCCAGACCTCTTTGCCCTGAAATACTGTTGGATGGTGAAAATGTCGAACAAATCAGGCGTCGCCAGACAATGTCGGAATTGCTGGCATTAGAAGGAATTGTAGAAAGAAATAGATAAAATTCGAAACAATAGTTTGGGTTTATATTGCATTGCGCATAGCAATTTCAGGCTGCAAGCTCGTACAATATTAGGAACAAAATATTTGCACGGGAGGCCGGAATGGACGCCACAATACCAGAGACTACACTGAGTGAAGCCGAGGTCAAAAAAGAAGAGCGCAAGGTCATCATTGCATCTTCTTTAGGAACTGTTTTTGAGTGGTATGACTTCTACCTCTATGCAACGCTGGCGCCTTTTTTTGCCGCCTTGTTCTTCCCTCCGGGAAATGAAACAGCAGCCTTGCTGTCCGCATTCGCAACCTACGCGGCTGGATTTATCGTACGACCGTTCGGGGCCTTGGTCTTTGGAAGATTGGGCGATATGCTCGGTAGAAAATACACATTCCTTGTAACCATCCTCGTAATGGGTGTTTCGACAGCCGCCGTAGGGGTATTGCCAACCTATGATACAATCGGATGGATGGCTCCGGTCATTCTCGTCAGCTTGCGCTTGCTACAAGGTTTGGCTCTGGGTGGAGAATACGGAGGAGCCGCAACTTATGTGGCAGAACATGCTCCGGAAGGTCAGCGCGGTAAATCAACCAGTTGGATTCAAACAACAGCGACGATGGGATTCTTCTTGTCCTTGGTTGTTATTGGTTCGTGCCGAGGATTAATTGACGATGAAGCTTTTAAAGAGTGGGGGTGGCGTTTACCGTTCCTTGTTTCAGTATTCTTGCTGATTTTCTCTCTCTATATTCGTATGAAGCTGAACGAAAGTCCTGTCTTTAAAAGAATTAAGTCAGAAGGAAAAGCTTCCAAATCTCCTCTGTACGATAGCTTCTGCCGTTATCCGAATAACAAATTTGTGCTGCTGGCACTTTTAGGGGCAACAGCAGGGCAAGGGGTAATCTGGTACACAGGGCAATTCTATGCCATGTTCTTCCTGACAATTAATCTGAAAGTTGATTACGTAACGGCATATCTCCTGATTGGTGCATCCTTGTTGATTGCAACGCCGTTCTTCATCTTCTTCGGAAGTCTGTCCGATAAAATAGGACGTCTAAAGATTATTCTCTTTGGATGTTTGCTAGGCGCTCTGACATATATTCCGATGTTCCAGATGTTGACGCACTACGTTAATCCTCAACTGGAGGCTTTTCAGGAAAATGTAAAAGTATCTGTTGCAGCGGATGATTGCGGTTTTCATCTCTTTGTGTTGCCGACAACCAAATTCACAAAATGTGATAAGGTTAAGGATGCTCTGACAAAAGCAGGGATGAACTTTGAAACCCTGCCATCAGTAGATGGGAAAGCCGTTGTTACAAAAATTGGAGACATCACGATCGAAGAACTTGATGAAGTGAGTGATTTCAATAAACAAAAATATATCGATGCGTTGACAGAAACTGGCTACGTGGGAAGTGCAGATCCGGATCAAATCAACTATCCGGTGACAATCCTGATCCTGACGGTCATGGTTTTGTATGTGACGATGGTATATGGTCCAATTGCAGCCTATCTGGTTGAATTGTTCCCTGCAAATATTCGCTATACCTCAATGTCGCTTCCGTACCATATCGGAAATGGGTGGTTTGGCGGTATGTTACCGCTTGTTGCAACCGCAATGGTAGCCGCATCTGGAAATATTTACGCAGGACTTTGGTATCCGATCATTGTTGCCTTAATGACAGTGGTTATCGGAACACTTTTCCTGAAAGACACGGTACATACCAATATGTTCCACAAGGATTCCCACGACCACGATTAGGAGTGGGCAAAAAAGAGTATTAGGGCCGTTTCATATTGAATCGGCCCTGATTTTATGAAGAAAACCTTGGTCAGCCCTTGGAAAACCTTTGATTTTCTCGACCTAGCAAAAGAATTTAAGAAAAATGAAAAAAAGCACTTGAAATGCTCCGCAAAATGAAGGTATAAGAGCGCCTGTTCTTCAAGGCTGTCCCCTTCGTCTAGAG